>NZ_JODF01000060.1:0-47919 GCF_000717945.1 Streptomyces sp. NRRL S-920
GGTGGGCTTCCGTCGCTGACGGGGCGCGGACACGTTACTCCGAGGGGGCGCCATCCCCCTGCCCTGGAACGGGGCCGGGGCGCGCCACCTGCCGGGAGGATTCCGTCGCGTATATGAGGGCTGCTTATCTGACACCGCCTCATCGTCGCCACGTACTCCGTTGGCGCGCTTCCGATAAAGTGCCAACCTATGTCGGACTTCCGCCACGCCCGAGCTGCCCAGCGGGACGCCCGCCGCGCCCGAGCTGCGCCACCGGAAGCCCGCCAGGCCCAACCTGCGGACGTCCGCCGCACCGAACCTGTGCCGGACACCCGCCAAGCCCAACCTGCCCAGCCGGACACCCGCCAAGCCCAACCTGCCCAGCCGGACATCCGCCACACCCCGGAGGCGCCCACCCGCACCCAGGTCCTGGCCCCCGGCGAACGCATCGACGCGCACCGGCACGACAACCACCAGATCATTTACGCGGGTTCGGGGGTCGTGGCCGTCACCACGGACGCCGGTACGTGGTTCGCGCCCGGCACCCGTGCCATCTGGGTCCCCGCCGGCTGCGTCCACGCCCACCGCGCCCACGGCCACCTGGACCTGCACCTGCTCGGCCTGCCCGCCGACGCGAACCCTCTCGGCCTCGACGCTCCCGCCGTCCTCACCGTCAGCCCGCTGCTGCGCGAACTGATCCTCGCCTGCACCCGGACCCCGCACGAGGAGACCTTGGAGCGGCGGCGGCTGCGCGCGGTGCTCCTCGACCAGCTGCGTGCCTCGCCACAGCAGCCCGTCCAGTTGCCCACCCCCGCGGACCCGCGCCTCGCCGCCGTCTGCGACCTGCTGCACGGGTACCCCGCGGACGCGCGCGGCCTGGCCGAACTGGCAGCCGCCGTCGGAGCGGGCGAACGCACCCTCAGCCGTCTCTTCCGCCGCGAGCTGGGCATGACCTTCCCCCAGTGGCGCACCCAGCTCCGCCTCTACCACGCCCTGCGCATGCTGGCCGACGGCGCACCGGTCACCACGGTCGCGCACCGCTGCGGATGGGCCTCCACCAGCGCCTTCATCGATGTGTTCCGCCGCGCCCTCGGCTACACCCCCGGCACCCACAACCGCCGCGGTTGAGCCCGCGGCTGAGCCCGCTCGGTCGCGAACAACTTCCCTTCACGCACGCACCCTTGGCAGCACCAGTGCCATGTGAAATATTACTGCCGTGCTCACGGGACACCCTTCCGGACCACCGGAATTCTCGGACGTCATCGTCGTGGGGGCGGGGGTGGTCGGCGCGGCCTGCGCCTACTACGCCTCCCGCTCCGGCCTCCACGTCACCGTCATCGACCGCGGCCCCGTCGCCGGCGGCACCACAGGAGCGGGCGAGGGAAACCTCCTCGTCTCCGACAAGGAGCCGGGCCCCGAACTCGAACTGGCGCTTCTCTCCACCGAGTTGTGGCGTGACCTCGCGACCCAACTCCCTTCGTGCATCGAGTACGAGAGAAAGGGCGGCCTCGTCGTCGCGTCCACGGAAGGCGGGATGAACGCCCTGCGGGACTTCGCGGCGGAGCAGCGGCGCGCCGGCGTCGAGGCGGTCGAAGTACCCCACGACCGCCTCGCCGACCTCGAACCGTACCTGGCTCCCGGGCTCGCGGGCGGCTTCCACTACCCCCAGGACGCCCAGGTCCAACCCGCCCTCGCAGCCGCGCACTTGCTGCGGGCGGCGGACGGGAAGGGCCCCGGGCGCCTCACGCTGCGGCTCGGCGAGGAGGTCACCGCGGTCCTCACCGGGGCGAACGGCGAGGTGCGCGGGGTACGGACCCGGGCGGGCGAGGCGCGAGCACCGTACGTGGTGAACGCCACCGGCACCTGGGGCGGCCAACTGGCCGCTCTGGCGGGCGTGGAGCTGCCGGTACTCCCCCGGCGCGGCTTCGTCCTGGTCACGGAACCGCTGCCGCGCGTGGTGCGGCACAAGGTGTACTCCGCGGACTACGTCGCCGACGTCGCCAGCGGCTCGGCCGCCCTCCAGACCTCCGCCGTGGTGGAGGGAACCCCGGCGGGGCCCGTGCTCATCGGGGCGAGCCGTGAGCGGGTGGGCTTCGACCGCACCTTGTCCGTGGAGGTCCTGCGGCGCCTCGCGGCGCAGGCCACCCGCCTCTTCCCCGCACTCGCCGAGGTGCGGGCGATCCGCGCCTACGCGGGCTTCCGCCCCTACCTCCCCGACCACCTGCCGGCGATCGGCCCGGACCCACGCGTCCCCGGCCTGCTGCACGCGTGCGGCCACGAAGGCGCGGGCATCGGGCTGGCACCGGCGACAGGACTGCTCATCGCCGCCATGCTGACGGGTCGTGATACTCCGCTGAGTCCGGGGCCGTTCGCCCCTGACCGTTTCTCACGAGAGGCGTCCACGCCGCCCCTATGACTCACCTCGCTCGACTCGCCCACTGCATTCATTTCACTCAATGCCCCGACGTGCGCATCGGCCTCGGAGAGGAGCCAGCCCCATGACGCAGGACGACGACAGCAGGGCTCGCGGCGACCGGCCTCAGGGCAGCCGGACGCCGGCCAACCTCGTGGGCGCCACCTCCGGCACCACCTTCCCGATCACCTTCGACGGGCGTGAACTGGCCGCCTCGCCGGGCCAGTCCATCGCCGCCGCGCTCTGGTCCGCCGGGATCCTCGCCTGGCGGAACACCCGGGTGGGCGGCCGGCCGCGCGGCGCGTTCTGCGGGATCGGCCAGTGTTACGACTGCCTCGCCACCGTCAACGGCCACCCCAACCGGCGGGCCTGCCTGGTCACCGCCCGGCCCGGCGACGCGGTGACCACGCAGGAAGGGGACGGCCATGCCGGACTCGCCAGCTGAGGAGATGTACGACCTCGCGGTACTCGGCGCGGGCCCGGCGGGCCTCGCCGGTGCCGTCACCGCGTCCGAACTCGGCCTGTCGGTCGCTCTGTTGGACTCGTCCGGGCAGCCGGGCGGCCAGTTCTACCGACACCCCTCCCCCGCCGCGGGCGCCACCCGCCCCGAGGCCCTGCACCACGACTGGCCCGCCTTCACCGACCTCCGCGACCGTCTGGCGGCGAGCGCCGTCACCCCGCTCCTCGGCCACCACGTCTGGACGGTCACCCGCGAGACGCCCGGAACACCCGGAAGACCCGAGGCCCCCATGGAGGCCGGGGAGTCCGGGGCACAGTGGGTCATTCACGCGGTCACCGGCGAGGACGGCGCGGGCCTCACTACCCAGGCGGGAGCCAGGACAACCACCACCGGCAACCCGCACGGACAGCGACAGCGCCCCGCCATCGTCCGAGCCCGCGCCATCCTCCTCGCCACCGGCTCGTACGAACGTCATCTCCCCTTCCCCGGCTGGACCCTGCCCGGCGTCGTGAGCGCGGGCGGAGCCCAGGCGATGCTCAAGTCCGGCCTCGTGCTGCCCGGCAGGAACATCGTCGTCGCGGGCAGCGGCCCGCTGCTGCTCGCCGTGGCCGCCTCGCTCACCGCGGCCGGCGCCCGCGTCCCGGAGCTGATCGAGGCCTCCGGCTACCTCGGCTACGCCCGCCGCCCCGCCGCACTCGCCGCCAACCCGCACAAGCTCGCCGAGGCGGCGCTCCACGGCTCGGCCCTGCTGCGCCACCGCGTACGTCTGCGTACCCGCAGCGCGGTGACCGAGGCACACGGCAAGGACCGGGTGGAGGCGGTGACGGTCACCCGACTGGACCGCGCCTGGCGGCCCGTACCCGGCACGGAACGCCGCATCGCCTGCGACGCGCTCGCGGTGGGTCACGGCCTGGTCCCGCAGATCGACCTGGCGACCGCGCTCGGCTGCGCCACCCGCCGCACCCCCGACGGAACCCACGCCCTCGAACTGAGCCCCCTGCAAGAGACCTCGCTCCGGGGCATGTGGGCGGCAGGCGAGACCTCGGGCATCGGCGGAGCCGAACTAGCCCGAGTAGAGGGCGAGTTGGCGGCGCTGGCCATCACCGCCCGGCTGACCGGCACACCCCCCTCACCCGTCCGGCGCCTGCGCGCCCTGCGCCGACGCCGCGATCGCTTGCGCGCCTTCGCCGAGACGATGACCGGCGCGCACGCCCCCGGCCACGGCTGGACCCAGTGGCTCACTGACGACACCGACGTATGCCGCTGCGAGGAAGTACCGGCGGGACGCGTCCGTGCGGCCGTGAGCGACTACGGCGCCCGCGACGTCCGTACCGTCAAACTCCTCACCCGGGCGGGCATGGGCTGGTGCCAGGGCCGGATGTGCGGGGCGGCCGTGGCGTGCCTCGCCGCGCCGACCGTCACGGAGCCCACGCCCCCTGACCGACGCCCGCTCGCCACCCCCGTCTCCCTGGGCACGCTCGCCCACCTCCCGCCAGACCCGACAGACCCGACAGACCCGACAGACCCGACAGACCCGACAGAAGGGCACCCCTCATGACCTCCGCCACTTGGACCCCGGACCGCCCCTGGCGCGGCATCATGGTCGCCACCGCGCTGCCCCTCCGCGACGACCTCTCCGTCGACTACGACGCCTACGCCGAACACGTCCGCCACCTCATCGCGAACGGCTGCGACGGCGTGGTCCCCAACGGCTCCCTGGGCGAGTACCAGACCCTCACCGACGACGAACGCGCCCGCGTCGTACGTACCGCCGTCGAAGCGGCGGGCGACGGGGCGCGCGTGATGCCCGGCGTCTCCGCGTACGGCAGCACCGAGTCCCGCCGCTGGGCCGAGCAGGCGGCGGAGGCGGGCTGCGGCTCGGTGCTCCTCCTGCCGCCGAACGCCTACCGCGCCGACGAGCGGACCGTTCGCGCCCACTACGCCGAGGTCGCCAAGGCGTGGGTGCCCGTGGTCGCGTACAACAACCCCCTCGACACGAGGGTCGACCTGACGCCCGACCTGCTCACCCGGATCCACTCGGACGGCTCCATCGTGGCGGTCAAGGAGTTCAGCGGGGATGTGCGCCGCGCTTACGAGATCGCCGAACTCTCCCCGGAGCTGGACCTGTTGATCGGCGCGGACGACGTCCTGGTCGAGCTGGCCCTCGCGGGCGCGGTCGGCTGGATCGCCGGCTACCCGAACGCCTTCCCCGCCACCTGCGCGGAGCTGTACCACGCCGCCTGCGCCCGGGACCTGGACACGGCGCTCCCCCTCTACAAGTCGCTGCACCCGCTCCTGCGCCAGGACTCCAAGACCGAGTTCGTGCAGTCCATCAAGCTCTCCATGGACCTCGCGGGCCGTCGCGGCGGCCCGACCCGCCCGCCGCGCACCGCGCTGACCG
The DNA here is from genome assembly GCF_000717945.1 of Streptomyces sp. NRRL S-920. NCBI lineage: Bacteria > Bacillati > Actinomycetota > Actinomycetes > Kitasatosporales > Streptomycetaceae > Streptomyces > Streptomyces sp. NRRL S-920. The sequence goes on from NZ_JODF01000060.1 coordinate 5,254, forward strand.
GCGCCACGGAGGCACTGGTGCGGGCGGCCACCGAAAAGGCACTGGCGGCCGGACACCACTGAGCCCACACGCCACACGTGTTCCACCCCACCCCCTCCCTTTGCACCCCACCCCACCCCATCCCGTCTCGAGAGGAGCCCCATGCGTACCCGTCACGTCTTCCACGCCGTCGACTCGCACACCGAGGGCATGCCCACGCGCGTGATCACCGGCGGCGTAGGGGTGATCCCCGGCGCCACCATGGCCGAACGCAGACTTCACTTCATCGACCACCTCGATCATCTGCGCACCCTCCTGATGTACGAGCCGCGTGGCCACTCCGCGATGAGCGGCGCGATCCTGCAACCCCCGACCCGCCCCGACGCCGACTACGGAGTCCTCTACATCGAGGTGTCGGGTCTGCTGCCGATGTGCGGCCACGGCACCATCGGGGTGGCCACCGTGCTCGTAGAGACCGGCATGGTGCGGGTCACCGAGCCCGTCACGACGGTCCGCCTGGACACACCGGCGGGCCTGGTCTCCGTCGACGTACAGGTGAGCGACGGGGCGGCGACCTCGGTCACGTTCACCAACGTCCCCGCGTTCTGCGTCGCCCTGGACCGCAAGATCGAGGTGCCGGGTCACGGCACGGTCACCTACGACCTGGCCTTCGGCGGGAACTTCTACGCGTTCGTGCAGCTCGACGCGTTGGGGCTGCCGTTCGACCGCGCCCGCAAGGACGATCTGCTCGCGGCGGGCCTCGCCGTCATGGACGCGATCAACGCCTCGCCCGACCGCCCCACGCACCCCGAGCAGCCGGACATCGCCGGGGTGAAGCACGTCTACCTCGCCGCGCCGGGCTCGGACGCGCACCGCTCCCGGCACGCCATGGCGATCCACCCGGGCTGGTTCGACCGCTCCCCGTGCGGGACCGGCACCTCCGCGCGGATGGCCCAGCTGCACGCGCGCGGGGAACTCCCGCTGGACCGCGACTTCGTCAACGAGTCCTTCATCGGTACGGAGTTCACCGGCCGGCTGATCGCGCGCACGGAGGTGGCGGGCCTTTCGGCGGTCGTCCCCCAAATCACCGGACGGGCGTGGATCACCGGCACGGCCCAGTACTTCCTGGACCCCGACGACCCGTTCCCCACGGGCTTCGCTCTCTGACTCCCGTCGGCTCCCCGCCCACCCAACTGGCAACGTGACATTGTACTTTGGTGCTTCGCGCGGGCGCGGGAACCACCGGAGGGGAGCACCATGGGGCACCTGAAGCAGAAGAACCTCATCACCACCAGGGAGCGGCTGCGCGATCAGGTCGCCCACGCCTTGCGGGCCGCCCTGATCTCCGGCGAACTGCGCCCCGGCGAGATCTACTCCGCGCCCGGCCTCGCCGAGGACTTCGGCATCTCGGCGACGCCCGTACGCGAGGCGATGCTCGACCTGGCCCGCGAGGGCCTGGTCGAGCCGGTCCGCAACAAGGGCTTCCGCGTCACGGAGGTCAACGAACGCGACCTCGACCAGTACACGGAGATCCGCGCCCTGATCGAGATCCCGATGATCGGCCGCATCACCCGCAGCGCGGCCCGCGAGGACCTGGAGGTGCTGCGCCCGATCGCCGAGGAGATCGTGCGCGCCGCCCGCGACCACGACCTCATCGCCTACCTGGAGGCCGACCGCCGCTTCCACCTCTCCCTGCTCGCCCTCTCGGGCAACGACCGCCTGGTAGAAACGGTCGGCGACCTCCGCAAACGCTCCCGCCTCTACGGCCTCACCACCCTGGACGAACGCGACCAGCTGACCCCGTCGGCGGAGGAGCACATCGAACTCCTGGACCTGATGCTGTCGGGCGACGCGAAGGCGGCGGAGAAGTGCATGGCACGCCACCTGGGGCACGTGCGGTCGCTCTGGGCGACGTCCTGACGCCGCCGGCTGGGCCCGGCCGGACCGAGGCGAGGGTCGACCAGTCCTTATCGTGTTGACCGCCCCGGTCAGGCAGTGCTGGAGTCGGCCCGTGGACAGCATCCCCGCCAACCGGCGGCTCTGGAACCAGATCAGCAGTGCCTATCAGCACGAGCACGACCCTCAAATCGGCGCCGCGCCCCGGCTGTGGGGCATGTACTCCATCCCCGACGCCCACCTGCACGCCCTGGGCGACGTTACCGGCAAGCGCGTCCTCGAACTCGGCTGCGGCGCCGGCCAGTGGTCCAGGGCGCTCGCCGCCGAGGGCGCCACCGTGGTCGGGCTCGACCTGTCCGAAGCCCAGCTCGCCGCGGCGGCCCGCGCGATGGGAGCGGCCCGCTACCCCTTGGTGCAGGGCGCCGCCGAACACCTCCCCTTCGCCGCCGACAGCTTCGACCTGGTGTTCTGCGACTTCGGTGGACTCAGCTGGGCGCCCCCGCACCTGGCCGTCCCACAGGCCGCACGCGTCCTGGGCCGAGGCGGGCGCCTGGTGTTCAACGTCGCCAGCCCATGGTTCGAAGCCTGCTACGACGAAGCCGCGGGCCGCGTGACCACGACGCTGCGGAAGGACTACTTCGGGCTGAACACCATCGCCGAGGGCGACGACGCGACCAGCTATCAGCTCACCTACGGAGACTGGGTCAGGGTCCTGCGCGGCGCGGGCCTCATCATCGACGACCTCATCGAGCCCCGGCCCGAATTCGGAACACCCAACGGCTACAACGAAACCGACCCACCCGACTGGGCCCACAGCTGGCCGGCGGAACTGCTCTGGGTAACCCACAAACCGTAAGTCCGCGAAGATCACTCGGCGGGCTACGCCCTGAGCCGCAACGGCAGGCGCCGCGTTGGTCGCGCCACGGCCCAGAAACGCAGAAAACCCCAGATGAACTGGGGTTTTCGCTGGTGTCCGAGGGGGGACTTGAACCCCCACGCCCGTTAAAGGGCACTAGCACCTCAAGCTAGCGCGTCTGCCATTCCGCCACCCGGACTAGGTGTCTGCCGCCCTGCGGGGTGTTCCCCGCGGCGACATGGACAACAATACCAAGGTTTCGGAGTGCCTTTCACCTGCGTATCCGTCCGCCGACCACGGGATACACGGGCCGCCGCAGCACCCCGCCTACAGTCTCACCATGAGTGACGGGATGATTACCCCTACCCATCGGCCCCGCGTTCTGTCGCCCCTTCGCGAGCATCTGCGGGACACCATGTGGTTCGCGCCGACCGCGGGGCTCGTGGGCGCCATGGTGCTGTGGTGGGCCGCGGCGGAGCTGGACGCGGAGATCGTCCGCGCCTTCCGGGAGAGCCGGGACTACGACGCGATCAAGGATTTGATCGGCGTCGCCGACGATGCCAAGGCGGTGATCAGCACGATCGGCAGCGCCATGATGACCTTCATCGGTGTGGTCTTCAGCATCTCGCTGGTGGCCGTGCAGATGGCCAGCGGGCAGTTCAGCCCGCGGGTGGTGCGGCTGTACGTACGTTCGCGGATCACCAAGGCCACGCTCACCGTCTTCATGGCGACGTTCCTGTTCTCCCTGATGACGCTGACGTCGTTCGACAGCGAGCGGGATCCGCGCCTGGTGACGACGGTGCCGCTGCTCGAGTCGGTCCTGGCTCTGCTGATGGTGCTGCTGAGCCTCCTGTTGTTCGTGGCCTATGTGAACGGAACGGTCCGGATGATGCGGATCGGCTTCGTGATCGACCGGATCGCCCGGGAGGCGCTGCGGGTGGCGGTCAGGCAGCCGACCGAGCTGCCGGTGGACACCGGCGCGCTCGGCCCGGAGACCGCCCGGATCGCGCATCTCGGCAGGGCCGGGGTGCTGCGGGACGTGAACATCGCGCGGGCGGTGCGGGCCGCCCGGCGCCAGGGAGTCGTCCTGCGGCTGATCCCGCGCATCGGGGACTTCGTGGTGCCGGGGACGCCGGTGTTCACGGTGCACGGCGGGGCGGCGCCCCCACGGCGGGCCCTCAGGTACACCGTGTCGGTGGGGGTGGAGCGGACCTTCCACCAGGATCTCGGTTTCGGCCTGCGGCAGCTGTCCGACATCGCGCTGCGGGCCCTGTCCCCCGCGGTGAACGACCCGACCACCGCAGTGCAGGCCCTCGACCGGATCGTGCAGTTCCTGGCGTCGGTCGCCCGGCATCCGCTGGGCGCGCTCGGCCACCGCGACCGGCGCGGGGTGACGCGGCTGGTGCAGTCGGTGCCGGACTGGGCCGCGCTGGTGGATCTCGGATTCGCCGAGATCCGCGGGTGCGCGCTCGGCAATCCGCAGGTCACACGGCGCATGCTGGCCGGCCTCGACGACCTGCTGCTCCTCGCCCCCGAGGAGCGGCGCGAGCCCTTGCTCCGGCACCGGGAACTCCTCGCGCAGGCCGTGGAGCGCTGCGTGCCTCAGCCGGCCGACCGCACGTTCGCCCTGCGCCCGGACCGCCAGGGCATCGGCTGACGTCCGGTTTACCTCTGAGGTAATCGACGCCTCCCGGGGGCGTACCGCACGATGGTGGTCCGCCACCCCCCAGTGGAAGGTCGCCTCATGTCGGACACCCTGGCCCAGAACGATCCGCGCGCCCAACTGCTCTCCCTCGTCCCCTTCGCCGGGCACCTCGGCATCACCTTGGAAGAGGCGGGGCCCGACCGCGTGGAGGGCACCCTGCCGTGGTCACCGGAACTGTGCACGGTGGGCGGAGTGCTCCACGGCGGGGCGGTGATGACGCTCGCCGACACGGTCGGCGCGGTGTGCGCGTTCCTCAACCTGCCCGAGGACGCGGCCACTTCGACGATCGAATCCAAGACGAACTTCCTGCGGGCCGTGCGCTCCGGAACGGCCCGAGCCGTCGCCCGCCCGCTGCACATCGGCGGCTCCTTCATCGTCGTACAGACCGAGATGTACGACGATCAGGGGCAGCTGGCGGGTCAGACCACGCAGACGCAGGCGGTGCTCGGCGCCAGGAGCTAGGGCGCGTCCGCGAAGTCCCGTCGTTCGCCCGCAGGGCGGGCGTCGCGGCGTCCGGTGCGTGCTCTCGGCGTGGCGGCCGGAAGCCCTCGTACTGGGCGTACTTGGGCTTTCGGCCGAGACCAGCTTGGACAGGGCCATCGGGATGCTCGCCGCCGAGGTGTTCCCGGAGTCCACGACGTCGCGGGCGACGACGGCGTTGACCGCGCCGATGCGCTCGGCGAGCGGCTCGATGATGCGGAGGTTGGCCTGGTGCAGGACGAGTCCGGCGAGGTCGGCCGGGGTCAGTCCGGCGCGCTCGCAGGCCGCGCGGGCCAGCGGCGGCAGCTGCGTCGTCGCCCAGCGGTAGACGCTCTGCCCCTCCTGGGCGAAGCGCGGCGGGGTGCCCTCGATGCGGACGGCGTGGCCCATCTCGGGCACCGAGCCCCACAGCACCGGGCCGATGCCCGCCTCCTCGCCGGGCCCGCAGGCCTCGACGACGGCGGCGCCCGCGCCGTCACCGGTCAGCACGCACGAGGTGCGGTCCGTCCAGTCGGTGACCTCGGACATCTTGTCCGCGCCGATGACCAGGGCGCGCGTGGCGGCCCCGGCCCGCACGGTGTGGTCGGCGGTGGCGAGGGCGTGCGTGAAGCCGGCGCACACGACGTTGATGTCCATCGCGGACGGCGAGGGGATGCCCAGTCGGGCCGCCACGCGGGCGGCCATGTTCGGCGAGCGGTCGATGGCCGTGGAGGTGGCGACCAGGACGAGGTCGATGGCGTCGGGGGTCAGACCCGCGGCGGCCAGCGCCTTGCCGCCGGCGTGCGCGGCCAGCTCGTCGACCGGCTCCTCGGGCCCCGCGATGTGACGGGTGCGGATGCCCACCCGGGAGCGGATCCACTCGTCGCTGGTGTCGACCAGTCCCGCCAGGTCCTCGTTGGTGAGGATCTTGGCGGGTTGGTAGTGGCCGACAGCGGCGATGCGCGAGCCGTGCATGTACGGGTCCCCCTTGGTGCCGGAGATGTTGTGCCGGAGATGTTGGTGCCGGAGAAGTTGGTTGCGGAGAGGTTGGTTCCGGTGGTGCGGGACCCTCCAGTGTGGTCAGCGACTCACCGGTAACAGGACACGTAAAGCGACAGGAAAGGCACGCCCGCTTTGGATGCTTCTCATGATCCGGTCACCCTCCGATGGGCTGTGTGACCTTGTGTACGAGAATGGGAGCCCGGGGCCGCCCCGGCTGCCGACACGTACAGAACCGGGACTGATCAAGACATGGGACGAGTCACGGAGCGACGCAAGGTCATCCGGATCCGGGACGGGCACGTTTCCGAGCGGCCCGACACCCTGGTCGCCGAGGAGCCCCTGGAGATCCGGCTGAACGGCAGGCCGCTCGCCATCACCATGCGCACCCCGGGCGACGACTTCGCGCTCGCGGCGGGGTTCCTGGTGAGCGAGGGCGTCCTCGGGAGCGCCGCGGACCTGCGCTCCATCGTGTACTGCGCGGGTGCCACCGAGGACGGCTCGAACACGTACAACGTGGTGGACGTCAGCACCGCGCCCGACGTCGTCCTGCCCGACATCACCCTGGAGCGGAACGTCTACACGACCTCCTCGTGCGGCCTGTGCGGCAAGGCGAGCCTCGACGCCGTGCGCACCACCGCCCGCTGGCGGATCGCCGACACGCCCCCGGTCCGCGTCACGACGGAACTCCTCGCGAGCCTCCCCGACCGGCTGCGCGAGTCCCAGCGCGTCTTCGACCGGACCGGAGGGCTGCACGCGGCCGCCCTGTTCGACGAGGAGGGGCGGCTGCTCGACATCCGCGAGGACGTGGGCCGGCACAACGCCGTCGACAAACTCGTCGGCCGCGCCCTCCAGGAAGGCCGGCTCCCGCTGTCGCGCGCGATCCTGCTCGTCTCGGGCCGCGCCTCGTTCGAACTCGCGCAGAAGGCGGTGATGGCGGGCATCCCGCTGCTCGCCGCCGTCTCCGCCCCGTCCTCACTGGCGGTCGACCTGGCCGCCGAGACCGGTCTGACACTGGTCGGTTTCCTGCGCGGTTCCTCCATGAACGTGTACGCGGGCGAACACCGCGTCGCCCTGCGGTCCGCGACGGCCCAGGGATAACGGTCGGCGTCCCCGTCCCGGGCGAACCGGCCCCCCGGCTACCCGCCTGGGCCGTCACGCACCGTCCTGGACCCGACCGTCCTGCGCAACGCCGGAGATCCTGGTCAGCATCGCCAGGAACCGCTCGCGCTCGGCCGCCGAAAGGGGCGCGAGCAGTTCGTCGTTGGCCCGCTCGGCCGCCTCGGCGCAGCGCGTCACGAGCCGCTTGCCCTCGGCCGTGATCGTGATCGCGTTCTTGCGGCGGTCCTTGGGGTCGGGGGCGCGGTCGACGAGCCCCTGCGCCTGGAGGTCGTTGAGGACGCCGACCATGTCCTTGGGGTCGAGCCGGACGCTGCGGCCCAGCTCCGCCTGGGCGAGCGGGCCGAGGTCGGCGACGGCGGCCAGCACCACGTGGTGCCACATCTTCAGCCCCTCCTCGGCCAGCGCGTCGGCGACCAGGCCGCGGCCTCGGGCGGCTGCTCGGCCGAGCAGCCAGCTGGGGAGGGTGCGGATCGTGCTGGGGGCGGGCGGCGTCGTGGGCATGGGAGAAGCCTAGCGAAAATCATTGGACCACCCCACGATATGTCGTACCGTTGGGGCATCCAACGATTCCCTGTCCACTCTGGAGGTGGTGCGGATGCGTCGCGTCCGATACGAACGCAGCGGCGGCCCCGAGGTGCTGTTCCTGGAGGAGGCGCCCGTCCCCGAGCCGGGGCCCGGCGAGCTTCTCGTCCGCGTGGAGGCGGCCGGGGTGACGCTGCCCGTCGTCCGCAAAGTCCGCGAGCCCCGCGAACCGATCGCCCTCGGGGGTGAGATCGCGGGAGAGGTCGTCGCACTCGGCGAGGGTGTCACCGGCCACGCACCGGGCGACCGCGTCACGGGCCTCGTCTTCGGGCACGGCTACGCCGACTACGCCCTGCTCCACACCGCGATGGCCTCGCCCGTGCCCGACGGTGCGAGCGCGGTCGACGCGGTCGCGCTGGTCCGCTCCGGACTCGTCGCCCTAGGCGCGCTGGACGCCGCACGCCCCGAGCCGGGCGAGGCCGCGCTCGTCACGGCCGCGGCAAGCGGGGTCGGTCATCTCGCGGTGCAGCTCGCGAGGGTGAGGGGGGCCGGACGGATCGTCGGCGCCGTCTCCGACTCGCGCAAGGCGGGCTTCGTGCGCGGGCTGGGTGTCGACGACGTCATCACGTACGACCGTCAGGACTGGGGCGAGCCCGTCGACTACGCCCTGGACGCGGTGGGCGGCGAACTGCTCGCGCCCGCCGTCCAAGCCCTCGCCCCACACGGCCGGCTGGTGGCCTACAGCTCGGGCGGTGGCAGCGTGGCGGCCCACGACCTGCTTGCCGGCGCGAAGTCCGTCGTCGGCTTCCAGATCGCACTGATCGCGCGCGGCAAGCCCAACCTGTACGAGGCGTGGCGGCGGGAACTGTGGCGGCTGTACGCGGCGGGCGAGCTGCGGCCCGCCGTGCACGCGCGGTTCGCGTTGGAGGACGCGGCGCTCGCCCATGCGGTGATCGAGGGGCGGGGCAATCTCGGAAAGGTGGTCCTGATCCCGTGACGGCGGGAAGGCGGTCCTGGTCCCGTGATGGCAGGAAGGCGGTCCTGGCCCGTGACGGCCCGTCACCCCCCGGCCCGCGCGCGCCGGGAGCGGCGCGCACGGGCCCCCGGACGCACGGTTCTTGTGAGGTGTGGTGGGCCCCAGTACCGTCTGTGGCGCGCACGTAGGACGTGGGATGTCAGGACGTCCAGTCGCCATCGCCGTCGCCAGGAAAGGCGGGCCGCACCATGCCGTCGAGTTCGAGCCTCCCCGTACGCCTCAGATTCCTCAGATGGGCCGCCGCCGTGACCGCCGCGGTGAACGCGGCGGTCGTCGGCGCCCTGCTCCCCGCGCCCTCGGCGCGGGCCACGCAGGCGTCGGCCGAGCGGACACCGGTGTTCGAGCAGCAGGTGCTGTTCAAGGCCTCGCAGGATCCCGGGTACGCCTGCTTCCGCATCCCCGCCGTCGTACGGACGACGAAGGGCACCCTGCTCGCCTTCGCCGAGGGCCGCGTCAACGATTGCAGCGACGCGGGCGACATAGACCTGGTGCTCAAGCGGTCGCACGACGGCGGCCGCACCTGGGGTCCGCTCCAGGTCGTCAACGAGGGCGCCGGTGACACGCACGGCAACCCCGCGCCGGTCGTGGACCGAGGGAACGGGCGTGTCCTGCTGGCGGAGACGTACAACACCGGCCGCACCGACGGCGCGAACTGCGCGGTGCCGTGCGACCGCACGCCCCATATGCAGTACAGCGACGACGACGGCCGCAGCTGGTCCCGGCCGCGCGACCTGAGCGACGAGATCCTGCCGAAGGACTGGAACTCCTGGTACGCGACCGGCCCCGTGCACGGCATCCAGCTGTCCCGGGGCAAGCACGCGGGACGGCTCGCCTTCGCCGTCAACGCCGAGACGTGGGACGGCGGCCGGGTCACCGCCAACCACGCCGCCCTGGCCGTCAGCGACGACGGCGGCGACCACTGGAGGATCGGCGCCACCGACTCGTACCCGATAAGCGAGAACGGCGTCTTCCGCCAGAAGCCCTCGGAGATGACCCTCACCGAGCGGCCCGACGGAACCGTCTACGTCAGCGGGCGCGAGCAGGACGGCACCGACCTCGGCCACCGCTCGCACGCGGTGAGCCGCGACGGCGGCGACTCCTTCGCCGCGCCCTTCCGCGCGATCCCCGATCTGTACGCCCCGCAAGTGCAGTGCTCCACCTTGCGGTTCGGCAAGCGGATGCTGCTCGGCTGTCCCGGCGACCCCGACCGCCGCCGCACGATGCAGATCCGCTCCTCCTACGACGGCGGCCGCACCTGGGACAGCGTCGACCGGGGCACGACGGTGACCACGGACTGGTCCGGCTACTCCGACCTGGTGCGGGCCGACGGCACGCACGTCGGCCTGATGTACGAGGGCGGAGCGGTCGACGCGCGCGACGAGATCCGTTTCGCCCGCTTCACCGAGGACTGGCTGAAGCCGCGCCGGGGCCCGGACCCGACGACCCGCGACCACGCTCCGGGGGCCCGCCCCGCGGCCGTGCTCGGAGGGGCGCGCGAGACCGGCGGCCGCTTCGGCGGCGCCCTCTCCTTCGACGGCACCGACGACGCCGTACGACTGCCCTTCCGCCGTCAACTGCCCTTGGGTACGCGTGACTTCACCGCCGCTATGTGGTTCCGCTACTCCGCGACCTCCGGCGAGCAGCCGCTGCTCTGGATGGGCGGCATCGGCACCAACCAGCCGCAGGTGTGGCTGCGCGGCGAGCCCGCGAGCAACCGCGTCACCGGCCTGATCACCACGCGGGACGGCGGCACGCCCCCGAGGTCGGCGTCCGTGCGCACCACCAGCGCGTACAACGACGGCCAGTGGCACCACATCGTGCTGCGCCGCGGCGACGGGCGCCTGACGCTGTTCGTCGACGGCGCGTCCGTCAGCGCCGCCGACGTGCCGGGCTCGGTCGCCCGCAACTCGCCCTTCGGCGTGCACATCGGGCAACGGCTCGACAGTCGCGCTCACTTCACCGGGGCGCTCGACGAGGTAGGGGTGTACGACAGGGCGCTGAGCGACGCCGAGGTGGACACGCTGCGGGACACCGACGCCCTTGTGACACGGGACACCGTCGTCCGGCTTCCCATGGACCGCGTGCACGGCAGCAACTAACGTCCCGGGGATGTCCGACCAAGAGCGCCACGGCGGGGTGGGCGGCAGGATCTGGCTGGTCCTGCTGCTCGCCCTCGTCTGCGCGGCCGTCCTGCTCGTCGTCCTCCCCCGAGACGACCGGGGAGGCGACGGCAGCAGGGGATCGACGGCGTGCCGGCCCCGTACCGTGGCGTCCTGGTCCGCCGACGACAAGGTCACGGACGCGTTCGCGCGCTACGGCGACGACCCGACGCGGACCGACGACTGGACCGGCGGGGACGGCACCCACTCGGTCCGGCTGCCGGACGGGCGGGTGCTGTGGCTCTTCTCCGACACGCTCCTCGGCCAGGTCCACGCGCCGCCCAACTCGGCGGGACAGCCGCATGCCTGGCGCGACCCGAACGCGCCCATGGTCCGCAACTCGGCCGTGGTGATGTCCCGCTCCGGCACCCTGGAGCGCACCCTGCCCACCCCGCTCTTCAGCGACCCGGCGCCCCAGCAGTGGCGCTGGCCGGTGGCGGCGCGGGTCGAGCCCCGTACGCCGGGCTCGGACGAGAACGTCGTACGCGTCCTGCTGTGGAACCGCATGGCGAGCCAGGGCCCGTGGATCTACGGCGTCCCCCTGGCCACGGAGGTCGCCACGCTCTCCCTGCCGGATCTGCGCGTCGAGGGCATCGTGAAGGTGTCCGACCAGCAGCGGGTAGCGGATCCGGAGAAGCGGGTGCTGTACGGGGTGACGACCGTCGACGAGGACGGGTGGACGTACGTGTTCGGCGGCACCGACGCCCAGGCCGCCTCGCGCCCCTCCTCGGACGCCCATGTGGCGCGCGTCCCGCACGGCCGGCTCGCCGACGCCGACGCGTGGGAGTACTGGGACGGCGAGGAGTGGGGCGAGGGCCCGTCGCGGTCCGTGCTCGGGGACGGCGGGCGCAAGGGGGTGGGGAGCGCGTTCACGGTGGTGCGCGACGAGAGGACGTATGTGCTGTTCACCATGGCGGCGGGCGCCGAGGGCCTGACCGACGTCATGTCGTACTGGTCGTGCTCCCCCACCGGCCCCTGGCACGGCCCCGCCAAGGGCTTCGAGGCGCCCCTGCCGAAGGACAGCGCCGCGCGCCAGGACACGGCCGCCTACAACCCGCAGGTCCATCCATCGCTCGGCGGCGACGGCCGTGTGGCGCTCAGCTACGACGTCAACTGGCTGGACCCGGTGCCCGCGAGCGCGCAGGCGAACATCAACCGGAACGTGGCGCTGTACCGGCCCCGGTTCGTGTCGCTGCGGCTCGCGGAGTCCCGCTGACACCGGCTCCTGCGGACTCCGCCGCGTCGAAGTCCCGCGGATCGCGCGAGCGGCGCTTGGCGATGACCGCGCAGACCATGAGCTGCATCTGGTGGAAGAGCATCAGCGGCAGGACGGCGAGCGAGGCGTGCGCCCCGAACAGGACGCTGGCCATGGGCAGCCCCGCGGCCAGGGACTTCTTCGACCCGGCGAACTGGATCGCGATGCGGTCCCCGCGGCCGAAGCCCAGCCGCTTCGCGCCGTACCAGGTGAGCGTGAGCATCACGGTGAGCAGTACGGCCTCGACGCCGAGCAGCGCGAGCAGCCGCCACGGGGTCACCTGACTCCAGATGTTCTGCACCATGCCCGCGCTGAAGGCGGTGTAGACGACGAGCAGGATCGAGGCGCGGTCCACGTATCCGAGGACCTTCTTGTGCCGGGCGAGGAAGCCGCCCACCCAGCGGCGCAGCAGTTGCCCGGCGACGAACGGCACGAGCAGTTGCAGCACGATCTTGACGGCGGAGTCCGCCGAGAAGCCGCCGCCCCTGCTGCCGAGCAGCGCCGCGGCGAGCAGCGGGGTGAGCAGGATGCCGGCGAGGGAGGAGAAGGAGCCGGCGCAGATCGCCGCGGGGACGTTGCCGCGGGCCATGGACGTGAAGGCGATGGAGGACTGGATCGTCGACGGCACCAGGGTGAGGAAGAGGAAGCCGCTGTAGAGGGCGGGCGTCAGGACGTGGGGGACGAGGCCCTTCGCGGCGAGGCCGAGCAGCGGGAAGACGAGGAACGTACAGGCGAGGACCGTGACGTGCAGCCGCCAGTGCTTGAGCCCGTCGAGCGCCTCACGGGTGGAGAGCCGGGCACCGTAGAGGAAGAAGAGGAACGACACGGCGGCGGTGGAGGCCCCCGAGGCGACATCGGCGGCGGTGCCGCGGGCGGGCAGGAGCGCCGCGACGCCCACGGTCGCGAGCAACGCCACTATGTACGGGTCGACCGGCATCCAGGACGGCCACTTCAGGCGTTTCACGGGGCTCCATGCTTTCGGTGCGGGGTTCCGGTTCAGGGACGGAAGGTGCCTCCTCCCCATGATCCTCATGATCCTCCGCTCGGCGCGATCGGGAATCCCGTACACCGCTCTGACTGTCATCACGGACTGCGATGAGCGGGTCTAGGCTGACTCTCGTGTACGACCCTTCGCAGCTCCGCACCTTCCTCGCGGTCGCCCAGACGCTGAGCTTCACGCAGGCCGCGCGGCGCCTCGGCCTGCGCCAGTCGACGGTGAGCCAGCACGTGCGCCGGCTGGAGGACGCCACGGGGCGGCAGCTGTTCACGCGGGACACCCACAGCGTGGAGCTGACCGAGGACGGCGAGGCGATGCTCGGCTTCGCCCGCCGCATCCTGGCCGTGCACGAGCAGGCGGCGGCGTTCTTCACGCGGACGCGGCTCGGTGGGCGGCTGCGGTTCGGGGCGTCGGAGGACTTCGTCCTGACGCGGCTCACCGACATCCTGGAGTCCTTCCGGCACGACCACCCGGACGTCGACCTGGAGCTGACGGTCGAGCTGTCCGGCACCCTGCACGAGCAGCTCGACGCGGGCAAGCTCGACCTGGTGCTCGCCAAGCGGCGTCCGGAGGATCCGCGGGGCCAGCTGGTGCGCCACGACGAGCTGGTGTGGATCGGCTCCGAGCGGCTGCGCCTCGACCCCGAACGCCCGGTCCCGCTGATCGTCTACCCGCCCCCGGGCATCACCCGCGCCCTCGCCTTCGAGGCGCTGGAGCGGCGCGGCCGCGCCTGGCGTGTGGCCTGCACCAGCGGCAGCCTCAACGGCCTGGTGGCGGCCGCCCGTGCGGGCCTCGGCGTGATGGCGCACTCACGCGGCCTGATCCCGCCTGGCCTGGTCCGCGTCCCCGACCGGGCGGGCCTGCCGGAGCTGGGCGCGGTCGACTTCGTCCTGCTGCACGGCGAGCGACGCGCCGCCGACCAGGCCGCGGCCGACGCGCTGGCCGCGGCGATCCTGGCGGGCGGCGACCGGCTGCGGCGGGGCGGCCCTAACGCAGAGGGCGCGGGTAGGTGAGTTCCTTGAAGCGGCGCAGGAGGGGCGCCGACTCGATGTGCCGCACGCCGTCCAGCGGGCCGAGCGTGCCGCTCAGATAGGTGTACAGCTCCGCCGTGTCGCGGGTGATGACGGTCGCCATCAGGTTGGCGGACCCGGTGACCGCGGAGGCGTGGGCGATCTCGGGGTGCCCGGCCATCGCCCGCCCCACCTCGTCGAGGGCTCCGGGGGCGACGGTGACCCAGAGCATCGCGGCGGTGCCGAAGCCGAAGCGGGCGGTGTCGTACTCGGTGTCGATGTAGAGCGCGCCGGAGGCGAGCAGCGCGGCGACGCGGCGTTTGACCGCTGACTCGGAGCGGCCCGTGAGCCGCTGGAGTTCGGGGTAGGTGGCGCGCCCGTCGGCCTTCAGGGCGGCGACCAGGGGCTCGTCGTCGGGGGCGATGCTGACGGGGCCGGGGCCGGGGCCGGTCGACGGCTCGGCGGGGCGCAGGGCGGCGACCTGCTCGTCGCTCAGCGGGCGGTGCTTGCCGATCCAGCCGGTGCGTCCGCCGTAGAAGTTGCGCAGGAGCTGGTGTGCGGTGACTTCGACGAGTTCGCGGGTGCGCAGGAGCTTGCCGAAGAGCAGGTCGTCGTAGTCGCCCGGGGTGCGGGGCAGCGTCATGCAGACCACTTCGGTGCCGGCCGAGGTGAGGTGGACCCACGCCGTGTCGGGGCGGCGGGCCAGGGCGGCCGCGATCGCCTCGGCGCTGTCGGGCGCACAGCGCAGGCGCAGCATCCACTGGTCCCTGCCGAGCCGTGCGCTGTCGCGGACGCCGACGACGCGAAGGCCCGCCTCGGCGCGCAGGCGGCGAAAGCGGCGGGCGACGGTCTGGTCGGAGACACCGAGGACGCCCGCGACGCGGCTGAACGGGGCTCTGCCGTCGATCTCCAGGGCGTGCAGCAGCTTGAGGTCCAGTTCGTCGAAGGCTTCGGATTCCACCAGCAAGACCCTCTCACATGTCGGATTCGTGCACCCAGGCGACCGGAGACACCGGGATCGTTCGCCGCGGCCCCATCGTACGAGGAGGCGCGCACGCGTCACTCGCACGACGAGTCGGAGGACAGGAAATGCGTACATGGGGGCCGCTCACAGCGGTGTCTCTGGGGACGTTCATGCTGCTGCTGGACGTGACGATCGTGGTCGTGGCGCTGCCCGACATGGCGCGGGCGCTCGGTGCCTCGCTGAGTGACCTGCAATGGGTCATCGACGGGTACGCGCTCGCGCTGGCCGCGCTGCTGCTCGGCGTCGGCGCCGCGGCCGACGTGCTGGGCCGGCGGCGGCTCAACGTGGCGGGGACCGTGCTCTTCGCCGTCGCCTCGCTGGGCTGCGGCCTCGCGTCGGACGCGGAACTGCTCGTGGCGGCCCGCGCCGCGCAGGGCCTCGGCGCCGCGGCGATGTTCGCGACGACCCTGCCGCTGCTCGCCGCCGCCTACCAGGGCCGCGACCGGTCCGTCGCGCTCGGCGTCTGGGGCGCCGTGAGCGGGGCGTCCGCCGCGCTCGGGCCGATCGTGGGCGGGCTGCTCACCGCGGGGCCCGGCTGGCGATGGATCTTCTTCGTGAACCTGCCGGTGAGTGTGGCGTCGGTCTGGCTGACGCTGCGGGTCGTGCCGGAGTCCAAGGGCCCCGCCGGGCGCCGCGTCGACTGGGCGGGTACGGCCGCGTTCGCCTGCTTCGCGGGCGCGGGGACGTACGGCGTGCTGCACGGCGGGACCGGCGGCTGGACGTCGTCGCTCACCACCGCGGCCTTCGCCGTGTCGGCCCTCTCGCTGCTCTGCTTCGTTCTGGTCGAGCGGCGCGTCACCCATCCGCTCCTCGATCTGCGGCTGCTGCGCAAGCCCGCGTTCACCGGGGTGCTGCTCGGCGCGATCGGATACAACGCGGCGGCGTTCGGTGTCATCCCCTACCTCTCCATCTGGCTCCAGACCGTGCTCGGCATGAGTGCGGTGCGGGGCAGCCTGGTGCTGCTGCCGCTCGCGGCGACGTCGTTCGTCGTGGCGGCGGTCGGCGGACGGCTGCTGCACGGCGTGGCGCCGCGCCTGGTCATCGGCGGCGGGCTGCTGCTGATCGGGGCGGGCGGGCTGTGCATGGCGGTGCTCGACGCCGGGTCGTCCTGGCCGGCGCTCCTGCCGGGGCTGACGCTCGCCGGCATCGGTACGGGGCTGGTCGCGCCGGGCCTCGCGGGGGCCGCGCTCGCCGCGGTGCCGCCCGAGAACTCGGGGATGGCGGGCGGCGCGGTCAACACCTTCCGCCAGCTCGGTTACGCGGTCGGGGTCGCCCTGTTCGGCACGGTGCTGACCTCCCGTATGGCGGACTCGCTCGGTCATGACGCGGCGCACACCGTGGCGGGCGGTGGCGCCCCGGACCTGCGCGGCACGGTCTCCGAGCACTCGGTCCGGGCGGCTTTCGCGGCGGGCCTGAACGGGGCGTCGCTCGCGGCGGGTGTCGCCGGTCTCGTCGCGGGAGCGCTGGTGCTCGTCATGGTGCGTACGTCGCGTCAGCGGCCCCCGGCCACGGGAGACGGCGACGCGCGCCGGAAGGGGCAGGCGCAGGTCTGCACGCCGCGTACAGATTCGGTGGAGATTGCGCCACCGAAACTTACTCAAGCGTAAGTAATCTGTCCGGCCGTTCCCCTTGTGGCCGTATTTCCACCGGCTGACCAGTGCTGATGGCCCCCACCGGCCGCGCATCGACCCCCTCCCGCGGGGGCCGCGGCGTGGGGTACGGTCACGGCGCTGTGCGGAGCGCCACAAGGAGCATCATTGCGCGAGTTCTCGAACCCTCCGATGGCGTCGGCGCCACTGGTGGGGGGCCTTGCCGACGCCGTCTTCGACCATGCCGCCGAGGATCCGACGCGCATCGCCCTCGGCCGCAAGACCGACGGACAGTGGCAGGACGTCACCTCGGCCCGTTTCCGCGACGAGGTGCTCGCCCTCGCCAAGGGGCTGATCGCGCACGGCGTACGGTTCGGCGACCGCGTGGCCATCATGTCCCGTACGCGCTACGAGTGGACGCTCTTCGACTTCGCGCTGTGGTCCATCGGCGCCCAGGTCGTGCCGGTCTATCCGACCTCCTCGGCCGAGCAGGTCGTGTGGATGCTGCACGACGCGCAGGTCAGCGCCGCGATGGTCGAGCACGAGGACCACGCGATGACGATCGGCTCGGTCATCGACCGGCTGCCGCGGCTGCGCAGGCTGTGGCAGCTGGACGCCGACGCCGTGGGTGAACTGAACGGCGCGGGCCGGGACATCGCCGACGAGGTGGTGCACCGCCACCGCCGTGCGGTCACCCCCGACTCGATCGCCACGATCATCTACACCTCCGGCACCACTGGGCGGCCCAAGGGCTGTCTGATCTCCCACGCGAACTTCATGTTCGAGGCGGATGTGATGGTCGAGCGCTGGGAGCCGGTCTTCCACGCCAAGCGCGGCGACGAGGCCAGCACGCTGCTCTTCCTGCCGCTGGCGCACGTCTTCGGCCGGATGGTGCAGGTCGCGGCGGTGCGCGGCCGGGTCAAGATGGGGCACCAGCCGAACCTCAACGCGGCGGCGCTGCTGCCCGATCTGGCCGCGTTCCGGCCGTCGTTCATCCTGGCCGTGCCGTACATCTTCGAGAAGGTCTTCAACGCGGCGCGGCGCACAGCGGAGAGGGACGGCAAGGCGGGCCCGTTCGACAAGGCCGTCGAGTGCGCGGTGCGGTACGCGGACGCCCTGGAGGCCAAGGCCTTCGGGGCGGGCCCCGGTCCTTCGGCGGGGCTGCGCATGCAGCACCAGCTCTTCGACAAGCTGGTGTACTCCAAGGTGCGCGAGGCGATGGGCGGCCGGGTGCGGCACGCGATGTCGGGCGGCTCGGGCATGGACCGGCGGCTCGGCCTGTTCTTCGCGGGCGCGGGCGTGACGGTCTACGAGGGGTACGGCCTGACGGAGTCGACGGCCGCCGCGACCGCCAACCCGCCCGAGCGCACCCGCTACGGCACGGTGGGCCAACCTATTCCGGGTACGACGGTACGCGTCGCGGAGGACGGCGAGGTCTGGCTGCGCGGCGGCAACATCTTCCAGGGCTACCTCAACGACCCGGCGGCGACCGACGCGACGCTGCGGGACGGCTGGCTCGCCACCGGTGACCTGGGCTCGCTCGACGAGGACGGCTATCTGACGATCACCGGGCGCAAGAAGGAGATCCTGGTGACCTCGGGCGGCAAGAGCGTCTCACCGGCCCAGTTGGAGGAGCGGGTGCGCGATCATCCGCTGGTCGCGCAGTGCATCGTCGTCGGCAACGACCGCCCCTACATCGCCGCGCTCGTCACGCTGGACGCGGAGGCGGTGGAACACTGGCTGACCATGCGGCGCAAGCCCATGCTTCCGCCCGGTGAGCTGGTGCGGGACCACGATCTGGAGACGGAGGTGCGGCGGGCCGTCGTCGCCGCCAACACCCTTGTCTCGCAGGCCGAGTCCATTCGTACGTTCCGGATACTGGCGCATCAGTTCAGCGAGGAGCACGGGTTGCTGACGCCCTCACTGAAACTCAAGCGGAAGGCCATTGAGCAGGCCTACTCGACCGAGGTCGAGGCGCTCTACCGGTCCTGACGTCACCGCTGCGTCCGGAACGCGTCCGGAATGTGTCTGGAATGTTTGCTTCCGTTCAGGAATGCGGCGCGAGCCCCGATCGTTGACCATGGACGTACCACCCGACGACTTGAAGGATCGAGAGCTAGTGAGCAAGGTCCCCCCGATCATCCTGAACAACGGCGTCGAGATGCCCCAGCTCGGCTTCGGTGTCTGGCAGGTGCCGGACGACGAGGCGCAGGGGGCTGTCACGACCGCCCTGGAGGCCGGGTACCGCAGTATCGACACCGCGGCGATCTACGGCAACGAACAGGGCACGGGCAAGGCCATCGCCGCCTCCGGCGTGCCGCGCGAGGAGCTGTTCGTCACGACGAAGCTCTGGAACACCGACCAGGGCCACGACTCGGCGCTGCGCGCGTTCGACGCCTCGCTGGACAAGCTGGGTCTCGACTATGTGGACCTGTACCTGATCCACTGGCCGATGCCCTCCAAGGACACCTACGTCGATACGTACAAGGCCTTCGAGAAGCTCCACGCAGACGGTCGCGCCAGGTCCATCGGCGTGTCGAACTTCCTGCCCGAGCACCTGGAGCGGCTGATCTCCGAGACGTCCGTCGTCCCGGTCGTCAACCAGATCGAGCTGCACCCGCACCTCCAGCAGCACGCCTCCCGCGAGTTCCACGCCGCACAGGGCATCGCCACCGAGGCGTGGTCGCCGCTCGGCCAGGGCAAGGGGCTGCTGGAGATCCCGGCGATCGTCGCCATCGCCCGCAAGCACGGGCGCACGCCCGCGCAGATCGTGCTGCGCTGGCACGTCCAGCTGGGCAACGTCGTGATCCCGAAGTCCGTGACCCCGTCGCGGATCAAGGAGAACATCGACGTCTTCGGCTTCGAACTCGACCCCGAGGACATGGCGGCGATCTCGGCCCTGAACGAGGACCGGCGGCTCGGCCCGGACCCGGTGACGTTCGACGAGGCGTAGTCGACAGGGCCCGCCTGCGCGGACCCTTCGGGGTCAGCGCAGGCGGGCCCAACCGCTTGGCGGGGCCGGTCCGTCCGCGGGCCCTGACGGTCGCCAGCGCCGGACGGCCGGATAGGAGGCGCTATTCGTCGCCTTGCGGGCCCCGCGGTACGTCGTGGGGTATGCCCTGCTCGGCATCCTGGCGCCGTGCCGGCTGAGTCGGGGCGTCCGTCGCGGGCGTGCCCTGGGACGCGGTCTCGCGCGACCAGGTCAGCCGGACCGTCAGATGACCCTCGGTCGATGTCTTCGCGATGACGGCCCCCGCCGCAGCGGTGAGCTTGACGCCGAACTCCAGCTCGATGGCGTCGGGGTCGAGCGCCCGCTCCCGAAAGGTGCGCAGCGCGGAGAGCGCGGCCCCGCGCACATGCCCGAGCGCCGCCTCGAACCGCCCCTCGACCTCATGGACCTCTTCGCCCTCTCCCCGCCGTGACACCGACCGGAACCCCGGGTCCCTGGAGTCCACCTCGACCACGACGGGCCCCTCGTCGGACTCCCAGCGGATCAGCTCACTCACGTACGGCTCCCCCCTCCGGACCCGACCGGCCCCGTCGCTGCCTGAAAGGTAGCGTCAATCCTTGACCGCCACATACACCGTCTGCGCCGTCAGCACGAACAGGTCGGGGCGGTGGTGCAGGCTCTGGGGGTCGTTCTTGTCCAGGAGGCGGTCGATGGTCGCGAGGTCGTCGGGGGTGAAGCGGTCCTCGTGCATTCCGCGGCGGCGGGTGAACTCTTCGAGGACGTGGGCGCGGGCCGTGTCGGAGAGCGGGGCCGGCAGGTCGAGGAGGAAGCTGCGGGTGGCCACGTGGCGCAGGCCCGCGCCGTTGAGGAGAGCGGGCCAGTCCTCCGCCGCGTCCTTCGAGCCGGGCAGTCCCGCGCGCATGCCGGTGAACCACTCCTCGTCGGTGGCTTCGAGGCGGGCGAGGAGGCCGGGGCGGCCGAAGCCGATGTCCCGGGGGAGGTAGCGGGTGCCCAGGCCGCCCTCCAGGAGGGCGATCGCGCCGCCGGGTGCGAGGCGCTCCGCGAGGGCGTTGAGCGCGGCGCCCTGGTCGCCGACGTGGTGCAGGGACCTGCACAGCCACAGGAGGTCGGCGGCCGGTACGTCGTCGATGGCGTCGGGGAGCGCCGCGCGCACCGTGTCGAAGCGGTCGGTCAGGCCCTCGCGGGCGGCACGTTCGCGGGCCCGTTCGAGGAGGGGTTCCTCGGGGTCCGCCGCGACGATCCGCGCCTTGGGGAAGGAGTCGGCCAGCAGGAAGGAGATGGCGCCGGGGCCGCTGCCGACGTCGACGACGACGCCGGGCTCCGGCACCCAGGTGCGCAGCCAGGCGGCCGCCTCGCCGTACATCGGCGCCGCGATCTCCGCGTAGCGCTCCAGCATGGTGCCCATGGTGGCCCAGTCCATGTCCTCCCCGTCATGGCCGTGCCCGTGCCCGTGGCTGTGGCCGTGGCTGCCCTCGCCGGGGGTCTGGCCCTGGCTCTGCCCCTGATTCTGTCCGTGCGTGTGCTGGTGCCCCATCGCTGTGCCGCCTTCCCGTTCCTGCCGTTGTCCCCTTTGCCGTGGACAGGGACCAGCCTGCTCTCCCTTCGCGGTTTTCGACCACTCACGTTGCTGTAACGGCAAACGGCGCTACGCGTCTCAGCCCCGCTTGCGGAACGCGCGCAGGGTGAACCGGGGGTCGGGGCGCGGCACGTCCTGGTCCGGGAGCGCCGCGAGACCGGCCTCCAGTCGGGCGGCCAGTGGGCTGTCGGGCGGGACCCGGGTGAACCAGCCCCGGTGGAGGTCGTCGACCGTGGAGCGGGGCGAGCGGCCCTGGCCGTGGCCGGTGAAACCGGCCCGGCCCGCCGGCGCGAGGCCGTACTCGGCGGCGTACGCCTCGACGGCCTCGGCGCGGTCGACGGCGGGGCGCACGGGGCGCGGGGCGAGCACGGTGTCGATGTCGCTGCCCACGTCGTGCGAGGCGGCCTTGTCGACGGTGGTGACGTAGGTGCCGCCGGGCCGCAGCACCCGCGCGCACTCGGCGACGACCGACGCCGTCTCCTCGGGGCCGGGGAACAGGTGCAGCAGCCACACCGTACTCACGGCGTCGAACGAGCCGTCCGGGAAGGGGAGTTGGCGGCTGTCGCCGAGGATTACGGCGCCCGGCAAGCGGGCCGCCGCGAGCTGGGCCATGCGGTGTGCCGCGTCCACTCCCGTCACCCGCAGGCCGGCGCGGGCGGCGAGGCGGCGCGCGACAAGACCGGTGCCGCAGGCGACGTCGAGGAGGGTGCGGGTGTCCGCGGGCAGCAGCCCGAGGACGGCGGCCGCGGCGGCGGCCGCGCGGGGCTCACCGCCGCGCGAGGCGTCGTAGCGGTCGGCTTCCTTGTTGTAGTCCAGCATGGTTGTAGTCCAGCACGGTTGTAGTCCAGCGCGGTGGTGCTCAGTGCGCGCCGTGCCCGGGGGCGAACTCCTCCACCCTGCGCGCCAGTTCGAGGTCGAGAGCGGTGATCGCGCCGCCCGCGCTGTGGGTGTTCACGGAGAGGGCCACGGTGTTGTAGCCGAGGACGATGTCCGCGTGGTGGTCCAGTTCGTCCTGCGTCTGCGCGATGTGGACGACCAGGCCGACCGCCGCGAAGTGCGAGCCGAGCCGGTACGACCGGGTGATCTTGCCGCCGTCGAGGGACCCGTCGAGGGACCAGCCGGGCAGTTCGGCGAGGCGGTCCTCGATCTCCTTGTGCGAAAGCGGTTCGGGGGTCATGGGCGATGCTCCTTCCACTGGGTCGCCTTCACCTTGCCACAGCCCGTTTCGATTACCGTCTACGTATGACAACCGCCGCGCCCGCCAAGGGGAACACCAAGGGAAGCATCAAGGGAAGCGCCAAAGGCAGGGCCAAGGGGCACGCGAGCGGAGTGGGTCCGCTGCTGCGCGGCTGGCGCGAGCGGCGGCGGGTCAGTCAGCTGGAGCTGGCCCTGCGCGCCGATTCGTCCGCGCGGCACATCAGCTTCATCGAGACGGGCCGCTCCCGCCCCAGCGAGGAGCTGGTGCTGCGCCTCGCCGACCACCTCGACGTGCCGGTGCGGGAGCGCAACTCCCTGCTGCTGGCCGCCGGTTACGCGCCGCGCTTCAGGGAGACCCCGCTGGAGGACCCCTCGATGGGCACGCTGCGCGAGGGCCTGGAGCAGCTGCTCACCGGCTACGAGCCCTATCCCGCGCTGGTCGTCGACGCGGCCTACGACGTGATCGCGGCGAACCGCGGCATCGCGATGATCCTCGAAGGCCTTCCGGAGCACCTTCTCGCCGGGCCCCTGAACGCGATGCGGCTCACCCTCCACCCGGAGGGCCTCGCCCCGAGGATCCGCAATCTGCGCGAGTGGCGCGGCCATCTGCTGCACCAGATGGAGCGGCAGATCGCGTTGCAGCGCTCGGACGCCCTGCGGGCGGTGTACGAGGAGGTGGCCGCGTATCCGGTGGAGGATCCGGGGGTGGACGCCTTCGACGCCGGGACGGACGTACCGTACTTCGCGCTGCCGCTGCGGATCGAGCACGACGGGCACGTCCTGTCCTTCATCTCGTCGATCTCGACGTTCAACACCCCGATGGACGTGACCGTCGCCGAGCTGGCCATCGAGACGCTGCTCCCGGCCGACCCGGCGACGGTCAAGTTCCTCCAGACCCGTATGGCGTAGCGGTCAGGGCCGCAGGGCTCGCAGCGCCGCGTACTGGAGCGCGGCGAAGCCGCCGACGGTCAGGGCCTGCATCGGGATCCAGACCGCGCCGGCCGTGCTGGGCGAGAGCCAGACGACGAGGGCGACGACGCTGAGCACCGCCCAGGCGGCGTTGCCCTCGATGACCGCCCGCACGCCGAGCGTCGGCGGGCTCTTGCGGGCCGCGAGGTAGCCGACGCCCGCGCCGTAGAGGGTGAGGAAGACGCCGAGGCCGAGCAGCAGCCCGGAGTCGACGCCCAGGAAGCGTCCGAGGGGCCCTGAGGCGGCGGCGTACGCCAGGCCGTTGCCGGCGGTCACGACCGCGTCCAGGCCGAGGAAGCGGCGCAGCATGGTGGTCGGGTCGGTGGTGCGGGCGAGTGCGGTGAGCTGGTAGGTCGTCATGGCGGATTGCCTCCGGGCTGCGGGGAAGGGCGGTGGTACGGGGCGGCGGCCCCGGTCCGTTTTCCGTTGACACCACTGTGCCGAGCGCCCGTCGACCGGTCGATTACGTCACAGGTAATGCCGACGAGCGGCGTCACGGCGAGGACCGCTTGGCGGCGTTCCGCCGAGGCCCCTCCCCCGGCGCGTCACGCCCCCGGCGAGCGCCCGCAACCCATACGGCGTCGGCCGAAAGGCGCCCTTCGCCCCGCCCCCCTAGGTTCGTTGAAAGGCAGATCTAGGGAGCCCACGGTGACAGAGACGTCCGAGCCCGCCGCGGCCCTGCTGCGGGCGGGGAAGTTCTTCCGGCACGGCACCACCGCCCCCGACCTGCACAGCGTCGCGCTGACCGGGGGCCGGGACGCGGACGCCTTCTACCGTGACCGCTGGAGCCACGACAAGGTCGTGAACTCCACGCACGGCGTGAACTGCACCGGCTCCTGCCGTTGGAAGGTGTACGTCAAGGACGGCATCATCACCTGGGAGACGCAGCAGACGGACTACCCGAGCGTCGGCCCCGACCGCCCCGAGTACGAGCCGCGCGGCTGCCCCCGGGGCGCCGCGTTCTCCTGGTACACGTACTCCCCCACCCGCGTCCGCTACCCGTATCTGCGCGGCGTCCTGGTGGAGATGTACCGGGAGGCGAAGGCGCGGCTGCGGGACCCGGTGCTCGCCTGGGCGGACATCCAGGGCGACCCGGAACGCCGCCGCCGGTATCAACAGGCGCGCGGCAAGGGCGGGTTGGTGCGGGCGACCTGGGACGAGGCCGTCGAGATCATCGCGGCGGCGCACGTCCACACCATCAAGACGTACGGTCCCGACCGCGTCGCGGGCTTCTCGCCGATCCCCGCGATGTCGATGGTGTCGCACGCGGCGGGGGCCCGTTTCATGGGGCTGATCGGCGCGCCGATGCTCTCCTTCTACGACTGGTACGCGGACCTTCCCGTCGCCTCGCCGCAGGTCTTCGGCGACCAGACGGACGTACCGGAGTCGGGCGACTGGTGGGACGCCGCGTATCTGATGATGTGGGGCTCGAACGTGCCGGTGACGCGGACGCCCGACGCGCACTGGATGGCCGAGGCGCGCTATCGCGGGCAGAAGGTCGTGGTCGTCGCGCCCGACTACGCCGACAACGCCAAGTTCGCCGATGAGTGGCTGCATCCGCACCCCGGCACGGACGGGGCGCTGGCCTTCGCGATGGGGCACGTCGTCCTTAAAGAGTTCTTCGTCGATCGCCCGACGGAGTTCTTCACCGACTACGTACGCAAGTTCACCGACCTGCCCTTCCTGGTGACGCTCACCGAGCGCGACGGCGCGTATGTGCCCGCGAAGTTCCTGCGCGCCACCGATCTGGGTGAGGACGGTGAGGGCGGCGACTGGAAGACGGCTGTGCTCGACGAGAACACCGGGCGGCCCGCCGTGCCGAACGGCTCGCTGGGCTTCCGCTGGACCGAGTCCGGCAAGGGCAAGTGGAATCTGGACCTCGGGGACATCAAGCCGCGCTTGAGCCTGCACGGTTCCCCGGTCGCGGCGGGTGTCGAGGTGCTGCTGCCCCGCTTCGACACGGAGGGCGGCTCGCACGGGCAGGGCCGCGGGGAGGTCGTGCGCCGGGGCGTTCCCGCGACGCGCCTGGGCGGGCAGGACGGGCCGCTGGTCACCACCGTCTTCGATCTGCTGCTCGCGCAGTACGGCGTCGGGCGCGCGGGGCTGCCCGGTTCCTGGCCCGCTTCGTACGAGGACGCCTCGCAGCCCGGCACGCCCGCCTGGCAGGAGGCGCACACATCGGTGCCCGCCGGCAAGTGCGTGCGGATCGCCCGGGAGTTCGCGGCGACGGCGGAGAAGTCGCGGGGCCGCTGCATGATCCTGATGGGCGCCGGCACCAACCACTGGTTCCACTCCGAGACGATCTACCGGTCCTTCCTCGCCCTGCTCCAGCTGACGGGTTGTCAGGGGCGTAATGGCGGCGGCTGGGCGCATTACGTCGGGCAGGAGAAGTGCCGCCCGGTCACGGGGTGGGCGACGCTCGCCGGGGGCCTGGACTGGAGCAGGCCGCCGCGGCAGATGATCGGCGCCGCGTACTGGTTCCTCAACACCGACCAGTGGCGTTACGACAGGTTCGCCGCGGACGTGCTGGCCTCGCCGCTCGGCGAGGGCCGCTTCGCGGGGATGACGGGCGCCGACTGTCTGGCGCTGTCGGCGCGGACCGGCTGGATGCCGTCGTACCCGACGTTCGACCGCAACCCTCTGGACCTCGGCGCGACGGCGGGCGACCCGGTGGCCAACGTCGTCGGCGAACTGAAGGCGGGCACCCTCAAGTTCGCCTGCGAAGATCCGGACGCCCCTGAGAACTGGCCGCGCGTACTGACCCTGTGGCGGGCCAATCTCCTCGGCTCGTCCGCGAAGGGCGCGGAGTACTTCACGAAGCATCTGCTCGGCACGCACTCCTCGCTGCGCGCCGAGGAGGCCGCCCCCGACGAACGCCCCTCCACGGTCACCTGGCGCGACGAGGCGCCCGAAGGCAAGCTCGACCTCCTCGTCTCCCTCGACTTCCGGCAGACGTCCTCCACGCTGCTGTCGGACGTGGTCCTGCCCGCCGCCACCTGGTACGAGAAGCACGACCTGTCGACCACCGACATGCACCCCTACGTGCACTCCTTCACCCCGGCCGTCGACCCGCCCTGGCAGGCCCGCACCGACTTCGACACCTTCCGCGTGATCGCCGAGCGGCTGAGCGCGCTGGCGGTGGACCACCTCGGCGTGCGCAAGGACGTCGTCGCCACCGCGCTCCAGCACGACACGCCGGGCGAGACCGCGCAGCCCGGCGGGGTCGTCCTGGACTGGCGCAAGGGCGAGTGCGAGCCGGTGCCGGGCAGGACGATGCCGAACCTCACGGTCGTGGAGCGCGACTACACCGCGATCGGCGCGAAGTTCGCCGCGCTCGGGCCGCTGGTGGAGCGACTGGGGCTGCCCGCGAAGGGCATCGCCCTCCACCCCGACCAGGAGGTCGAGGAGCTGAAGGAGCGCAACGGCGTGGTGGTCGGCGGACCCGCCGACGGCCGTCCCGCCCTGAACACGGCCGTGAAGGCGGCCAACACCATCCTCGCCCTGTCCGGCACGACCAACGGGCGCCTCGCCACCCAGGGCTTCCACACCCTGGAGGCGCGCACCGGCCAGGAGATGGCGCACCTCGCCGCCGAGCACGAGGGCAAGCGCATCACGTACGCCGATACGCAGGCCGCGCCGGTGCCGGTGATCACCTCGCCGGAGTGGAGCGGCAGCGAGTCGGGCGGGCGCCGCTACACGGCCTTCACGCTCAACACCGAGCACCTCAAGCCCTGGCACACCCTCACCGGGCGGCAGCACTTCTTCATCGACCACGACTGGATGCACGAACTGGGCGAGGCGATGCCCGTCTACCGGCCGCCGCTGGACATGAACCGTCTGTTCGGGGAGCCGCGGCTCGGGCCGGACGGCGAGAAGGAGGTGACGGTTCGTTACCTCACCCCGCACAACAAGTGGTCGATCCACTCCGAGTACCAGGACAACCTCTTCATGCTGTCGCTCTCGCGCGGCGGCCAGTGCATCTGGATGGCGCCGCAGGACGCGGACGCGATCGGCGTGCGGGACAACGACTGGATCGAGGCGGTCAACCGCAACGGCGTCGTGGTGGCTCGGGCCGTCGTCTCGCACCGCATGCCGGCCGGCACGGTCTATATGCACCACGCGCAGGAGCGCACGGTGAACGTCCCCAAGGCGGAGACCACCGGCAGGCGCGGCGGGATCCACAACTCCCTGACCCGGCTGATCCTCAAGCCGTCCCATCTCATCGGCGGTTACGCGCAGTTGTCGTGGGCCTTCAACTACCTGGGTCCGACGGGCAACCAGCGCGACGAGGTGACGGTCATCCGCCGCAGGTCGCAGAAGGTGGAGTACTGACATGCCCCGTGACCAGGCCCCCCGCAGACGTGTGATGGCCCAGATCGCGATGGTGATGAACCTCGACAAGTGCATCGGCTGTCACACCTGTTCGGTCACCTGCAAGCAGGCGTGGACCAACCGCGACGGCATGGAGTACGTCTGGTTCAACAACGTCGAGACCCGGCCCGGCCAGGGCTATCCGCGCCGCTACGAGGACCAGGAGAAGTGGCGCGGCGGCTGGGAGCTGAACAGGCGCGGCGCCCTGAAGCTGAAGAACGGCGGCCGGATCAAGTCGCTCCTGGAGATCTTCTCCAACCCCAAGCTGCCCGAGATCAAGGACTACTACGAGCCCTGGACGTACGAGTACAGGAACCTCACCGACGCCCCGCTCGGCGACGACTACCCGGTGGCCGAGCCCCGCTCCCTGATCTCCGGCAAGCCGATGAAGATCGAGTGGTCGTCGAACTGGGACGACAACCTCGGCGGCGCCACCGAGCACGGCCACCTCGACCCGATGGTCGCCAAGACCCGTCAACAGGCCGCCGACAAGGTGCAGTTCGCCTTCGAGCAGACGTTCATGTTATACCTTCCCCGCATCTGCGAGCACTGCCTCAACCCCGCGTGCGTGGCGTCCTGCCCGTCCGGCGCGATGTACAAGCGCGAGGAGGACGGCATCGTCCTCGTCGACCAGGACCACTGCCGCGGCTGGCGCAAGTGCGTGACCGGCTGCCCGTACAAGAAGGTCTACTTCAACCACCGCACCGGCAAGGCCGAGAAGTGCACGATGTGCTACCCGCGCGTCGAGGTGGGCCTGCCCACGGTCTGCTCGGAGACCTGCGTGGGGCGGCTGCGCTATCTCGGGGTGATCCTCTACGACCCGGACAAGGTGACGGCGGCCGCCTCCGAGCCGGACGAACACAAGCTCTACCAAGCCCAGTTGGATGTCTTCCTCGACCCCGAGGATCCCGACGTGCGCCGTGACGCCGAGCGGTCCGGCATCACGTACGACTGGATCGAGGCGGCGCGCCGCTCCCCCGTACACGCGTTGATCAGCACGTACAAGGTGGCGCTCCCGCTGCATCCGGAGTACCGCACCATGCCGATGGTCTGGTACATCCCGCCGCTCTCCCCGGTGGTCGACGCGCTGACGGAGACCGGGCACGACGGCGAGGACGCGGCGAACCTCTTCGGCGCCATCGACACCCTGCGCATCCCCCTCGAATACCTCGCGGAGATCTTCACGGCGGGGGACGTCGGCCCGGTGCGCGCCTCGCTGGAGAAGCTGGCGGCGATGCGGGCGCACATGCGGGCCATCAACCTCGGTGACGCGCCGGACAGTTCGGTGGCGCGGTCGGTGGGGATGTCGGGGCCCGAGATCGAGGACATGTACCGGCTGCTGGCCATCGCCAAGTACGAGGACCGGTACGTCATCCCGACCGCGGCCGTCGGGGACGCGCGGCGCCTTGAGGAGTCGGCCCTCCCCGAGCTGTCCGACTCGTGCAGCCTCGACTTCGAGGGCGGGCCCGGCATGGGCGGCGACGGCCCCTTCGGCCAGGACTCCGGCCGCAAGCAGCTGCCGCTGGTCACCATCGAGAACTTCCACGCGCTCCGCGACCGGCAGACCGCCGACCGCGAGCCGAGCGCCATCGAGAAGGCGCACGCCGCCGAGGAGGACGACCAGTGACCGGCCACGCCGTGCTCTACCAGGCCGCGGCGCTCTGCCTCGGCTACCCCGACGAGCAGTTCCACGAGCGGCTTCCGCTGCTGAAGGCCGCCGCACCCCCGGAATTCGACGACTTCCTGACGTACGCCGCGACCACCGACCCCCGGGAACTCGCGGCGCACTATGTGCGGGTCTTCGACTTCAAGAACCGGCACAGCCTGTATCTCAGCTGGTGGCGGGAGGGCGACACCCGGCGGCGCGGCATGGCCCTGGTCCGCTTCAAGGAGGTCTACCGCGCGCACGGCCTGGAGTTCAGCGGCGAGGAACTGCCGGACTTCCTGCCCGCGGTCCTGGAGTTCTCGGCGCGGGCGGGCCCCGTACTGCTCCTGGAGCACCGCAGCGGCCTGGAGCTGCTGCGGCTCGCGCTCGCCGACTTCGGCACGCCGTACGCGTCCGTGCTCGACGCGGTGTGCGCGAGCCTGCCGGGCCCCTCGCCCAAGGACCGCGCCGAGGCCCTCGCCCTGGCCCGCTCGGGGCCGCCTCGCGAGGACGTGGGCCTCGAACCCTTCGCACTCATCGGGGAACGCTGATGAAAACGCTGCTGTGGGGCGTCCTTCCCTACCTCGCCCTCGTGCTGCTCGTCGCGGGCGTCATCTGGCGCTACCGCTACGACAAGTTCGGCTGGACGACCCGTTCGTCACAGGTCTACGAGTCCAAGCTCCTCAACATCGCCTCGCCGATGTTCCATTACGGCATCCTCTTCGTGCTCGTCGGGCATCTGGTGGGCCTGTTCCTCCCCGAGTCGTGGACGGAGAAGGCGGGCGTGAGCGAGCACACGTACCACCTGTTCTCGCTGTACGGCGGCACGGCGGCCGGGGTCCTGCTCGTCCT
Source organism: Streptomyces sp. NRRL S-920 (assembly GCF_000717945.1). NCBI lineage: Bacteria > Bacillati > Actinomycetota > Actinomycetes > Kitasatosporales > Streptomycetaceae > Streptomyces > Streptomyces sp. NRRL S-920. The sequence continues at coordinate 35,443 of NZ_JODF01000060.1, forward strand.
CGGCATCCTGCTGCTGCTCTACCGGCGCCGGACCAACACGCCGGTGTTCCGCGCGACGACCGCCAACGACAAGCTGATGTACCTGGTGCTGTTCGCGGCGATCGTGCTCGGCATGGTCGCCAAGCTGACGCACACGTCCGGCGACGGCTACAACTACCGCGAGGCCATCGCCCCTTGGGCACGCAGCCTCTTCACGCTCCAGCCGGACATCGACCGGATGACGGGCGTGCCGGTGCTGTACGAGATCCACGCGGTCGTCGGCATGGTGCTGTTCGCCCTGGTGCCGTTCACCCGGCTGATCCATATGTTCAGCGCGCCGCTCCAGTACCTCTTCCGGCCGTACGTGGTCTACCGCGCCCGGGATCCGAAGCGTCTTGGCGCACGGCCGGAGAGGCGTGGCTGGGAGCGGACGGGTTCTTAAGTCGCCCTGCCCCGGTCGCCCTTGCCCTGACCGTCCTGGTCCTCGCCTGCCTTGCTCCTGTCATCCTCGTCCACGATCTCGGCGTCCACCACGCCCTCCTCCGCGGCGGAACCCGTGGAGCCGGTCTCCTCCTGGGCGCCCCCGCCCGAGGCCGCGTACATCGCCTGGCCCATCTTCTGGCTGACCGCCGCCAGCTTCTCGACGCCCGCGCGCAGGGCCGCGGTGTCGTCGCCGCGGTCCTTCAGGAGGCCCTTCAACTCCGCGGCCGCCGCCCCCACTTCACTCCTCGTGTCGGCAGGGATCTTGTCCTCGTTCTCCCGGTTCTCCCGCAGGAACCGTTCCGTCTGGTAGACGAGCTGCTCCGCCTGGTTGCGGGTCTCGGCGGCCTCGCGCCGTTTGCGGTCCTCCTCCGCGTGCTGCTCGGCCTCGCGGACCATGCGGTTGATGTCGTCCTTGGGCAGCGCCGAGCCACCGGTCACCGTCATGCGCTGCTCGCGTCCGGTGGCCTCGTCCTTCGCCGAGACGTGCATGATGCCGTTGGCGTCGATGTCGAAGGTGACCTCGATCTTCGGGACCCCGCGGGGGGCGGGCGGCAGCCCCGTCAGATCGAAGACGCCGAGCTTCTTGTTGTAGGCGGCGATCTCCCGCTCCCCCTGGAAGACCTGGATGCCGACCGAGGGCTGGTTGTCCTCGGCGGTCGAGAAGGTCTCCGAACGCCGGGTGGGGATCGTGGTGTTGCGCTCGATGAGCTTGGTCATGATGCCGCCCTTGGTCTCGATGCCGAGGGACAGCGGGGTCACGTCGAGGAGCAGGACGTCCTTGACGTCTCCCCGGATCACCCCGGCCTGGAGGGTCGCGCCGAGCGCGACCACCTCGTCGGGGTTGACGCCCTTGTGCGGGTCCTTCCCGGTGAGTTCCCTGACCAGTTCGCTCACGGCGGGCATGCGGGTGGAGCCGCCCACCAGGATCACGTGGTCGATCGCGGAGAGCTTGATGTTCGCGTCCTTGACGGCCTGGTGGAAGGGCTCCTTGCAGCGGTCGAGCAGGTCGGCCGTCAGTTCCTGGAACTGGGCGCGCGTCAGCTTTTCGGCGAGGTGCAGCGGGCCCTCCGCCGAGGCGGTGATGTAGGGGAGGTTGATGTCCGTCTCACTGGAGGAGGACAGCTCGATCTTCGCCTTCTCGGCGCCCTCGCGCAGGCGCTGGAGGGCCATCTTGTCCTTGCCGAGGTCGATGCCGTGCCCGTTCTTGAACTGCCGTACCAGGTGCTCGACGATCCGCTGGTCCCAGTCGTCGCCGCCCAGCTGGGTGTCGCCGTTGGTCGCCTTCACCTCGATGACGCCCTCGCCCATCTCCAGGAGCGAGACGTCGAAGGTGCCGCCGCCCAGGTCGAAGACGAGGACGGTCTGGTCGTCGCCCTTGTCCAGGCCGTACGCGAGGGCCGCGGCCGTCGGTTCGTTGATGATGCGCAGGACGTTGAGCCCCGCGATCTCACCGGCCTCCTTGGTGGCCTGGCGCTGGGTGTCGTCGAAGTACGCGGGCACGGTGACCACCGCGTCGGTGACGTCCTCGCCCAAGTAGGACTCGGCGTCGCGCTTGAGCTTCTGGAGGACGCGCGCGGACAGCTCCTGCGCGGTGTAGCGGACGCCGTCCACGGAGCCGCTCCCCGGGAAGCGCCAGCCGCTGTCGCCCATGTGGCGTTTGACGGAGCGGGCGGTGCGCTCCACGTTCGTGACCGCCTGCCGCTTGGCGACCTCTCCCACCAGGACCTCGCCGTTCTTCGCGAAGGCGACGACCGACGGGGTGGTGCGCGCGCCCTCCGCGTTGGCGACGACGGTCGGTTCACCGCCCTCCAGCACGGCCACCACTGAGTTCGTCGTTCCGAGATCGATCCCGACCGCACGTGCCATGGTCCAGTCCCTTCCGCCGCGAGCCCAAGTCCCCCGTATCCAGGTCTACTCCGCACTCCATCACAAAACTTGAGCGGCATCTTGTCAATGCCCTGACGCGACGATGCCGCCGCCCCGGTGCGGGACGGCGGCATCGTCAACGGGCGTCGCGTCAGGCCAGCTTGGCGGAGAGCGTGATGGTCGTGCCCGTCAGCGCCTGGCTCACCGGGCAGTTGGCCTTGGCGTCCTCGGCGGCGGCGGTGAAGGCCTGCTCGTCCAGGCCCGGCACCTCGCCCTCGACGGTGAGGTGGATGCCGGTGATGCCGGTGCCCGGCTGGAAGGTCACGTCGGCGGACGTGGTCAGGCGGGTGGGCGGGGTGCCGGCGCCCGTCAGGCCGTGCGAGAGCGCCATCGAGAAGCAGCTGGAGTGCGCGGCGGCGATCAGCTCCTCCGGGCTCGTCTTGCCGTTCGCCTCCTCGGCGCGCGACGGCCAGGACACCGCCTGCTGCCCGATGCCGGAGGAGTCGAAAGTGACGGTGCCCGAGCCCTCCGTCAGAGAGCCTTCCCAGACCGTGTGCGCGGAGCGCGTGGTTGCCACGATGCAGTTCCCTTCAGTGCGGTTCCGTGATCGGAACTTCCGTTGCCACCATCCGATCACACTCGGGGGGCGGCTGACAGCGCCTCCCGGTGGCGACCCGTCACGGTCTGCGTGTCACTCCCCGCCTGCGGCACCGGCCTGGCCGCCCGCGCCCATCGCGCCGAACATTCCCCCCATCAGCTCCTCGACATCCAGCTCGGTGGCGCCCGCGGGGGCGGTGGGCCTGGTGCCCTCGGTCATCCGGATGACCAGGCCGAGCTTCTTGACCTTGGTGTTCTCGGCGAGCTTGGCGAGGTCGATGCGGACCTCCTTCAGCTCGTCGTTCTTCAGCGTGATGTCCGCCCTGACCTTGCCGTCGGGGGCGTCCTTCAGCTCCTTGGCCGTCGGCAGCTCCACACCGGGCGGCAGCTTCTTCGCCAGCGGGCGCAGCTCGCCGACCAGCTCGGTGGCCAGGGTGCGGAAGGGCGCGGTGGCGGTGATGCGCTCGGTCCCGTCCTCGCCCCCGGCCGTCTTCAGCTTGACCTCACGGCCGACGACCTCGCGCACGGCCTTCATGAGCTTCTTCTGCGTCCTGGCGTCGAGGGTGGGCTCCGGGGAGGGCTCGGCCCCCGGCTCGCCGCCGCCCTCCGCGGCGAGCCGCTCCATCTGCTTGGTGTCGATCTTCACCCACTTGCCCTCAAGGACCTTCTTGAGGGCGCCGGCCTCCGGGGGCAGGTCCGCCGCGGTCGGCACGGGGGTGCCCATGGCCTTGCCGACGCGGGCCACGTCGGTGCGGAGGTACGTCAGGTCGCCGATGACCCGGTACTCGATCAGCTTCCCGTCCGGACCGCTGATCTTCATGGCCATACGGTCGAAGTCCTTCTCACCGGACTCACCGAACGGCTTCTTCGACTGCACGGTGACGCTGATCGTCGCGTCGCTGAGCAGCCGCGTGGCCTCGTCCGGCATCTCCTCGCCGGACCCCGGCTCCGAGGAGTCGTCCAGCGCCTTGAGCGAGGCGGCGTCGGTGTCCAGGGAGAACTCGAAGGAGAGCGACTTCTCCTCGTTCAGGTTGTCGAAGGCCTCGTCGAGCTTCTGGCCGGCGGACAGCTGCTCCACGGTGCCGCAGGCGGCCGAGCCGGCGAGGACCGCGCCGACGACTGCGGTGGCGGTCAGAGTCTTACGTATGGCGGTGATGATGGTCTCCTCGTGAGTGTGTTCGGTCGGTAGACCCACACCTGCCTCAAATGGTTGCCCTGTTCCTGACATGACTGGCACAGGAGAGCGGCTGCCCGCGCGGAGCCCCCCCTTCCGAGCGGGTCGGCCAGGGCACGCCCTAGGAGCGGTTGGCGCTCGCGCAGCCGTCGCCCGTGCCCCGCATGCCGTCACCCGTGTCGATCGGCTTGCTGCGGTCGTACGGGTCGACTTCACGGTCCTCGTCGGCCGACCGCACGCCGTCCGCGCCGAAGGGCGGCACGAAGTAGCCGGTGGGGGTGGAGCAGCCGCCGTTGGTCATGTCGAGCGCGTAGGAGACGAGGGACATCGTGCCCGGTTCGGTGACGACCTTCGCCGGGTCGTCCCAGCTCATCACCGTTTCGCGCCGCACGATCGTACGGACGACCTCGGCGTCCCGCCCGCCTTCGCCCGCCGCGGTGACCGGGTACACGAAGGTGACGTCGGCCGTCACCTCGACCGCCCCCCGTTTCCCCTCCCGGTACATGAGCCGGCCGCGCGTCTTGACCACGTCACCGACCAGCCGGGCCTGGTCCGGCCGGAAGCGGCTGAACAGCAGCAGCGGGTCGGTCTCCTCCGTGGGCTCCGCCGACGACAGGGCGGTACGGAGGTATGCCTTGACGTCCTTCTGATGCGGGTTCAGCAGGGCGATCGCCTTCGTGGGCCGCTCGCCGCGCAGCACGCGGGGGTCGAGCCCGGCGGCCGCCAGGAAATCCCGACTCCGCCGCAGCGCCCGCTCGACCTGGGCGGTGTCCATCCAGCCGGTCGCCCTGGCCGGCGGCACCGTGATCCCCGCCGCTCCGTCGGCCCAGCGGGCGGCGGGCGACCCCCGGAAGGGCTCGGCGAGGGTGGGGCGCAGACCGCTCCCGGCGCCGGGCGCCTTCCGCGGCCTCTTGGACTCGGCGGCCATCGGCTTCCCGTCCTGCCCGCCCTCGTCGCCGCCGAACCAACCACCGAGCCGCTGTGGGAAGAGCGCCACGACCAGGAGGGCCACGGCCGCCACCAGTCCGATCACGTACCAGCCTGTCCTGCGCCGGGGACGGGCCGGTGAGTACGTACGCCAGCCTTCCGGCCGCCCGGAACGCTCCCGCAGCCGCCGCTCCACCTCACGGGCGCGCGCCGACGGCTCCACAGGGGCGTTGGCCGTACCCGTCACCGACTCGCGGAGGAACCGCTCCCACTCCTCTTCGGACACGGACGACCCGTCCTGCCCGCCAACCCCGCTCACACGCACTCCCGTTCCCGTTCGACGACTCGATGCCCGACTCACCGGTGCCTGATGGCTCGGCCGCCCGACCGCCTGCCCCATGGGGTTGAGTGCCGCGCCGGCCGCTTCCGTCGCGAACCGGGGCATGTGTGAGTGTAGGTATTGACGATCAGTTCGAACGAAGCGTGGCCGAGATCAGGCCAAGGCGCCGACTCACCCCGTTCCGACATCTCGAAGCAGGCAGCTGCTCGTCCTTACTGGGAGCGCTTGTACGTCAGCTTGCCGGCGCCATCCCTGTCGGCGCGCCGCAGCTTGTCCTCGCCCACCAGGGTCAGCGTCGACGGTTTCCCAGGCGCGCACGCCGAGAGCGGTTTCCCCGAGGTCACCACCGAACTGCCCAACCGCACGGCGCGAGATGTGACGGAGTCCAATCGCGCTTCAAACACACAGCGGTATGCGTCCCCACCCCTTCTCGGCCCGACTGCCGTCAGGGTCATCACCGTGTCGTCCACGTATCCCTGCCGAATCACCATCGTCCGGGCGTGGGAGCCCTCCTTGTGCTCGAGCGAACTCTTCCAGGTACCGAGGTACCTCTCCGGCAGAACGCCCGTCGGCCTGTGGGCCGGCGGCTGCTCCACCACGCGCGAACCCTCGTGGTGGACGTAGGTGCCAAAGGCGACGGCCATGATGGCGGCGGCCGTGGCCAGGATGAGTCCACGGCGTGACCGTTCCCTGGGCGGCGGCCTCTCGGGCGCGCCGAGGGTCACCAACGGGGGCAGCGCGGACAGTGGGCGGCCGCCCGCACTCTCCGCTTCCGCCCTCCGCGCCGGCACCTCGGTTTTCGCCTCTGCGGGCAGACGGTCCGCGCGGACGCCGATGATTGCGGCGCCGGCCCTGCGCGTCAACGTGAGGCCCCGCGCAAGGGGCAGGGCGCGAGCATGGCTCGGGCGCCGGTCGACTCCGATCGCGGCCGCGGCAGCGCGGCGGAGCAGCGTGGGCCGGGTCATTCGGCGCCCCTCGGGCCCGCGGCCGGCCGCCGGGAGACGGACTGCTCGGTCGGGGGCCCGGTCGCCGGTGGCTGAGCGTCCTGCGGCTGGGGAGCCTGCGGCGCGTCGGGGTCGCCGATGAAGACCCCGGCCAGCCGGGTGTGCTTGAGCTGGACGAGGATCAAGGGTGCCGATGCCCCGACGGCGAACGTCGCGAAGCCACCATCGATCTGCCCCCAGGCCTCCATGAGCAGAGCCACCCCGGCCCCCATCACCATGTGCACTACGGCTGCGATGCTCTGGCCCGCGATGTCGTAGAACGCACCGAAGGCGGGAGGCGCTCCCTCGGCCTCGGACTGCTCGGAGAGCCGGAACTCCTGCCGTCGTAGGAGCCATTCGGACATGCAGTCGTATGCGTGCACGATTCCACGCACCGCTCCGCCTGCCGCCCCGATCAGAAGCAGACTCGCAGTGTCCACGTGCCCCCAGTCCGTGCGGAGAGACTTAGACGGTCGACATAAAAGGCTACGGACCTCGTCATCACAAGAGAAGAGGAGCATCCGAAACAAGAGAAGAGGAGCACCCGAACCCGGCAGGTCGAAGTCCTCTGCCCAGCGCCCCCTCCGCACCCGGTTCCAGGGCCGAAGGACACTGCGGGGCGGCCTGTTGGAACATGCGGGGATGAGCACACACCCTATGGCCGGCCCGCCGAGCGCGATCCGGCTCGCCCAGTACACGCACGCCGACGTGGCCGAGATCCTGGGCGATGGCGACGACCCCTTCGGCGTCGCGGAGACCGGCCTGGCCTGGCTGTCCAAAGAAGAGCACTTCGGCATACGTCACGAGGGCCGGCTCGTGGCACACGCGGGACTGCGACGCCTTCCGCTGACGGTCGGCGGAACCGCCCTGGAAGTCGTCGGGGTCGGCGGCGTGGCCGTCGCCCCCGACGTACGCGGCCGGGGCCTGGCACGGTCGGTCGTCGCGGCGGCCCTGTCCCACGCCCGCACTCTGGGCCCGCGGCACGCCCTGCTCTTCTGTCGCCCACCGCTCGTCGTGCTGTACGAGAGGCTCGGCTGGCGTCCGATCGACGAGGACGCCCAGTGGCCCGCCGGGCCGGTGCGGCTGCGGTCGTTGCCCATGTGAGCGGCGGAGCCGGCTCGACTACGGCCGCAGAGTCGGTGGCCCCCGGCCCCCCTGCCGCGGTCACGGGATGGAAACGGGCCGCGCGGGGGCCCGCGGACCCCCGGGAGGTGTTCGAGCCGGGAGCGCAGGTGCGCGGCGGGCGATACGAACACGTTGTGCGCGCGGCCGGACCGAAGAGGCTCCTGAGGTGCGGGAACGGGCCCGTGGCGGGGGCCCTATGGCCGGAATGGCAACTGGGCAAGGCGCGTCCGCGGTGACACTTTGAGGCCTTCTCGCGCACGACAGCGAGGAGTCCTCTCAGGGGGTTTGGCCATGCGCATCAACTACTCGGACCGCGGTCCGTCCCCGCTCGAACCGGAGAAGCCCGGAGCGGCGGGTGAGCGGGACTCGACCTTCGGCTGGTGGGGTGCCTTCAGCATCCAGAAGTTCGTCAACCAGTCGTCGCTCTACCACACCCACGCCGACGCCACCGGCTGGCTGGACTACCTCCAGCAGTTCTACGACCGCAACTTCTGGTTCGCCGACGGCGGCGCCCAGGTGTGGGCGTACGAGGAGACGTACGACAACTGGCAGGACCGCTACGGCATGGACGCCGTCTGCGCCGTCTACCACTCGGGCCACGGCGGCATGGACAACAACGGCGTGTTCTTCGCGCCCCTCGGCGCCGCCTGGGACGGGCGCAGCGACGCCGTCTCCAACCGGATGGCGCTCGGCAACGAGAAGGCGAACTACGTCTTCTGGTCGACCTGTGACTCGCTGAAGGTCACCGGCGGGCACTCACCGATCCGCACCTGGGCCGGGCCCAACATCGGCTTCCGCATGATCTTCGGGTTCGAGACCGTCAGTATCGACAGCCCGGACTACGGCAAGAAGTTCTGGGAGAAGTGGCGGGCCGGACAGACGTACTGCGACGCATGGCTGAACGCCAGCTGGGACATCCACCACGGCCAGGCACCGTCGGTCGCCGCGGCCGGCGCCACCCAGGCCGAGGCCGTCAACCGCCTCAACACCGAGCGGAACTTCTACCGCGAGCACGTACCGGACAACTGGTACGCCTGGCGCTGGTACTACGCTCGCGAGGGCGTCAGGGAGCCGCTCACCCGGATCCCCGGTCGGCAGCAGATCGTGCAGCTCGCGCCGCGTAACCCGGGCGAGGAACTCGCCGGACTCGGGCGGCTGGCCGACTTCCCGTCGGCGGCGCTGCAAGAGGTCCAGGTCGAGCAGCAGGGCGTGCTCAGCGCCACCTCCGGCGACCGGATCGTCTCCACCGACGCGCGCGGCGTGAGCTGGGTCAAGCTCGCCGCGCCCAACCACCGCAACACCCAGCAGCTGCCCACCGAGCGTGCGGTCGAGGCGGCGCGCTCGTTCGCCGAGCGGTACGCGGAGGGTGCCGAGCTGGTCGTCGACAGCGTGCTCGACCTGATGCAGAACACCGGGACGAAGGACGGCTCCGAGATCGGGCGCCCGGTCTCCCTGGAGACGCACGTGACCTTCCGCCAGGTGTTCGACGGCGTGCCCGTCATCACCCCGGACCGCGGCCTGATCCGCGTCGGCCTCGACAACGACGGCACCGTCATCCAGTCGCAGATCGCCACCCGCAGGCCCACCGGTGCCACGCGCGAGCCGAGCACGGAGGTCTCGCCGCCCGAGCCCAAGGCCGGCAAATCCTCGGCCGCCCCGCTGGAGCGCGACCCGCGCAAGGCGCTCGACGCGGCGCAGAAGACGCTGCTCGCCCACCTCGCGGCGGTCACCGCGGACCAGCCGCGGGAGGGCGCGGCGGCCGAGCAGGAGCTGCGGGTCCAGGACGTGCCCGGCACCTTCGAGGTCGGCTACGAGGTGGAGGACAACGAGGCGTACCCGGCGGCCCGCAAGCTGATCGAGATCGGCTCGCGGGACAGCATGTTCAGGACCCGGCGCTGGGTCGTCGCACCACTGGCGAGGTAGGCGCGCGAGACCCCCGTCAGGCGTGAGAGGTGGCGGCCCGCTGCTTGCGGGCCGCCATCCACGCGTACACGAGCACCCCGACGAAGAGGAACAGCACGCCCTGGTAGACGGCCGCGTAACCGGACCCGGCGACCAGCCACATGGAGAACGCGAACGCGGCGCCCGCGAGGACCGCGTCCCGCACCAGGCGCCCGCAGTGGACGCGCTCGCCCTGCCCGGAGACGAGGAAGTAGATCTGCGCGGCGGTGGCGAGCAGGTAGGGCACCGTCGCCGTGAACGTGGTGATCAGGACCAGGGACTCGAAGACGCCACCGGCGCCCGCCGTGTAGTTGTAGACGGTCAGCAGCGAGGCGAGGACGACGGTGACGAGGACGCCGACGGTCGGCACGCCCCGCTTCTTCCTGCCGAACGCGCTCGGGAAGAGTCCGTCCTTGGCGGCCGCGTACGGCGTCTGGGCGCTCAGCAGCGTCCAGCCGTTGAGCGCGCCGACCATCGAGACGAGCGCGGCGACGGCGACCGCGGTGCCGCCCCAGGAGCCGCCGAACATGGCGTTGACGGCGTCCGAGAAGGGCGCGGTGGAGCCGACCAGCCTGTCGTGCGCGACGGTCCCGAAGACCGCGAGCGTGCCGAGGAGGTAGACGAGGGCGGCGCCGAGGGTGCCGAGGATGGTGGCGCGCCCTACGTTGCGGCGCGGATCGCGGACCTCACCGGCGCTGACCGCCGCGGACTCCACGCCCAGGTAGGAGAAGAGCAGGATCGCGGCGGAGGCGGAGACGGCGCCGACCGGGCTGTCGTCGCTCGCCTGGAAGGGCCCGAGGTTGGCGCTGTCGAAGAAGAAGAGGCCGCCGATCGCGACGAGCAGCAGCGGCAGGAACTTCAGTACGGTGGCGACGAGCTGGACCGCGCCGACGTACCGCGTGCCCGCGAAGTTCGCGAGGGCGGGCAGGAGTTGCAGGGTGAGGGCGGCGAGGCAGGCGGTCCACTTGTGCTCGTCGACCGGTATGAGCACGTCGAGGTAGCCGACGGCGGCGACGGCGAGGGCGGCGTTGGACACCCAGGTGGTGATCCAGTACGACCATGCCGCGAGGAACCCCGCGAAGTCGCCGAAGGCCTCGCGCGCGTAGACGTACGGTCCACCGGTCCGCGGGTCGCGCGCGGCGAGGCGCCCGAAGACGAGGGCCAGGGCTATCGCGCCGGCGGTCAGGACGCCGAACGCGACGAGGCTGATGGTGCCGAACGGAGCGACGGAGGCCGGGAGCAGGAAGATGCCGCCGCCGATGATGTTGCCCATCACGAGACAGATGGCGACGGGAAGACCGAAGGTCCGGGCGTGCTTGCTCGATGCCTGTGTCTCGCTCGGTGCTTGCGTCTCGGGGGCCGGAGCCGACTGCGGTGCGGTTCCGGTGTCGTGCATGGGTCGTGCGCCTCTCGTCGTGCCAGGGGGCCCGGGATCGCCGAGCGGAACACATGGTCGGGCACGGCGGACGCTGCTCCAAATCAGCGTGCTTTCTCCTGCGGAGCCTGGTCGACGGCCGCAAAAGCTGTGCCACCAGGGGCTCAGGACAGCGGATCATGCACCGGAACGGATACCTCCGCGACGGCCACCGCGACCTCCGGAGTCACCGGCGCCTCAGGAGCCATGGGCGCCGCATGACCCATGGCCTCGACCAGCCAGCGCCGCAGCACGCGATGGACCGCTTCGGCGCCGACCAGCTCCTCCCCCTCCTCCACGGGCGGGGAGAGCACGAGCGGCGACAGGAGGAACGGGCGGCCCTGCGCGCCACCGAGCCCGCCGTGCGAGCCGATCTGCTCCTCGAAGGCGAGGACCTCGCCGTCCTGAGGGTCGTACCAGGAGTTGACCATGATGTCGGCGGTGTGTGGAAAGCCGTCCGTGCGCCGCACGGCGTCGGCCGCGCCGGGACCGAAGTCCGCGAGCGGCCCGAGATCCGCCGGGTCCTCGTCCAGATACACCTCGGCGCCGCGCGCCCCGAGCACCACCGGACCGCGCTCCGCGCTGCGTACGAGGAGGAAGCCGATGCCCGGATGGTTGGCGAGGGTGGGCAGCAGCGCCGGGTGGCGGCGGTCGATCTCCTCGCGGGTCATGCGGTGGCGCACGTCCGGGAACGAGACGAGCCCGAGGTTGCCGGAGGCGAGCACGATCGGTTCGGCGCGGCGGGCCGGGCGCAGCTCGTCCTGCCCCTCCTCGACGGGCCGGCGCAGTGCCGCCCGCACCGCGGCACGGGCCTCGGCGCCGCTGTGCGTACGCTGCGCCCTGCGCGGCACGGGGAGCCCGCAGCCGGCCTTCACGAGGTCGCCGAGGGTCAGGCCGTAGCGCGCGCGGAACGTCTCGCCCGGGCTCTGCCCGTGGTCGGACAGCAGCACGATCCGGTACGAGCGCGGGGCGTGCTCGGCGACCTGGGCGAGCAGGGCGAGCGACCGGTCGAGACGTCTGAGCACCTTCTCCACGTCGCCGCCGGCCGGCCCGGAGTGGTGCGCCACTTCGTCGTACGCGACGAGGTCGGCGTAGACCGCGCTGCGCCCGGCGAGCATGTCCCCGATGACGGCGGCGACCACCACATCGCGCTCCACGACGGTCGCGAAGGCGCGGATGAACGGGTAGAGCCCGCCGCGGCTCACCCTCGGGCGGCGCCGCTCGACGCGGGCGCGCGTGGACTCGCCGATCTCCCGGAAGACCTCGGCGACGAAGGAGAGGGCCGTGCGGACGGCGTTGGCGGGATCGGAGAAGTAGGCGAAGTACCCGGCGCGGGACCGGTTCTTCTTGCCCCTCCTCGCGGCCACGGACAGCACGAGCGCGAGCTGCTCGGCGCCCCCGCTGAAGAGGTTGCCGCGGCTGGCGCCGTCGACGGTCAGCAGTCCGCCGTCGCCGGTGCGGCGGACGGCGCGGCGCTGTAGTTCGACGGCGGAGGCGGGCCGGTTGCTGACCATGACCTCGCCGGTGTCCTTCTCGTACCACCGGAAGGCGGGCACATCGTGGTTGGAGCCGTGCAGGATGCCGAGCTGGCTGGCGCCGGTCTGGCTGGACCAGTCGGTGCGCCAGGGGGTGAGGCGGTGGGTGGGGG
>NZ_JODF01000061.1:0-39232 GCF_000717945.1 Streptomyces sp. NRRL S-920
CCCCCCAGGCCCGTCAGCAACGCCAGCAGCGCCCCGCTCCCCTCGACCCGCCCACCTGCGCCACCGCCGACAGCGCCGCCTTCCCCATCGACACCCGGATCCACCAGGGCCCCGCCGCCTACCGTCCTGGCGCGGGGCCGCAGGACTGGGCGATCGACCTCACCAACGCCACCGGCGAGCCCTGCGCCGGCATCCATCCGATCCTCGTCCTCGTCGACCAGCGGCAGCCGCTGCGGTCGGAGCAGATCCGGCTGGAGTTCCACGACGGGACGCGCTGGCGGGCCGTGCCGTTCGAGGAGACCGACCAGGACGAGCACATCGGCGTCTTCGACGACGGCTTCCCCGGCTTCTCGGTCGGCCCCGGCAGGACCCTCACCGTCAAGGTCCGGCTCGCCTTCGCCGCCGGCACCCGGCCCACCCGCGTCGTGGCGTCCGCCGCGCTCGTGCAGCGCAGGGATGACGACGGCGAGTGGGTCGGCGATTCCAACGACTACGCCTTCGCCATCGCGCCCCACGCCCCCGAGAGGCCGCCCGGCACCGGCCGGCCCGAGCCGATCGAACAACTGGCGCAGACGGGCGGGGCCACCCTGCTCGGCCTGGGGGCCGTCGCCGGTAGCCTCCTCGTCGGCGGCGCAGCCCTCCTGACCCGCTACCGGCGTCTCCGCGCCGGCCGTTGACCCGCCTCGCCCCGGTCCTCGCCCCCGGCCGCCGAACCCGGACGTCTCCGAGAACCCGCGGACGTACGGGGAGGACTGGAAGTCCGCGACGGGCAGCCGACGGACCGATGGGGTCAAGATCACGGCTTCCTGTTTAGGGTGGGGGCGTCGGCACAGCGCTGTCCCGGCGCCCCAGCCAACCCGTTCACCGCAGGAGTGCACCCCATGGCAGAGCGCAAGCCCATCGAATCGTGGCTCACCGACATGGACGGCGTGCTGATCCACGAGGGCGTCCCGATCCCCGGTGCCGACGCGTTCATCAAGAAGCTGCGCGATTCCGGCAACCCCTTCCTGGTGCTCACCAACAACTCCATCTACACCGCGCGCGACCTCCAGGCCCGGCTGACCCGCATGGGCCTCGAAGTGCCCGTCGAGAACATCTGGACCTCCGCGCTCGCCACTGCCAAGTTCCTCGACGACCAGCGGCCCGGCGGCACGGCGTACGTCATCGGCGAGGCGGGCCTGACCACGGCCCTGCACGACATCGGATACGTCCTCACCGACCACGACCCGGACTACGTGGTCCTCGGCGAGACCCGTACGTACTCCTTCGAGGCCATGACCAAGGCCGTACGCCTCATCAACGGCGGCGCCCGCTTCATCTGCACCAACCCCGACGAGACCGGGCCCTCCACCGAGGGGCCGCTGCCCGCCACGGGAGCCGTCGCCGCCCTGATCACCAAGGCGACCGGCAAGAACCCCTACTTCGCCGGGAAGCCGAACCCTCTGATGATGCGGACGGGGCTGAACGCGATCGGGGCGCATTCGGAGACGAGCGCGATGATCGGCGACCGCATGGACACGGATGTCCTCGCCGGACTGGAGGCGGGGATGGAGACATTCCTGGTGCTCACGGGGCTCACGACCCGGCGGGACATCGACAAGTACCCGTTCCGCCCCTCCACCGTCGTGGACTCCATCGCCGACCTGGTGGACCGGGTCTAGGGCCTGTCCGGCGGATCATGCCGCGGGCCGCGGGGTCTGGCACGCCGATCTGCGGCGTTGTCGTCGGTTGTCAACGCTCCGCGTTGCCGCCCTCCTGTTCACGATGCGTATATGTTCCCTTGCTCTTCGTGGAGGTGCGGTGGCCCTCGTGCTGGCCGTCGCCGTACCCGTCGGGGGTGCGCGGGCCCATGAGGACGGGGCCGTGCGGGCCACCGTCACCCCGGGCGGCGCCGCGGCCGGGGCCACCGTGGAAGTGAGCGTCTCCGGGTGCGAGGGCACCACCGGGTCGGCCGGGGCGGGAGCCTTCGAGGGGGACGCCCAGCTCACCGCGGGTGGCGGCGGCAAGGACGCGCTGCACGGCAAGGCCAAGATCCGTGGCGGGGTCTCCGGGTCGTACGACGTCACCGTGGTCTGCGACGGCCACCCCCACCAGCGCGCCGGCACGGTCCGCGTGGTCCAGCGCAACCCGGAGCCGGTCGCACCGGTACGGGCAGGAGGCGGCGGCACCGCGCAGTTCACCTCGGTCGCGTCCGCGGGTGCCGACGAGGCGGGCCCCGGCACCCGGCACGCCGTGACCGGCCTGGTCCTCGCCGGGGTCGCGGCGGTCGCCGTCGCGGTCCGCAGCGTCCGCCGGCGCCGCTCCGAGTGACGGGCGCGGCGAGACGGTGTCCGACGGCGCACGCCCGACCGGGTCAGGGCGTCTGCTGACCGGCATCGCCTGGGTGGCCCTCCTGACGGGTCTCGGGCTGTGGGGCACCGAGACCGCGGAGCTGCGCGGCGGCATATCCGCGCCCGCGACCGGCGACGCGGCGGCGGTCGGCCGCCACCCCGGCGTCGAACTGCCGCCCGCGCACGAGCCGTTGCCCGCCGCGCGACCGCACCGCGTCGACGTGCCGTCCCTGGAGGTCAGGGCCCCCGTGGCGGCCCGCGGCCTGGACGCCGGGGGCGCGATCGACCCACCGCCGTACGCGCAGCCGGACACCGTCGGCTGGTACGGCGGCGGCACCCGCCCCGGAGCCCCGGGCGCGGCCCTCTTCGTCGGCCACGTCGACACGGAGACGAAACCCGCGGTCTTCTACGACCTCAGCGCGATGCGCCCCGGCGAGCGGATCGACGTGAGCCGCGACGACGGCACGGTCGCGCAGTTCACGGTCGACGACGTCCAGGTCGTCACCCGCGACCGCTTCGACGCGAAGAAGGCGTACGGCCCCCACGAGGAGGGCCGCGCCGAACTGCGCCTCATCACCTGCGGCGGCACCTTCGACAGGGCCGCCCGCGCCTACACGGCCAACGTGATCGTCTCGGCGTACCTCACGGGAGTGCGGCGGTAGAGGCCGGCGCCGTGGTGCGGGCCTCGGCCCTCGGGCCGAGCGCGGCGCGCAGGCCCAGCGCGCCGAAGACCGCCGCGAACACCGCCCACAGCAGCGCGTGCGAACCGAGCGACAGCATGCGGAAGTTCCACAGCAGCGTCGCGTCCACCGGGACCGGGTCCGGGTTGTCGGGGAGCAGGAACAGTGCCGCGAGGACGACGACCGCGGTGAGGGCCACCGCGAGGTGCCGCACCGGTTCGGGGCGCGCGGCCAGACGCACGTACACCTGGCGTACGAGGAACATGCCGAGGACGCCGATGACGACGGCGGCGAGCCACAGCGCCTGGCGGTCGCCGACGGTGCCCGCGTCGCCGACGCCCGGCGGGTTCGCCGGATAGCGCAGGCCGGGCAGGAGGGAGACGGCGAGGAAGGCCGCGGCGGAGAAGGCCAGCGCGCGCGGCCACGGCGTCGCCCGCGGATCGCGGCGGTGCACCGCCGCGTACGCGACGGCGAACAGGACGCCGAGGGCGAGCCCCGCGACGACCGCGGCCACCACCAGGCCGCTGTGCTGCGTGGAGCGGCTGAACAGCTCCTCGTGGTGCTGGGCGGCCAGCGGCGCGCCGTGCGCGTGCTCCTCGGCGGCCGAGCGCTTCTCCTCGGCGCGGATCGCGCGGTCCATCAGGGGCTCGGCGAGCAGCAGGGAGAAGAGGCCGGCCGCGAGGCCCGCCGCTCCTCCCGCCACCAGACCGCGTCCGAGCAGGGGGAGTACGGGGGATGAGTGCATGGTGCTGATGTCCGTCCGCCCGGTCAGTGGCACGGGGCGCCGAAGAGGTGCCGGCCGTCGTGTGCGAACTCGTGGAGGTAGTCGCCGGTGGCCGAGATCAGCGTGCCGTTGTCGAGGAACACGGCGTACAGCGCGACGAGCGCGAGGATCGCGGCGGCGGACGCGATCAGCCAGTCGCGGGTCTGGGTCACGGCGGCCTGGCTCGCCGTGGTGTCGGTGTGCGGAGCTGCGGAGTGCAGGGACATACCGGTGGGCCTCCTTCTGGGGTTTCCACGCCCCATGGCAGGAGGACGACGGTTCAGTTCCTGACTTCCGCGCACGCCGGTCGCGTACGGGTCACAGTGGCGGGACCGCCCCGGATTCGCACCGGGTTCCTGTCAACCGTCGCCTCGATGTATGGACTTGTCGTCCCGGAGAGTCCCAGCACGTCAGGGGGGCTGTCAACACCCCTCGGCGGCCCCACGGTACGGGCCCGGCCCGCTGCGTCCCACTCGGTGGCCCGGCTCGGCGCATCCGGCCCGGTCGGCGGCCCGCTCCCCCCGAAGCCGCCGATCGGGCCGGTTCCTCGACCGCGTGCGCACGAGCTGCGGGAGGAACCCGGCGCCGACGCGGGAGGTTCACAGGCCATCCCGCGCGTAGGGGGAATGGCTGCGAAGGCCGGGGGCTTGGGCCGTACAACAGACTCTAGGACGAATGAGCGTCCCCAGGAAGACGTGGTCCGGCCTCGCCGAAACGTCCTGGGCGTATGTCAGGATTGATATCCGGACAGTGCACCCAAGGGGGAGTGGATGTACCGCAAAGGCACCGGCCGCGGGCATGGTTTCGCGGTCAGGGGGGCGAGGACGGGAGTGGCGCTCGCGGGGGCCGCGCTGCTCCTTTCCGGGTGCTCCTCCTCCGGTGGTGACACGGAGGACGGCGCATCGGGTCAGCCGGTGAAGCAGCAGCCCAAGGACCGGAACCCGTACTGGGTCAACCCGGAGGGGAACGCGGCCAAACAGGTCGCCGCCTATGAGAAGGACGGCAGGAAGGACGACGCCGAGCTGATCCGGAAGATCGCGGAGCAGCCGGTCCCCGAGTGGATCGTCCCGGAGAACGCGGAGGACCAGGCGCGCGGTTTCACCCAGGCCGCGCAGAAGGCCGACCGTGACGCCCTGTTGGTCCTCTACAACATCCCGCACCGCGACTGCGGCCAGTACTCGGGCGGCGGCGCGGCCGACGGCAACGCGTACCGGGCGTTCGTCGACCAGGTCGCCAAGGGCATCGGCGACCGCCGCACCACGGTGATCCTGGAGCCGGACGCGGTGCTCCACATGGTGGACAACTGCACGCCCGAACAGTTCCACGAGGAGCGGTACGACCTGCTCAAGGGCGCCATCGAGAAGCTCAAGTCCCTGAAGAACACCAAGGTGTACCTGGACGCGGGCAACGCGGGCTGGCAGAACCCCGACTCGCTCTGGGAGCCCCTGAAGCGCTCCGGCGTCGAGCAGGCCGACGGCTTCTCGGTGAACGTCTCGAACTTCCAGACCACCGAGGCCAGTACGGAGTTCGGCAAGAAGCTCTCGGCGAAGATCGGCAACAAGCCGTTCGTCATCGACACCGGGCGCAACGGCAACGGCGCGTACACCAAGGGCAAGGACCCCTGGTGCAACCCGCCGGGCCGGGCGCTCGGCGAGACGCCCACGACCAGGACGGACGATCCGCTGGTCGACGCGTATCTCTGGGTCAAGCGCCCGGGCGAGTCCGACGGCACGTGCCGGGGCGGCCCGAAGGCCGGCGAGTGGTGGCCCGAGTACGCGTTGGGCCTCGCCAAGAACGCGGGCTAGCCGGACGAGCCGGGGACGCCCCTTACGGGGCTGTCCCTACGGCTTACGGGGCTGTCCTTACGGCACGTGGACCCAGCGGGCCTCGCTGGGGGTGCCCTGGTCGTCCGTGACGAAGAGCATGTACCACCCCGACTCGACCAGGCTCCGGTTCTTCGGGACCGTCACGGTGACGGAACCCTTCTCCTTCTTCAGGTCGAGCGCGATCGACGTCTGGTCGATGTCCGTGACGTGCGTGGACGCGCTCGGCCGGATGAGGCGGGCCGCCTTGATGGCCGAGGAGTGCTTGGTCGGGAAGGTCCCCGACTCGCCCCGCTCGATGGTCTTCGGGCCCTTGCCGAGCGCCGGCCGCGAGCCGTGGAAGAGGTACGGCGGCGTGTAGATCTCGATGCGCTGCTCGAACACGCCCGGCTTGGTGTTGGCCTTGTCGGCGTAGAGCGAGTCGGAGCCGAAGAACATCACGCGGCCGTCGGGCAGCAGGATGGACCCGGAGTGGTAGTTGCGGCCCACCTCGGGGTCGGCCACCCGCCGCATGTCGCCCGTCTTGGCGTCGTAGATCCGCGCCTGGTGGATGTTGGAGTCGCTGCGCCCGCGGTAGTCCTCGGAGCCGCCGGAGATCAGCACGGTGTCGTCCGGCAGCGTCGAGATCTGCGGATAGCGGGTGCCCTTCTCCAGCGGGGGGCCGTCGACGAACCTCGGCTCGTCCGCCTTCAGGTCGACGATGCGGGTCTTCTCGCTGGACTGCTTGGACTCGCCGACCCCGCCGCCGCCGACCACCATGTACTTCTGGTCCTGGGCGGGCGGCAGCTCGACCGTGCCGGACGTCTCCAGGAGCTTCTGGTCGCTCAGGCCCGGGATGCCCTGCCACTTGTTGGTTTTGAGATCCCAGATGCCTGGCTTGCGGCCCACGTCGTCGGGGCCGTAGCCCGCGTTCGAACCGGAGTAGAAGAGCTTGCCGTCGGCCATCTGGAAGATCGCCGGATACGTCGGGAACTGGCGGATCCCCTTCGTGTACGTCCACTTCTTCGTCTTCGGGTCGTACACCTCGTTCTTGCCCGGCACCAGCTGGCCGATCTCGTCCAGGCCCGAGGTGGAGAGGATCCTGCCGTCGGTGAGCGTGGTCAGCGTGGGGTACCAGCGCGCCTCGTTCATCGGGTCGACCTTGATGTACCGCTCGGCGACCGGGTCGAACTCGAAGCTGTCCTTGATCCCCTGGAAGTCCTTCTTGTCCAGGGCGAGCTTCTGCGCCATGCCGTAGACGTTGCGGGTGTCGGAGCCCTTCAGGCCCTGGACGCGGTAGTTGTCCTGGGTGCCCGTCTCGTACTTGGCGCCGCTCTTGGCCGCCTCCACGTAGACACGGCCGAGGCCCGCTTCAGTGCGCAGGAACCGGCCGGTCCGCTTGTCGAAGACCTTCTTCGCCTTCTCCACCAGGACGCTGTCCTGGGAGACGAACGTCTTGCCGTTCTTCTTGCCCGTGAACTTCGTGCCCGCCGGGATCGTCTTCGGCTCGTCCGGGTCCTCGTTGTGGACGATCATCAGGCCGCCGGCCTTGGTGATGTCGCCCTTCAGCTTCTCGTAGCGCTGGGTGCCGCCCGCGATGAGCAGATTGCCGTTGCCCAGCTGGGTGTGGCCCGTGCAGAACAGGTCGGTGGGCGTCGGGATCTTCTTGATGGTCCCCTTCACCGGGTCCCACAGGCGGGTGTCGAACTTCTTCTTGTCGAAGTTCTTCTGGTTGTTGCCCGACCCGGCGACCAGCAGCACCTTGCCCGTGTGCAGGAGCGCCGCGTGGATCGTGTTCTGGCGGTACTCCTCGGGGAAGTCGATGACTTGCCAGTGGCCGTTGTCCGCCTTGTACTCCGGCCTGTTGATCTTGTAGTCGTGGTACTTCTCGGAGCCCACGCGCCACAGCCACGGTCCGTTCATCCCCGCCAGCGCGAGGACGACCGCCGCGCCTATCGCGATGCGGCGGGCGCGGCGGCGGCTGGAACGGTCGTTCATTTCTTACGTCCCCCAAGGGAAATCTGCATGGTCTGATCGGGCGCCGCCGCCCAGCTGGGCTTGTGCTGCGGGGCATGCGGTGCGTGCGGGGCATGCGGTGCGTGCGGGGCATGCGGTGCGTGCGGGGCATGCGGTGCGTGCGGCGCGTGTGACGCGTGCGGCAGTGGCGCCGTGGCGTCACGCTGGTGGGGAACCACCACGTCCGGCACCGGCGGCTTGGGCTTCTTCCTGTCCTGGCGCATGCCCCAGCGCCACGCGAAGATCGGCGCCGCCGTGATCAGCAGGGCGAACGTCGCCCAGGTGATCATCGCGGGGTGGGCATGGTCGTACACGAAGGCGGCGGCCATCGAGCCGCCGAAGACCAGGATGAAGAACAGGTGGATCCGGAACGTCCCGAACAGCGTGTCCGGGCTCGCCGAGTCTCCCTTGGGCGTCACCACGAATTTGCTCTTGCGGCGCAGGGCGGCGTCGAGCAGTGAGCGCGCGTAGATCGGCGCCGAGAGCGCCGACATCACCATGCCCGCCACGCCGCCGGAACCCTCGGGCTCGTGCGGGGAGACGTTGTGCCGGCGGTTCCAGATGTAGAGGCCGATCTGGAGCGCGGAGGCGTTGCCGTACAGCATCAGCCAGATGGTCGGGTCGATGTTCACGCCGGACGCCCCGAGACCCAGGAACAGGGCGCAGCTCAGCGCGGCCAGGATCCAGTTCATGGCGGACATCGGGTAGAAGATGACCATCATCGTGTAGTTGAAGAGACGGCCGGGGGGCAGCGAGAACGGTGCCTTCCAGAACTGCTTGAGGATCGTCTCGTACGTCCCGCGCGACCAGCGCAGCTGCTGGGTGAAGAAGTCCGTCCAGGCGTTGGGGCCCTCGCCGACCGCGAGCACGTCCGGGGTGTAGACCGACTTCCACTTCTTGCCGGTCCCGGGGTTCGTCGCCCGGTGGATCTCGAAGCCCGTCGCCATGTCCTCGGTGATCGAGTCGTACAGACCGCCGATCTGCTTGAGGGCCTTGATGCGCACGGCGTTGCTCGTACCGACGAACATCGGCGCGCCGTAGGCGTTGCCCGCCCGCTGGATCAGCGCGTGGAAGAGGAACTGCTGCGACTCGGCGGCCTTGGTGACGAAGTTGTCGTAGTTGCCGTAGACCTGCGGGCCGATCACGAAGCCCACGTTCTCGTCCCGGAAGAAGCCGAGCATCCGCTCCAGGTAGTTCGGCATCGGGATGTGGTCGGTGTCCACGGAGGCGAAGTAGTCGTAGTCGTCGCCGTGCGCGTCCAGCCAGGCGTTGTAGTTGCCGTGCTTGGTCTTGGCGCGGTGCGGGCCCTTGGCCATGTTCCACTTCGCGACGCCCTTGCGGGAGAAGTGGTGGACGCCGAGCCGCAGGCAGACCTCCTTGACCTCCGGGTCGTCACCCTCGTCGAGGAGCCAGACGTGCATCAGACCGCGGTGACGGATCTTGACCGCGGCCTCCAGCGTCTTCGTCACCATCTCGATCGGCTCCTTGCCGGGCACGAACGAGGTGAGGAAGGCGACCCTGGTGCCGGTCTCGGGCACCACGGGTATCGGGTCACGGGCCACCAGCGTCGCGTGCGCGTTGGAGAGCACGTTCATACAGCGGAAGAACTCGATCAGGCCGATCGAGACGAGCATGACGACGTCGAGTACCGGCAGCCAGTCGTTCGCGACGTAGTCCCGCTCCGTCCAGTGCTCGGGCTGGAGCAGCCAGCCGAGCAGGACGAGTGAGAGCAGAGGGGCCGCGCCCAGCATCAGCGCGGCCCGTACCTTGTGCGGCTCCTGCGAGAGCAGTGAGCGGTACCGCACCTTGTAGGGCTTGCTCGGGTCGGGCTGGGTCAACGGACCGGCGAGGCGGCTGTAGTGCTCGTAGTCGTACCGCGGCAGGGTCTTCTTGATCCGGCGGAAACCGCCGGTCCGGTGCGAGGGCACCCGCAGCTGAGTCGTCTGGGACGGGTCGGCCGTCTGGGACGGGCCGGTCGTCTGGGACGGGCCGTTCATGTGTGACGGGTCGTTCTGCCGCGCGCCCGTCGGCGTCGACGCCATGAGTCATCCCCCCGCACGCGGTCGCCCGCGTGTTCGTAGGTCGTTCCGTCCGCCCCGGATCCCCCTCGACCCTCACGAACGCATCAGTGCCAGGTCACCGTCCCCTTAGACGTCGGACGGCAACCTTCCGGTTGCATGATGCCCCCCTCGACATCACTTCATGAACGGGGACCCCCATCCCTGCCCCGCCGCGGACCGCGCGAGCCCCCAACTGCCCGGAATCGTCCGCCTCATGAGAGCCACAGGCTCCAGGACAGGGTTCTACGCCCTACAGCATGATCGCAAGAGCGATACAAGGCGTTTACCGGTCATACGAGCGATTTTAGGTGTCTGTTGGGACAGGTGAGCCCAAACGCGTTCGAATATTGCCGAAGTGTTCCCGTATGGCCTGCTCGGCCCGCACGGCGTCGCCCGAGCGCACCGCCTCCAGGATCTCGCGGTGCTGGCGGCAGGTGACCTTGGGATCCTGCGGTACGTCCACCAGATCGGTGCGGACCTTGTGGAAGGCGTCCCAGAACGCCTCGAGGACCTCGCCGAGGAGGAGGTTGCCGAGGCCGCGGTAGAGCGCGGCGTGAAACGCGCGGTCGGTCTCGGCGCGCACGGCGCCGTCCGCGGAGGCGGCCTCGGCGTCCATGCGGTCCACCAGGGCGTCCAGCTCGGCGAGGTCGGCCTCCGGGACCCGGCCGGCGAGGCGCGCGATCAGCCCGGTCTCCACCGCTTCGCGCAGCTCCAGGAGCTGGAGCAGGCTGTCCTCGCCGCGGTAGTGGCCGGCGACGGTGCGGAAGGTGAGGCCCTCGATCATCGGCGCGACCGACATCGGACCGACGTACGTACCGAAACCGTGCCGGATCTCCACGATCCCCATGGCCTGGAGCGCCTTCAGCGCCTCCCGCACGGAGTTCCTGCTGACACCCAGGCGCTCCATCAGCTCTGGCTCGGTGGGGAGCGAGGCCCCGGAGGGCAGCCGGGAATCGATGATGAGCTTCTTGATCCGCTCCTGGATGTCGCGCGCCATGGCGCAACCGTAGTGGTACGTCGACCTTGCGTGAGCGTGACGAAGGGGCCTGTGCGAGTACGACGAAGGCCCCGAGTACGCACGACGAAGGCCCCCCGCGTGAACGGAGGGCCTTCGCTGTCTGTGCGCCGCCAGGGACTCGAACCCCGGACCCGCTGATTAAGAGTCAGCTGCTCTAACCAACTGAGCTAGCGGCGCGTGCTGACCTGGATAACTCTACCGGATGTCCGGGGGTGCCCCTGACCACCGAGCGCCGACCGGGGCGCCCGCCGGGCGCCGACCGGGCCTTGCGGGGCGCGCGCCGTGAGGTGCCGCGGGGGCCGGATACATCATTCGGACCGTCAACATGCGGTATCACCGGACAGTTGAGAAACTGACGGACGTGCAGATGCGCGGACTTTCTTTTCAGGGGTGTGAGGGGAATCGCATGGAGGACGCTCCGGTATTCGAGGAATTCGACCCCGAGAGCGACTGTGACTGCCCCGGCTGTATTCACTGGCGGCGCTCGATGGCGCACGCGCTGCCGTTGCGCCTCGGGGGCCATCCGGCGGCGCACGGCACGCGCCGCGCCCTGGTCCTCGCGGCGGCGGCCGGGACGGTGCTCGGCGGACAGAGCCTGCCGGCGGTGGCCGCGGGCGGTGTGGCGCCGGGTGGGGTTGCTTCTGCCGGGGTGGCTTCGGCTGGGGTGAATTCGTCCGGGGTGGCTTCGGGGGGAGTCGCTTCGGTCGAGGTGGGGGGCCATTCGGCGGCCCGGCGGGCCGATCCTCGCCCGGCGAGCGACGGGCCGGGCACGCCGCAGGGCAGCGCGAGCCCGCTGCACGGCGGCGCGGGCGTCCCGGCGGCCTCGACGTACCGCTCCATCACCCGGACGGCGATCATCGAGCGGGCCATGACGTGGATCACCGCGAAGGTGCCGTACAGCATGGAGAAGTACTGGACCGACGGTTACCGGCAGGACTGCTCGGGCTTTGTCTCGATGGCCTGGAACCTGTCCGGCAACGAATGGACGGGCAGCCTCGACAAGTACGGGGTGCCCATTACCAAGGACCAGCTGGAGCCCGGCGACATTCTCCTCTTCCATAATCCGGCTAACCCCACCAAGGGATCGCACGTGACGATTTTCGGGGGCTGGACGGACTCCACGCGCGCGCAATACATGGCGTACGAACAGGCTCCCCCGCATGCCCGCAAACAGGCGACTCCCTATCCCTACCGGGAGAATGCGGACCGCTATGTGGCCTATCGCTTCAAGGGAGTGGAGGACGCGCCCGTCGCCGGCTCGGGCTCCTCGGTGACGCGGTATCCGGGGGCGCGGTCCTTTGGCCCCGGGGCGAACAACAAGTACGTGACGCAGCTCGGCAAGGCCCTGATCGCCCGCGGCGGCAAGCGCTTCTACCGGACGGGCCCGGGACCGCTCTGGACGGACGCGGACCGCAGGGCCACACAGGCGTTCCAGCTGGCGCAGGGCTGGCGGGGCACCGCCGCGGACGGCCTGCCGGGCCCGACGACGTGGTCGTACCTGATGAAGGGGACGGGGCGGAACATCCCCCGGGCCGGCACGGGCCCCGGCGCGGGCCCTGCGACGGGCGCCGAACAGGGGGCGCCCGGCTACCCCGGCCGGGGTGTCTTCCGCCCCGGCCAGTCGCACCCGGCGATCGAGCGCCTCGGCAGACAACTGGTGAGGAAGGGTTTCGGCGAGCACTACGCGCGGGGCCCCGGCCCGCGCTGGACCGAGAGCGACCGCCGAAACGTGGAGGCGTTCCAGCGCGCCCAGGGCTGGCGGGGCGCGGCGGCGGACGGCTATCCGGGGCCGGAGACGTGGCGGCGGTTGTTCCGGTGAGGGGGTGGCTGGGTGTGGTGCGGGTGTGGGGGTGTGCGGGTGTGCGGGCGTGGGGGGCGCGGGGGTGGTGCACGAGTGAGATCGAGGCACGAGCGAGGCCGAGTCACGCATGAGACCGAGCCACGAATGAGACCAAGTTACGAATGAGGCGGAAGCACGAATGAGGCGGAGGCACGGATGAGTGCGACGGCAGCTTCACAGCCACAGTCCCCGCAGCCCGGCGGGGCGCCCGAGCCGGCCGCCGCGCGGCCGCCGCGGGTGATCCAGAGCGAGGCCACCACAGAGATCCCCGTCCACCTCCTCTTCCGTGACGACCCGGACGACGCGGCGGGCGTGCCCCTGCCGCCCGCCGTGGTGCGGCGCAGACAGGGCACGGGAGAGCAGCCCCGCGCGACGCAACGGCCCGCGACCGCTACCGGGCCCGCGACCGCACCCGCCGTGCTCGCCGCCCCCGCCGAGGCCGCGGCTCACCCCGTACCCGAAGTCGACCCCGCTCTCGTCGAGCGGGGGGCCCGGGTGCTGCCCGGCCTCGCCGGGGTGCTCGGCGGGTGCGTGGGCGCCGCCGGGTGTGCGCTCTCGCTGTGGTGGGCGGGGGCGCTGCCCGAGCCCTTGCTGCGGATGGCCGCGCCGCCCGGGTACGGGGTCGGGTACCCGTACGCGTACCCGGGCGCGTACGGGTACGGATACGGGGGTGTCGGGCTCGGAGCCGCCCAGTGGGCCTCGCTCGCCGCGTCGGGGGCGCTCGCCCTCTTCGGGTTCGGCGGGCTGGCGCGGGGGAGAGTCGGCAGGGCGTGGGTGCTCAGCCTCTTCGGCCGTTACCGCGGTACCGTCCGCCGCACCGGCCTCATGTGGGTGAACCCCCTCCTGCTGCGCCGCCGCGTCGACGTGCGCCTGCGGCACTGGAGGAGCGAGCCGATGCCCGTCGTGGACCGCGCGGGGGTCGCGCTCCGCGTCGTCGTCCTCGTCGTATGGCGGGTCAAGGACGCCGCGAAGGCGACGCTCGCGGTGGAGGACCACCAGGAGTATCTGCGGGAGTGCGTGGAGGCGACGACGGCCCGCGTGCTGTCGCGGCTGCCCGCCGACGCGTTCCACGACGACGCCCCCGGCACGGGCGACGCCCCCGGCACGGGCGCCGCCTCCACCCCGACCGACGCCCCCACCTTGCGCGACGCCGACGCCGTCGCCGCGGCCCTGACCCGGACGCTCGCGGCCGACGCGGAGGCGGTCGGTATCGAGGTCTTCTCGGCCCAGCCGACCCGCATCGAGTACGCGCCCGAGCTGGCCGCCGCGATGCAGCGCCGCCGGGTCGCGGCGCTCGACGCGCGGCACCGCGACACCGTCCTGACCTCCGTGGTCGACTCGGTCGAGGACACCGTGACGCGGCTGACCACGAGGGGCCTCGTGGAGCTGGACGACTACGAGCGCAAGGCGCTGGTGAAGGACCTGACGGTGGCGTTCTACACGGGCCACGGAGAGCACCGGTAGGCGCCGGTAAGCGCCGGGAGGTTTCAGCAAGCCCCGCCAAGGCCCCGGCACACCCCCGCAGGCCCCGGCACGGTTCCGGCAAGCTCCCGGCAAGGCCCCCGCAAGCCCCGGGTTCCGGCAAGGCCCCCGCGGGCCCCCGGCAAGGCCCCCAGCCCCCCGCAGGGCAGCCGCGCCCCACGGTGAACACCCGCCGAAACCCACCGGACGAGGCGGCGCGATCCCCTCCCCGCTTGGTATGGACATGTTCAACTAACGCCAATAATCTGAGACTTGGTCTAGACCGCAGTGCGCGCACGTCCCACGGAACCCCCACGTTCGGTCAGGAGCGGCACATGCGAAACAAGAAGATGTACGCGGCCATGGTCGGCCTCACCACGGTCGGCGCGTTCGCGCTCTCCGCCGGTGGCGCCAGCAGCCACGGTTACACGGATCTGCCGGCCAGCCGTCAGATCAACTGCGCCAAGGGTGTGGTGACCAACTGCGGTTCCATTCAGTACGAACCGCAGAGCGTCGAGGGCCCCAAGGGCTTCCCGGCGGGCGGCCCCGCGGACGGCAAGATCTGTTCGGCGGGCATAGCCGGCTTCAACCAGCTCAACTCACCCCGGACACCAGCAGGCGGGGCCTGGCCCACGACTTCGGTGAGCGGCGGCCAGAACTACACGTTCCGCTGGCAGTTCACCGCGCGCCACCGCACCACGGACTTCAAGTACTACATCACCAAGCAGGGTTGGGACGACAGCAAGCCGGTGACCAGGGCCGCTCTGGACACCACGCCGTTCCTCAGCGTTCCGTACAACAGTCAGCAGCCCCCCGCGACCCTCTCGCACAGCGGCACCATCCCCGGCGGGCGCAGCGGGCACCACGTGATCGTCGCGGTCTGGACGATCGCGGACACGGCGAACGCCTTCTACGCATGCTCGGACGTCAAATTCTGAGTGCTCTGCCAGGAGCTTCCCCCCCACCTCGCGGGCCCGCCCCGCGTACGCCGCGTGCGATCTCGCGGCGTACGCGGGGCGGGCGCCGGGCCCCTAAGTCGCTGTGCGGCGCGGCCTACCGTAGAAGCCATGCCCCAGCACAGCGTATGGACCGAGCTGCCACGGCGGCGGTATCTGAGAAGCGCCGCGCCGTGGCGAAGCGGCGCGTACCTGCTGGGCGGGGCCCTCCTCGGCGCCCTCACCCTGGTGGTGGGCCTCGCCCTGACCGCCGTGGGCGCCGCGCTCACCCTCGTACTAGTCGGGCTCCCCCTCCTCGCCGCCCTCCCCCTCACCGGCATCCCCGTCGCCGCCCTCGAACGCCGCCGCCTGCTGCTCGTCGACCCCGCCCCCGCCCCCTCCCCCCACCGCACCCCCAAAGCGCCCGGCATCCCGGCCTGGTTCCGGCTCCGCGTGAAAGAGCAGGCCACCTGGCGCGAACTCGCCTACACCCTCCTGTTCGCCCTCGTCCTGTGGCTCCTGGACCTCACCGTCCTGGCCTGCACCGTCGCCCTCCCCGCCCTCCTCGTCGCCGCCCCCGCCCACCTCGCCGCCGCCGGCGGTCCCGGCAACGGCATCCGCCCCGCCAAGCTGTGGCTCGTCGACACCTACCCGGCGGCCGGCGCCACCGCGCTCATCGGCCTGGCGCTGCTTCTCGTACTGGCCTACCCCCTCGGCGCCTACGCCGCCGGCCGCGCCGCGTTCGCCCGCCTCCTGCTCTCCCCGCGCGACTCCGAACTCGCCGCGGGTCTCGCCGAGGTCACCCGCTCCCGGGCCCGCCTCGTCGACGCCTTCGAGGCCGAACGGCGCCGTATCGAACGCGACTTGCACGACGGCGCGCAGCAACGGCTGGTCGCGCTCACGATGAGCCTGGGTCTCGCCCGACTCGACGCCGCCCCC
This sequence comes from Streptomyces sp. NRRL S-920, assembly GCF_000717945.1. Lineage (NCBI taxonomy): Bacteria > Bacillati > Actinomycetota > Actinomycetes > Kitasatosporales > Streptomycetaceae > Streptomyces > Streptomyces sp. NRRL S-920. The sequence goes on from NZ_JODF01000061.1 coordinate 15,845, forward strand.
GGCAGCGCCCTCGCCGACAGACTGGCCACCGCCCACGACGAGGCGGGCCGCGTCCTCGCCGAGCTGCGCGAGCTGATCCACGGCATCCACCCGCAGGTTCTCGCCGACTACGGCCTGGCCGCGGCCATCGAGGACGTGGCGGACCGCTGCCCCGTACCCGTGGAGACGGCCGGGGTCCGACTGCCGCGCCTGCCCGAAAGCGTGGAGTCCGCCGGGTACTTCGCCGTCCGCGAGGCACTCGCCAACGTCGGCAAGCACAGCGGCGCGACCCGGGTCCGCGTCACCGCCGCCCACACGGACGGCGTCCTGCGCGTCGACGTGTACGACGACGGCCGCGGCGGCGCCGACCCCGACCGCGGTACGGGTCTCACCGGCCTCGCCGACCGCCTCGCCGTCCTCGATGGCACACTGACGGTCACCAGCCCTCAGGGCGGCCCGACCACCCTGTCCGTGGAGATCCCGTGCGAACCCCGAGCCCAATCCGCCCCCGCAGCCTGAGAGTTGTCCTCGCCGAGGACAGTGTGCTGCTGCGCGAGGGGCTGATCGGTTTCCTCGGCCGCTTCGGGCACGAGACGGTCGCCGCGGTCGGCGACGCGGACGCGCTGCGGGACGCCGTGTCGGCGTACGAACCGGACATCGTCGTCACCGATGTGCGGATGCCGCCCGGTTTCCAGGACGAGGGGCTGCGGGCGGCGGTCGCGCTCAGGGCGACGCGGCCGACGCTGCCGGTACTCGTACTGAGCCAGTACGTGCAACGGTCGTACGCCGCCGAGCTGCTGGACACCGGCGACGGCACCGGCGTCGGCTATCTGCTCAAGGACCGCGTGGGACAGGTCGAGCAGTTCGTCGAGGGGCTCGTGCGGGTCGCGGCGGGAGGGACGGTCGTCGATCCGGAAGTCGTACGGCAGTTGCTGCGGCGGCGCCGTGATCCGCTGGAGCTGCTGACGCCGCGCGAGCGCGAGGTGCTCGCGCTGGTCGCCGAGGGCAAGTCGAACGCGGCGATCGCCGACGAACTGGTCATCTCGGAAGCGGCCGTGGGAAAGCACATCGGGAACGTCCTCGGGAAGCTGAACCTCCCCCCGGCGGCCGGAACCCACCGCAGAGTGCTCGCGGTCCTCGCCTATCTGCGGGGGTGAGGGGTCCATGGCGAACATCCGTGGCGAACATCCGTGGCGAACGAACACAAGTCCCCGGCCCCCGCTCGCGTGAGCGATTACGATCCACAACCATGAGCACGCCCGACCAGTCCGACGCACCGGTCCAGTCCGACCCCGCGGACCACGACACCCCGCCCCCCGGCCCCACCCCCGCCGCCCGCGCCCGCCGCGCCCGTATCGCGGCGGCCTCGCTGCTGATGGCCGCGGCGGCCGTGGTCCTCGCGCTGCGTCTGGCGAGCCGGTCGTCCGTGCTGGTCGTCGGGGTGTACGGGCTGCTGCTCATCCTGTGCGGCGGAGTGATCGAGCTGAGCCGCCGCGGCCGGACCAGGCTCGGCACCTGGCTCCTGGCCGCGGGGCTCGCGGCGGCGCTGGTCATGGACGGGGTCGTACTGTCGTAGCCGCTCGCGCCGCCCGACCCCCCTCAGGACTCCAAGTACCGCAGAACCGCCAGCACCCGCCTGCTGTACCCCTCGGTGCGGGAGAGCCCCAGCTTGTCGAAGATCGCGTTGAGGTTCTTCTCCACCGCGCTCAGCGAGATGTGCAGTTTGTGTCCGATCGCCGCGTTGGTGTGGCCCTCCGCGAGTGCCTCTAGGACGGTTCGTTCGCGGGGGGTGAGGCGGGTCAGCGGGTCGCTGTGCGTGGTGCGGATCAGCAACTGCCGTACGACCTCGGGGTCGATGGCGGCACCGCCCGCGTGCACCCGCTCCAGCGCCTCCAGGAACTCCTCGACCTGCGCGACCCGGTCCTTGAGGAGGTAGCCGACCCGCTCGGCGCTCGAAGTGAGCAGCTGGGTCGCGTAGTTGCGCTCCACGTACTGGGAGAGGACGAGTACGCCGATCTCGGGGCGCCGCTCGCGGATCCGCACCGCGGCGCGCAGGCCCTCGTCGGTGTGGTCCGGCGGCATGCGGATGTCGGTGACGACGACGTCCGGGGTCCTCGCCTCGACCTCCGCGAGCAGCGCTTCGGCGTCGCCCACGGCGGCGAGCACCTCGTGGCCCTCCTCCGCGAGCAGCCGGACCAGGCCCTCCCGCAGCAGGGTCGAGTCCTCGGCGAGGATTACGCGCACGGCAGCTCCGCGGTGATGGTGGTGGGTCCCCCGAGGGGGCTGTCGACGCGCAGTGTGCCGTCGAGCGCGGCGACCCGGCCGCGCAGCCCGGTCAGGCCGCTGCCGGCGGGATCGGCGCCGCCGGTTCCGCTGTCTTGGACGAGCACGGTCAGGCGGCCCCCGCTCGCGGTCACGCGCACGGAGATCTCCTCCGCCGATGAGTGCTTGGCGGCGTTGGTCACGGCCTCCGACACGACGAAGTAGGCGGCGGTCTCGACGGCGGACGGCAGCGGATCCGGTACGTCGTACTCCATGCGTACGGGAAGGGCGCACCGCTCCGACACGCCGCCCAGTGCCTCGCGCAGGCCGAGGTGGTCGAGGGCGCTGGGGTAGACGCGCCAGGCCACTTCGCGCAGTTCGGTGAGGACTTCCCGGGCTTCCTTGTGGGCCTGTTCCAGGAGGGCGTCGGCCCGTTCCGGAGTGCGGCCGCGGCGGGCCCGGCCGAGCAGCATGGCGAGGGCGACGAGCCGTTGCTGGACGCCGTCGTGCAGGTCGCGCTCGACGCGGCGCCGCTCGTCGTCGACGGCCCGGACGACGGCGGCGCGGCTGGTGGCCAGTTCGTCGATACGCCGCTGCATCAGCTCCCGCTCGGAGGGGCCGAAGCACTCGCGGGCGAGCCGGGCGTCCTGGTCGGTGAGCGCGCGCAGCCCCTGCACGGCGAGGAAGAGCAGGGTGCCGCCGAGGACGACCTGGCTGACGACGTCCACCCAGGTCATCGAGGAGTGGGTGGCGAGCGAGACCGCGAAGATCCCCGCGAGGACCGCGCCGAAGTCGACGAGGCCGACCACGACACCGCAGAGCAGCCCGGAGTACGTACGGGCCGCGAGGTAGCGCAGGATCTGCTGGTCGGAGGCGTGGTGCTCGGGGAACGTGTCGTGGAAGAAGACGGACCGCCGCCGCCGCTCCAGACCGGTGAGCCTGCGCGCGCCCGAGGCGAGCAGCGCGTGGGCGCGGCCCCGGGTGGACGGCGAGAGCAGGAAGGCGCCGAGGGCGGTGCCGGCGACGAGGAAGTAGAGGAGGCCGAGCAGGGCGGTGAGGCAGCCGATGAGGACGCCGAGGACCCTCAGCAGGAACGGGGCGGCCACGGGTTCCTTCACGCCGTCCGACATTAGCCGACCCCTATCCGGCGCGGCGGTGGCGGGCCTCGGCGTCCGCTCGGGGCCGGTTCCGTGACCTCACCCGCACCACCACGTACACCGCGATCGCCACGACGACGAGCACCAGGACGGCCTTGGAGAGGAGCCCCACATACGTCTCGACCGCGTCCCACTGGTCGCCCAGCCAGTAGCCGGCCATGACGAGCACGGAGTTCCAGATCAGGCTGCCGAGCGTGGTCAGGGCGAGGAAGACCGGCAGCCGCATCCGCTCCACACCGGCGGGTACGGAGATCAGGCTCCGGAAGATCGGCACCATCCGGCCGAGGAGGACGGCCTTGGTGCCGTGCTTGGCGAACCACGCCTCGGTGCGCTCCAGGTCGGACGCCTTGACCAGCGGCAGCTTGCCCCACAGGGTGTGCATGCGCTCGCGCCCGAAGAGGACGCCGATGCCGTAGAGGGCGGCCGCGCCCACCACCGAGCCGAGGGTGGTCCAGAACAGCGCGGAGAACAGGCTGATCACGCCCTGCCCGGCGGCGAAGCCGGTCAGCGGCAGGATCACCTCGCTGGGCAGGGGCGGGAAGAGGTTCTCCAGGGCGATGGCGAGTCCGGCGCCGGGGCCGCCGAGGGTGTCGACGAGGTCGGCGGCCCAGCCCGCGATGCCGTCCGCGGGTTCCTGGGGGAGCGCGAGAGTCATGAGGTCCATGGAGGAAACGCTAGAAAGTGCAGGTCAGCGGCGGTATGGGGGTTGCCGTTGAGATGGGGTGCGGTTTTCCGCACCCCCGAGGTGCGGTCGTACGCAGGCCAGGGCGCGGTGATACGCACCCCGAGGCACCGTCATACGCGAAAGGGCGTCCCCGGAAGACCGGGAACGCCCTTTCGGCATTCGCAAGTGCGCCGCCAGGGACTCGAACCCCGGACCCGCTGATTAAGAGTCAGCTGCTCTAACCAACTGAGCTAGCGGCGCCTGCTGACTCGTAAATAATACCTGGTCCCGAAGGGTGCTTCGAACCGGACTAGATCGCGAGGGACAGCAGTACCCGGCCCGCCCCGCGATTCAAGGTGTCCGCCGCCTCCCGCAGCCGGTGCGCGTGCTCCACCGGCAGGGACAGCGCGAGGCACCCGACCGAGGAACCGGCGGTGATCGGGACGGCCGCGCAGACCGTGCCGACCGCGTACTCCTGGAGGTCGAGGACCGGGACCGTGGCGGGCTGGGCCGCGAGGCGGTTGAGCAGGACGCGTTCGTTGGTGATCGTGCGCGAGGTGAGGCGGGCCATCTTGTGGCGGGCGAGGTGGTCGCGGCGGCCGCTCACGTCGAGCTGGGTGAGCAGGCTCTTGCCGATGGCGCTGGCGTGGGCGGAGGAGCGGAAGTCCACCCATTCGTTGACCGCGGGGGTGCGGGGCCCGGCGGCGAAGTCGGTGACGCGGACCTCGCCGTCCACATAGCGGCTGATGTAGACCGCGGCGCCGATGGAGTCGCGCAGACCGTCCAGGGTGCGCTGGAGCTTCTCGCGCAGCGCCTCGTCGCGGTGGTGGGCCGAGCCGAGGCGGCTCAGGGACTCCCCGGCGGTGTACGTGCCGTCGGCGGTCTGCTCGATGTACCCCTCGCGGAGCAGCATGCGGAGCAGGGGTGCGAGGCGGGTCGCGGGCAGGCGGGCCTCGCGGGCGAGTCCGGCGGTGGTGACGCCCGAGCCGTGCCGGGTGACGGTTTCGAGCACCCGCAGGGCGCTCTGGACGGAGTCGTGCGGCGTGGTCGCCTTGTGCTTCAACGCCACGGCTTCCCCCTGCGTGGAACGGTTCCGGACAGTCGGGCTCGCCCCACGATAGCCGTCAAGTGGTGTATAGGGAGAGGATGTTGACCACATTGGTGGCGCGCTCCGGCCGCTGTCAGCAGGAACGCGCCACCTTGGCATATGCCGGTGTCACAGCACCGCGCTGAGGAACTCCCGGGTCCGCTCGTGCTCGGGCTCGGTGAAGATCTTCTCCGGGGAGCCGGACTCGATGACCCGGCCCGAATCGAACATGAGCACTTGGTCCGAGATGTCCCGGGCGAAGTTCATCTCGTGGGTCACGCAGAGCATCGTGATGTCCGTGGTGTGCGCGATGTCGCGGAGCACGTCCAGGACGCCCGCCACCAGCTCCGGGTCGAGCGCGGAGGTCACCTCGTCGAGCAGCAGGATCTGCGGCCGCATCGCCAGGGCGCGCGCGATGGCCACCCGCTGCTGCTGGCCGCCCGAGAGCTGCGAGGGGTACGCGTCGCAGCGGTCGCCGAGGCCGACCAGGTCGAGCAGCTCGCGGCCGCGCTGCTCCGCCTCGTCCTTGGACAGGCCGAGGACGCTGACGGGCGCCTCGGTGATGTTCCTGAGCACCTTCATGTTCGGGAAGAGGTTGAACTGCTGGAAGACCATCCCGATGTTCTTGCGGACCTCGCGTACGTGCTTCTCGCCGGCCGGGACGAGCTTGCCGTTCCGCTCCTCGTGCGTGAGGTAGTCGGCGCCCACCTTGATGGTGCCCTCGTCGGGCTTCACCAGCGTCATGAGCAGCCGCAGGATCGTGGTCTTCCCGGAGCCGGAGGGGCCGATCAGCGTCACGTGCTTACCGGAGGCGACGGAGAAGTCCAGCTCGTCCAGGACGGTGTTCGAGCCGTAGCGCTTGACGACCTTGTCGAAGCGGATCAGCTCGCTGCCGTCCACGGCCGGGTTGGGGATTTCCTGGGAAGTGCTGCTGTCAGCGGACAAGGCGACGCTCCAAAACTCGCAGAAGAAGAGAGGCCGGGTAGGCGATGACGATGAAGGCGGCGCCGACCACGCTGATCGCCTCGTAGGTGAAGGTCGCCTGGCTGTAGCCCTGGGCCTGGCCCAGCATGTCGAGGGCGCCGATGGCGGCCATCTGCGGCGACTCCTTGAGCATGACGATCACGTAGTTGCCGAGCGCGGGGATCACCCGGCGCACCGCCTGCGGCAGGATCACGGCCGTCCAGGTGCGGCGCTTGGAGAGGCTGAGCGCGGTCGCCGCCTCCCACTGCCCGGCGGGTACGCCGTCGATGCCGGTCCGGTAGACCTCCGAGGTGTACGTCGAGTAGTGCAGCCCGAGCCCGACGATGCCCGTGGTGAGCGGGGACATCGAGGGGCCCCACTCGGGCACCACGTAGAACAGGAAGAACAGCTGCACCAGGAGCGGGGTGTTCCGGATGAACTCGGTGACCACCGTGACCGGCCAGCGGATCCACTTCTTCTCCGAGCGCTGGGCGATCGCCCAGACCAGGCCCAGGGAGAAGGCGATCAGGGTGCCGAAGAACAGCGCCTTGAGGGTGAGTTCCACACCGTCCCAGAAGAGCGGCATGAAGTCGTCGACGTGCGACCAGTTCCAGTTCACTTCGCGGCCCCCGTACCCGCGACGGCGTCGATCGACGACGTGGCGCGCATGCCGCCGAACAGACCCGTCTTCGTCGCGGGTGCCTGCCCGACCCGCTTCTTGGCGTGCCGCTCCAGGAGCCGCATGCCGCGCGTGAGGATGAACGCGAAGACGAAGTACAGGGCGAGCAGCAGCGTGTAGATCGGGGCGCTCTCGTTCTTGACGAGGCGCAGCAGGTCACCGGCGAAGGTCATGTCGCCCACCGCGATGAGGGAGACCAGCGACGTGCCCTTGAGCAGCTCGATGAGCAGGTTGTTGAACGGCGGGATCATCTCCGGCCAGGCCTGCGGCAGTTCGATGCGGCGCAGTCGCTGCGCCGGGGTGAAGTTCAGGGCGATGCCCGCCTCGCGCTGCGCGGGCGGCACCGCGGCGAGCGCACCGCGCACGATCTCGGACGCGTACGCCCCGTAGGTGATGCCGAGCGCGAGCACGCCCGCGAACATCGGCTGGAAGCTGATGTTGAAGACCGGCGGCACGGTGAACGCGATCCAGAACATGAAGACCAGCGACGACGTGCTGCGGAATATCTCGAAGTAGGCCCCGGCGAGGAACCGCACGATCCAGAGCCGGTTCGTGCGCAGCACGCCGATCGGGAAGGCGATCACGAAGGCGAGGGCCGCGCTGAGGAGGGTGACCTGGACGGTGATCCAGATGCCGGGCAGGAACCAGTTCCCGAAGAACTCCGACGACATCATGAGGAGTGGCCCTTCGCAGGGGGGCACAGTTTCCGCACGGTCAGATCCGTCATCTCCGCCTCCGTGAATCCGAACGGCTTCACGATCCGCAGGAGTTCGCCGCTCCTCTTGAGCTTGTGCAGCTCCTTGTTGAAGGCGTCCCGCAGGTTCTTCTCGGACAGCCGGAAGGCGAAGCCGCCCGCGCCGTAGGCCGGTTTGCCGTCGACCTCGGGCTGGAAGGGCTTCGTCGCCTCGACCCGCGGGTTCTTCTTGATCACCGTGCGTACGGTGACGTTGGTGCCCGCGAAGGCGTCGACGCGGCCCTGGGCGACGGCGTCGAGCCCCGCCACCTGGTCGGGCAGGACGAGTACGTCCTTCACCCCCGCGGCCTTGGCGTAGTCGATCTCCGCGTACGCGGTGCCGCTCGCCAGCTTCAGGCCCTTCTTGACGATGTCGGCGTAGCCCTTGATGCCGTGCGGGTTGCCCTTTTTCACGATGAAGGAGTCGAGCATGAGGTAGTCGGGATCGGAGAAGAGGACCTGCTCGCACCGCGTCGGGTTGATGTACATGCCCGCCGACACGACGTCGAACTGACGCGCCTGCGTCAGGCCGGGGATCAGCGCGCCGAACTTCGTGGGCACCGCCTTGACCTCGGGCACGCCGAGGCGGGGGAAGATGACCTTGGCGATGGCCGGCGCCTCCCCGGTGACCTCGCCGTTCTCGTCGATGTATCCGAACGGGACCTCGCCCGCGACACCGATCCTGACCGTGCCGCTGTCGCGCAGGCGGTCCAGCAGATCGCCCCCCTCGACCTTCCCCTCCTCCGGGACCCGGCTGCATGCCGAGACCCCGAGCGCGCCGAAAGTCGCCCCGCCCGCTCCGGTGAGCAGGGCGCGGCGGCGAACCGCTCTGCCAGTGAATCCCTCGTTGTTCCCAAGTGGTGGAGCCATGGGCGCGCGGCTACCCGACTCGACGCGAGATATGCCGGTGAATTCCAGCCCCTGATGCGATCGTTGTGGTCTTGACCCAGAGCGGAGCACCGGGAGGAGCATGGGACGCATGGCAGACCGATTCATCGAAGTCTCCCTCGCCAAGCGGGGAGTTCAGTGCACGGCGAAGCTGCTCGACGACCGGGCTCCGGTGACCTGCGCGGCGGTGTGGGAGGCGCTTCCGCTCGGCTCGGACGTCTATCACGCGAAATACGCGCGCAATGAGATCTACGCCCTTTTCCCGGCTTTCGCGGACCGCGAGCCGCCCCTGGAGAATCCGACAGTCACCCCTATTCCGGGGGATCTCTGTTATTTCTCCTTTTCCGGCACGGAATTGGGAACACAGGCGTACGGCTACGAACCGGAGGCCGAGGTGCGGGCGGGCACCACCGTCGTCGACCTCGCCCTCTTCTACGAACGCAACAACCTGCTCCTCAACGGCGACGTCGGCTGGGTCCCCGGCATCGTCTGGGGCCAGATCGTAGAAGGCCTCGACCGCATGGCCGAGGCCTGCAACGACCTGTGGCGCGCGGGCGCCCAGGGCGAGACGCTGAACTTCCGCCGCGCCTAGCCCCGGACCCGGGCGCGCTCAGGGCGTGTGCGCAACGTCCCGTCCGGGCGGCGCAATGTCCCCGCCCCCGGCCTCGTACAACGCGTGCGCCGCGCGGAGCACCACCGTGTCGGCGTGGCGCGCGCCCACGATCTGCACCCCGATGGGCAGGCCGTCGCCATCCACCCCGCAGGGGACCGTCGCGGCGGGCTGCTGCGTGAGGTTGAAGGGGTACGTGAACGGGGCCCACCCCGTCCACCGCCGGTGCCCCGAACCCTTCGGCACCTCCGCGCCCGCCTCGAACGCGGTGATCGGCAGCGTCGGCGTGACCAGCAAGTCGTGCGTCTCGTGGAAGCGGCCCATGCGGCGCCCCAGATCCATGCGTACGTCGACCGCCGCGAGGTAGTCGAGCGCGCTGTACCGCGCCGCCTGCGCGCAGACCTCCCGCAGCCCGGGGTCGAGCAGCTCCCGCTGGGCGGGCGACATGTGCTGCACGACGCGTGCCGCCCCGCTGAACCACAGGGTCTGGAAGGCGTCCACCGGCTCAGGGAAGTCGGGGTCGGCCTCCTCGACGTACGCCCCCTGCGCGGCGAGGCACTCCACCGCGCGCCGCACCGCCGCCGCGACCGCCGGCCGCACCGCGACCTGGCCGCCCAGCGAGGGGGAGTAGGCGACGCGCAGCCCGCGTACCCCCTCGCCGAGACGCGCGCGGAAGTCACCGGCCGTGGGAGGCAGCTGCGACCAGTCCCGGGCGTCCGGGCCCGTGATGACGTCCATCATCAGCGCCGCGTCCGCCGCGTCGCGCGTCATCGGCCCCACGTGGGCGAGCGTCCCGAACGGGCTCGCCGGATACAGCGGCACCCGGCCGTACGTCGGCTTCAGCCCGAAGATCCCGCAGAACGCCGCCGGGATCCGCACCGAGCCGCCGCCGTCCGTGCCCAGCGACAGCGGGCCCGCGCCGGCCGCCACGGCCGCCGCGCTGCCCCCGCTGGAGCCGCCCGAGGTGCGTGAGGTGTCGTACGGATTGCGGGTGATACCGCTCTGCGGGCTGTCCGTGACGGCCTTCCAGCCGAACTCCGGGGTCGTCGTGCGGCCGGTGAAGACCGCGCCGTGCTCCCGCAGCCGCGCCACCGACGGGGCGTCCTCGTCCCACACCCCCTGCGGCCGGATGGTCCGTGAACCGCGCAGGGTCGGGCCGCCGCGCATCAGCAGCAGGTCCTTCACCGACACCGGCACACCGTCCACCAGGCCCCGCGGCTCGCCCCGCAGCCACCGCCCGGCGCTGGCCTCGGCCTGCTCCAGGGCGGTCTCGGGCTCGATCCGCACGAACGCGTTCACCGCGGGCTGTACCTCCTCGGCCCGCCGCAGCACGGCACGGACCGCGTCGACCGGACTGAATTCGCCCTTGCGGTAGCCGTCGACGAGTTGTACGGCGGTGAGATCCGTGAGTTCGGACATCCGGCCTCCTAGTGGTGATCAGTGCCCGTCGTGATCAGGGCCCCGGGACATATCCGCGTTCCTTGTCGACCACGTTCCGCAACGGCCGGCCCGCCTCCCACTCCTCGTACAACTCGACGAACTGGGCGCCCAGTTCATCGCGCCAGCCGACCGTGTCGCCGCTCATGTGCGGCGATACGAGCAGACCGGGCGCCGTCCACAGCGGGCTGTCGGCGGGCAGCGGCTCCCGCGCGAAGACGTCGAGGGCCGCCCCCGCGATCCACCGCTTCGTCAGGGCGGCCACCAGGTCGTCCTCGATGACGAGGGCCCCCCGCCCGATGTTGATGAAGTGCGCCGACGGCTGCATGACGCCGAAGCGCCGCGCGTCGAACATGCCGCGAGTGGCGTCGGTGAGCGGCGCCGCGCACACCACCCAGTCGGCGCGGGCCAGCAGCCGGTCGAGGTCGTCGCCGCCGTGCACGCCGGGCCGCTCTGTGCGGCCCACCAGGGCGGTGGTGATCCCGAGGGCCTTCAGGGTGCGCGCGACGGCCCGGCCGATCGGCCCCGATCCCACCACGCACGCGCGCGTGCCCGCGATCCGCCGGGTCTCGCGGTGGCGCCAGGAGCGCTCGCGCTGGAGTTCCAGGGTGCGCGGCAGGTCCTTGGCCAGGGCCAGGACGAGCGCGGCGACGTACTCCGCGATGGGCTGGTCGAAGACGCCGCGCGCGTTCGTCACCACGGCGTCGCAGGCGGCGAGTTCGGGACACAGCAGATGGTCCACGCCCGCGCTCGCGGTGTGCACCCAGCGCGGCCGCGGGCCGCCGCCGGGCCAGGCCCGGCGCACCGCGTCCGAGGTGAAGTCCCACACCAGCAGGACGTCCGCGAGCGGCAGTCGGCCGGCCAGCGAGGCCTCGTCCGCGTGCAGGATCCGGGCGCGGCCGGTCAGTCCGCCGAGGCGGGGCGGGGGCGCCGGGGGCTCGGCGTCCAGGACGAGAACGGTTGTTCCAGGAGGGGGTCCGGGCGTCGATTCGGACGTCGTGGGGAAACCGTTTCGCAATGAGGTTCCGCTTCCCTGAAGAGGTGAGGCTCGGTCGTCTGAGATGTGCGGATTGACCACGCTCGCACCCGAACCTACCTTCGTCAACAGAGGCACAGCCGTACCGGCATTGCGACAACCGAGTGCTCCTCCCCCGTCCCGACGTCCCGGCGCGTCGCCGGCATCGCTCGTCCCCGGCCCCCGGCCGGTCCCTGCTCACCACGCATGAACTCGGGGCCTGCTCATGGACGTCTCCTTCCTCGGCGGACCGCACCCACAACGCGGTGTCGGTGTCGTCGCCCCTTTCGACTTCGCCCTCGACCGCGAACTGTGGCGCTGGGTCCCGGACGAGGTCTCCCTCCACCTGACCCGCACCCCGTACGTGCCGGTCGAGGTCAGCCTGGACCTGGCCCGCCTGGTCAGCGAGCACGAGACGCTCGCCGACGCGGTCCGCGCGCTGACCGTCGCCGAGCCCGAAGTCCTCGCGTACGCCTGTACGTCGGGCAGCTTCGTCGGCGGCACCGCGGGGGAGCGGGCGATGTGCGAGGCCATGACCCGCGAGGGCGCGGTCGCCTCGGTGACCACGTCGGGCGCGCTCCTGGAGGCCCTGGGCGAGCTGGGCGCCCGGCACATCGCGGTCGTCACGCCCTACACCTGGTCGGTGACGCGGGCCCTGGAGGAGTACCTCGCCGAGGCGGGCGTCTCGGTCACCGCCCGCGCCTACCTCGGCCTGACCCGGCACATCTGGAAGGTCTCCTACCGGGACGTGACCGACATGGCGCGCCGCGCGGTCCGGGACGGGGTGGACGCCCTCTTCATCAGCTGCACGAACCTCCCCACGTACGACGTGATTCCGCAACTGGAAGCGGAACTGCGCATGCCGGTGATCTCGGCGAACCAGGTGACGATGTGGTCGGCGCTGCGTCGGCTGGGTACGCGTGCGGTAGGGCCTTACCAGGCACTGATCGACCCGGGGGCGCGGCCGGGCGCGAGCCCGCTGAACCCGCCGCCCTCCCAGGGCCTGCCCGAAGGGCCCACCGCAGGACCACCGGCGGGACCACCGGCGGGACCATCCGCAGAAGGAGGAGGCTGGACGTGACGGCACTCGGATTTCTCTACCCGGGGCACTCGGCCGAGGACGACTATCCCCGCATGGAGCAGATGCTCGGCAGCGATGTCCGGCTCCAGGTCGTCCACACGGACATCGGCGAGGACGCGCACCGGGTCGACGCGCTCCTGGAGATGGGCTCGGCCGCGCGGCTCGCCGCCGGCGTCGAGGAGCTGCGGCTCTCCGGTGCGGAGGCGGTGGTCTGGGCCTGCACCAGCGGCAGTTTCGTCCGCGGCTGGGAGGGCGCGCACGACCAGGTCCGCGATCTCGCGCGGGCCGCGGGCCTGCCCGCCTCGTCGACCTCGTTCGCCTTCTCCCACGCCCTACGGGAGGTGGGCGCGGACCGCGTCGCGATCGCGGCGACGTATCCGGACGACGTGACCGGGCACTTCTCGGCGTTCCTGAAGTCGGCGGGCGCGGAGGTCGTGGCGGCGCGGGGGAGCGGCGTCAGCACGGCGGCGGAGGTCGGCACCTGGGGCCGCGACGAGGTCCTCGCGCTGGCCCGCGACGGCGACCACCCGGACGCCCAGGCGGTCCTCCTGCCCGACACGGCCCTGCATACGGCGGCGTACGTGCGCGACTTGGAGACGGCCCTCGGCAAACCGGTCCTGACGGCCAATCAGGTCACCGTCTGGGAGGCCCTGCGGCTCGCCGAGCGCCGGGTGAACGCCCCCGAGCTGGGCTCCCTGTTCACGAAGGAGCCACTGGTACAGGTCAGGGGCTGAGCATCGGGCCGGTCAGGGGCTGAGGATCAGCCTGACCACCGTTAACGTCTGGACCGATCCGGAGACGTAGTACAGGACGATGGCGCCCTCGACCGTCACCTCCCTGCGGTCCTGGTCGTCCCGTACGGGCGTCGAGCCGTGCCCGTACGGGTCCCGGCCGATGGTGCGGGCGAGGGCGGCGCGGAACGCCTCGGCGTCGCCCATCTTGGCGAGGGTGTCGTCGGCGGGCGGCGCGTAGGTGACGCGGTGGCTCCTGCGGTGGCGAGGGCTCACGACGTGCCCCGCCTCTCGGCCTCGTCGGAGGCCAGCCGGGCGAGCCGGGCCTCGGCGTCGGGATCGGGCACCGCCTCCAGCATCCAGTGGCGCATCACGGCGTGGATCTCGTCGACCCCGGCTTCGTTGATGGCCCGGTCGAACTCCGCGCGCCGCTCCTCGGGCAGGGCGGCGCGGATGTCCGGGAGGGTGTTGGGCACCTCGACCTCGACTCCGTCGACGAAGGTCTTCAGGGGATCAGCCATGGCGGCACGGTAGCGCGGGAATAAACGGAGTGAGCCTCCTGTTGGCGCTCGCGTAGCCACGTGACGTACGTACGCAGTGCAGGAGGCACCCCCAGTGACAGTGGACCCGACCGGCGACGGCAACCTCGACGACGGCATCCGTGGCGAGGGCATCCGTGGTGAGCGGCGGGGCGCCGCGCCCGTGCCCCTGTCCGTGCTCGACCTCGTCACGGTTGGCGCCGGGCGCACCGCCACCGACGCTCTGCGCACCAGCGTCGAGATCGCCAAGCTCACCGAGGCCCGCGGCTACCACCGCTACTGGGTGGCAGAGCACCACTCCATGCCGGGCGTCGCGTCTTCCTCCCCGGCCGTGATCCTCGCCCACCTCGCCGCCCACACCGAACGCATCCGGCTCGGCTCGGGCGGCGTCATGCTGCCCAACCACGCCCCGCTCGTCATCGCCGAGCAGTTCGGCACCCTGGAGGCGATGGCCCCGGGCCGCGTCGACCTGGGCCTCGGCCGCGCACCCGGCACGGACGGCGCGACCGCCGCCGCCCTGCGCCGCACCGAACGCCTGAACGAGGGCGCCGACGACTTCCCGCAGCAGCTCGCCGAGCTGACCCGCTTCCTGGACGACGACTTCCCCGACGGCCACCCCTACGGGCGTATCCACGCGGTTCCCGGCCCCATCCAGGCGACCTCGCCCGGCGGCGTCCAGTCCCCGCACCGCCCGCCGCTGTGGCTGCTCGGCTCCTCGGGCTTCAGCGCCCGCCTCGCCGGGGTGCTCGGCCTGCCGTTCGCCTTCGCGCACCACTTCTCCGCGCAGAACACGATCCCGGCGCTCGACCTCTACCGTGAGTCGTTCAAGCCCTCCGCGGCCCTCGACGCCCCCTACGCGCTCATCGGCGTATCGGCGCTGGCGACCGACGACGAGAACGAGGCCCGCCGCCAGGTCAGGGCCGCGGCCCTGAACATGGTCCGCCTGCGCACGGGCCGCCCCGGCCTGGTCCCCACGCCGGAGGAGGCGGAGGCGTACGCCTTCAGCGAGATGGAACGGGAGTTCGTCGACAACTGGAACTCCAACGTCATCCACGGCACCGCCGATCAGGTCCGCACGGGCCTGGACGACCTGGCCAAGCGGACGGGCGCGGACGAACTGATGATCACCGGCAACGCACACAGCGGCGAGGTCCGCCTGCGCTCGTACGAACTCATCGCCGAGGCGTATCACTTGCCGGGGGCATGAGCGGGGTGCGCTTGAGGTGGGCGGTGTGTGGAGCGCCCCGTAAGGGGCGCGGGGAACTGCGCGAGCAACCCAGTGAGACCCGCAGTTGTGGGCGGTCGGTGCGGCCCGCAGAGGACTGAGCGCGCCGTTCCCCGCGCCCCCTAAGGGGCGCCCCGCAGCAGCGCGGAGATACGATCCGCCGGCACCGGCCGGGAGTAGAGCCACCCCTGCCCCGTATCGCAGCCGATCCGCCGAAGCCGCGCAGCCTGAGCCGCGGTCTCCACGCACTCCGCCGTCACCGTGATCCCCAGCCGGTGGGCGAGCCGGACCAGTGCCTCGACGATGACCGCGTCGGCGGGGTTGCTGTGCGCCTCCCCCTCCTCGTACTGGAAGCCCCGTACGAAGGACCCGTCCAGTTTGAGGACGGAGACCGGGAGCCGGCTCAGGTACGCCAGGTTCGAGTACCCCGTACCGAAGTCGTCGATGGCGATCCGCACCCCCATGTCGCTGAGCGCCTGGAGGGCCTGAAGGGGCCGCCCCGCCGAGCCCATCACGGCGGACTCGGTCAGCTCCAGCTGGAGCAGCCGCGCCGGGAGGCCGGTCTCGGCGAGGATCTCCGCCACGTCCGCCACCAGGTCGGAGTCCCACACCTGCCGCACCGCCACGTTCACGCTGACGAACACCGGCTCCCGCTCCGGATGCGCCAGCTGCCACCGCCGAGCCTGCCGGCAGGCGGTCCGCAGCACCCAGCGGCCGAGCTGCACGATCGACCCGTCCTCCTCGGCCAGTCCGATGAACCGATTCGGCGTCAGCAGCCCGAACTGCGGGTGCCGCCAGCGCACCAGCGCCTCGACGCCCCGCACCCGCTCGTCGTCGAGGCCCACCAACGGCTGGTAGTCCAGGACGAATTCGTCGCGCTCCACGGCGGGCCGCAGCGAGCTGGAGAGCGTCTGCCGGGTCATGCGGTGCGCGTTGCGCTCGGGGTCGAAGAGCGTCCAGCGGGCCTTGCCGTCCGTCTTCGCCCAGTACAGCGTGGTGTCCGCGGCCTGCATCAGCCCTGTCGTGGACGTGCCCGCGGCGCGCCGCTCCACCACGCCGATGGAGGCGGAGACGGAGAGCCGCTGGCCGGCCAGGTCGAAGGGTTCCTGCAACGCCTTCAGGGCCGCGTCGGCGAGGTCCGTCAACTGCTCCGTCCCCGTCGAGTCCTCGACGAGCAGCGCGAACTCGTCGCCGCCCAGACGCGCCACCAGCGGCGCCGTCACGGTGCCGTACCCGGCCTGGTCGGCGCAGCGCGTGAGCCGCTCCGCGACGGCGGCGAGCAGCCGGTCGCCGATCCGGTGGCCGAGGGTGTCGTTGACCGCCTTGAACCCGTCGAGGTCCAGATAGCAGAGGCCGATCCGGCCGGTGCTCGTGTCGTCGTAGGCGCCCGCTTCGAGCGCTGAGGCGAGCCGCTCGAAGAAGAGGTTGCGGTTGGGCAGCCGGGTCACCGGGTCGTGCATCTGCACGTGGCGCAGCCGGGCCTGCAACTCGCGGCGCGCGCTGATGTCGGCGGCGGCGAGCAGTACGGTCCTGCCCTCGCCCCGCTCGGCGGACTCCGGCATCGGCGAGACCGTGACCTGCACCCACAGGGAGTGCCCGTCGGGGTGTTTCAGGCGCCGCGTGCAGCGCAGCTTGGCCTGCCGGCCGCGGAGCACCTCGCGGTACGCGTGCCAGGCGCGGGCGTCGGAGGCCAGGTCGACGAGGTCGGCGGCGACGCGGCCGCAGAGCGTCCCCGGGGCGGCGCCGAGGAGCGCGTCCAGGGCGTGGTTGGCGCTGACGACAAGGCCCTCGCTGTCGACGACGGCGAGGGGGAAGGGGGCGTGGACGAAGGCGCCGTGGTAGTCGGCCCGCTCCGGGCCGCGACGCTCCGTGACGACAGGACGGGCTCGGCCGGGTGTGGTGGCCGCCGTGGGGGTGGGCCCTTGGGACGTTCCGTTCACCGCTTGCTCCCGCAGTGCAGTTGTTCTCGAACAGGTCTCGTCGGGCGGCGGGCAGGTGGCGGGCGGCGGTGTGGGGCCGGGCCCGCGCAGGAAAGTGTGCCGATCATAGAGGTCCACCAGATGACCTATCCAGCCATGGCGCGGGACGCGGGGTGGCCCATCGCCGATGGCAGATCGTTTCTGCTCGGCAGTGAACTGGTTCCGTCACGGCCCGATCGCTTGTGACGTTCCGTGAGCGGTCGGGGTGTCGCCCCGCTGTGCCCCTCTCACCCGGAAGGGCCAGACAAACAGGGCGAAGTTCTACAAATCAACACAAGGTGGGTGGGGTGTCCCGCATT
Organism: Streptomyces sp. NRRL S-920; assembly: GCF_000717945.1. Lineage (NCBI taxonomy): Bacteria > Bacillati > Actinomycetota > Actinomycetes > Kitasatosporales > Streptomycetaceae > Streptomyces > Streptomyces sp. NRRL S-920. The sequence goes on from NZ_JODF01000061.1 coordinate 33,173, forward strand.
CCGCACCCGGAGGTCGACGTGCCGCGTCAGCTCCCCCGTAGGGGACTCACCCGTGGAGGGAGGAACCCCAGGCCATGGAGGAACCCCAGGCTGTGGAGGAATCCCGGGCCGTGGAGGAATCCCGGGCTGTGGGGGGATTCCGGGCCGTGGGGGGATCCCAAGCCGTGGCGGGACCCCCGGCTGCGCAGCACCGCGGCGCTGCTCACCTCGCTGACCGCCCTGGCCGCCACCTCGCTCGTCGCGGGCCCCGCCGTCGCCGAGGGCGCCGCCGGCCCCTGCGCCCTGCGCCGCACCACCGCGCACCACTCGGAGGGGCTCGACACCTGGAACCCCGCCTATCCCCGCCCGGTCAGGACCCTGAACGCGGTCATGGTCTTCCTGTCCTTCCCGGACTCCCCGCCGGCGACCACGCCCGAGGAACTGGCCGCCGACCACTTCCCCGCCACCAGTCAGTTCTTCGACCGGGCCTCCTACGGGAAGTTCGAGCTGCGACCGGACCCGCGGCGGGAGTGGGTCCAGATGCCGCGGGGGTCCAGGGAGTACGACATAAAGCGCGACTGGAACGCCCAGCGCCGCGCCGCCTATCTGCGCGACGCCCTGGCCGCCGCCGATCCGCACGTGGACTTCTCCCGGTACGACATCGTCTACTTCGTCGCGGACCCGGACGCGCCCGGCGTCGACTCGGACGCCACGAAGGTCGTGAACTTCGACCGGCCGATGCGGGCCGACGGGACGGAGATCCGGCGCATCGTCACGGTCTTCGAGCGGCACCCGCCGGACCGCAACGTCCTGGCCCATGAGACGGGCCACGTCTTCGACCTGCCCGACCTCTACCACCGGCCGACCGACGGCAAGGGCGACTGGGACACCCATGTGGGGGACTGGGACCTCATGGGCAGCCAGTTCGGCCTCGCCCCCGACCTCTTCGGCTGGCACAAGTGGAAGCTGGGCTGGCTGGAGCCGCAGCAGGTGCGCTGTGTGGCGGCGGGCGCCGAGCGGCTGACCCTGGAGCCGCTGGGGGCGCCGGCCGTGCGCGGCGCCCTCGGCGGCACCAGGCTCGCGGTGGTCCGCACGGGCCGGGACACGGCGATCGTCCTGGAGGCGCGGGGCGCGGCGGGCAACGACCACGCGACCTGCACGGAGGGCGTACTTGTCTACGAGGTGCAGGGCGGGACGGCGTCGGGCGGCGGCCCCATCAAGGTCCTCGACGCCCACCCGGAGTCGGAGTCCTGCTGGGGCGACTCGGTGTACCCGCAGCTGGCGGACGCTCCGGTGCGGGTGGGGGAGACCTTCTCGGTGCCGGAGGAGGACGTACGCGTGGAGGTGGAGGCGCGGACGGCGTCGGGGGCGTGGACGGTGAGGGTGGCGGTGGACTGAGAGGGCGTACGGCATACGCGCGCCCCTCACACACGCGCACCCCATGTGCACCACATGCGGGTACACATGCAAGAAGCCCCTCGCTCTCACGAGGGGCTTCTCACTGTCTGTGCGCCGCCAGGGACTCGAACCCCGGACCCGCTGATTAAGAGTCAGCTGCTCTAACCAACTGAGCTAGCGGCGCCTGCTGACGTCGTAGACCTTAGCACCCTGATCGCCGCCAGGAAAAATCGATACGCGGACCGCGGAGGAGGCCGCCGAGCGGGCCGCGCGGACGCAGGCCCAGAGCATCACCTCGGGCCCCGGCAGCCAGGGGTGGCGGGTGTCCGGGGCCACCAGCCAGCGCGATTCGAGGCGGTCGGCAGGCCCGTCGGCGGGGGTGTCGGGGGCGCCGCCGAGCGGCGGCACGGTGACCGCGTCCCCCGTGCCGTGGCAGAGGACGGAGGGGACGGCGGAGCCCCACTCCTCCCACTCCAGGAGCGAGGGCAGGCGCGGGGCGGTGCCGGGGGCGGCGAAGAGCAGCATGCGGCCGCGGTGGGCGGCGACGGGGCCCGAGCCCGGCCCGTCCTCCCATAACCGGTCGAGCATCCGCCGCCCGAAGACCGCGGGAACGCTCACCACGTCGAAGGCGGAGCCGCAGGGGAGCACGGCGGGGGCGCTGGGCCGGGTGCGCCAGTGGGCGAGGGTGCTGCGCGGATACGTTTCGGCGGAGGCGAGCCAGGCGGCTCCCTCGGCGGTGACGGCGCAGGTGTCGCGGACGCGGGAGATACTCATGGCGGAAATATGTACCGGTAGTGAGCGTTCCCTTGCCGAGAGTTGCGGGAAGCCGGGACAGCGGGAGGGGACGTGGAGTACCTTGCCCCCTTGGCATATGCCGAAAGATCGCGTACCGGCAGCCGGATACACCGCGTCTCAGCGGTCGCGTACCCGTCCACGTACGCGTACGCGTCTCAACGGGCGGGGCCCCCGCGCAGCAGGTCGCGGCCGAACTCCACCATCTTCTTCGCGTAGTCCTCGGTCCACTCCGCGCGCTCCGCGATGAGTGCGGGCGTCAGCCGGTCGAAGCGGCGGGGGTCGGCGAGCTGGGCGGCCGCGATCGCCTGGAACTCGATGGACCGGTCGGTCGCGGCCCGGAACGCGTGCGTCAGTTCGGTCGCGCGGTCGAGCAGCTCACGGGGGTCCTCGATCGCCTCCAGATCGAAGAAGTGCTCGGGGTCGGCCGCCGCCTCCGCGGGCTCGAAGAGCAGGGGCGCGGGACGCATGCGCTGTTCGGTCCGGGGCCGCTCGGGCTCCGCCATGGTGGGGTCCTCCTCATACGTGCGTGCGCGCCGCCTGCACGGCGTCCGACCGTCTTCCATTCTCCCTTGCCGCACAAGTGGGCCCTGATAAGACCCCGCCAGGGGCACGGGTGGCGCCCCTCAGGGGCCCTGCTAGAGAGGCCGCCAGCGGACCCTGTGTTCCGCGAGGCGGGCGAGCACCGCATGGTTCGCCTCCCAGCCGTCAGGGAACTTCACCGTGACGCCCAGCTGGACCGGCTCCGTCGAGGGGTGCTCGTCCAGGAGGAGGTCGACGCCCGCGCGGCAGACCACGATGCAGGCGTGCCGGTGGCGGGAGGTCAGGACGCACAGGCGGCCCGTCTCCAGGTGGAAGGCCGTGGCGTCCGGGCGGCCGGACAGGGGGTGCAGGACGACCGTGACGTCGTACTCGCGGCCCTGGAGGCGGTTCGCGGTGTCGACCGTGACGTCCGTGACGCCGAGGTCGGTGAGGGCCGCGCGGACCGCTGCCGCCTGGTCGCGGTGGGCCGTGCCGACGGCGATGCGGTCGGCCGTGAGCGGGGCCGGGTCGGGGCCGCGCTCCGAGGTGGCCGCGCCGCCCCGGTCCAGGAGGCGCCGGACCACCTGGGCCAGCGCGTGGACCGCCTCGGGGTCCGTACGCGGTGTGTTCCGCGCGGGCAGCTCCAGCAGGCCCCAGCCCGCCCGCGCCGCCTCGTCGATCACCTGGTCCGGCGCCGAACCGTCCGACGGCACCGCGAAGTTCAGCGCGCGGTCCCCGTGGTCCGTGCCGCTGCGGAACGGCGTGTACGGGTAGAAGGCCCCCGAGACGAGCGGCGCCGCCGACGCGGGCAGCCGCCACGACACCGGCAGGCGGTGCTGCGGCAGTTCGGGGTTGTGGGCGAGCAGCGTCGTGACGGCGGAGGCCGACGGGTCGTACGAAAGCCCCGCCCACTGCTCCGCGCCGACGATCGAGAACGGGTCGAGCTGCCCCGGGTCCCCCACGAACAGCGCCCGCTCGAAGAGCCCCGCCACGGCGAGCAGCGCGTCCGAACGCATTTGGTACGCCTCGTCGACGATCGCGTGCCCCCACGGCGCGTCGAGCTGCTCCACCTTCACGTGCGCCCACTTCGCGGCCGTCGAGATGACGACGTCCAGGCCGGCGAGGTCGGCCGCCTTGGTCGACTTGCGTACGTTCGGCAGGTCGTCGAGCGCCTTGTCGTACGGGTCGGGGTCGCTGCTGTGCAGACGGCCCACCGGAAGCTCCGGGTCCTTCTCGGCGAGCCGCAGGACCAGGTCGTCCACCTGCGCGTTCGTCTGCGCGATCACCATCAGGGGGCGGCCGGCCGCGGCCAGTTCACGCGCCGCGCGGACCACCAGCGTCGACTTGCCCGCGCCCGGCGGGGAGTCGACGACGACGCCGCGGTGCGTGCCGTGCAGCGTGTCGTGGAGGATCGCGTCCGTGGCGCGCGCGGCCTCGGCGCCGGGGTCGAAGGCGCCGCCCGCGGGCGGGGCGAGCTGCATCACAGGGTGTCCTCCGCGGTCACGGGGTCAGGGGACTCCGCGGCGTCCGACGGCGGCCCGCCGTGCGTCCACGGGGTGGCCTCGGGGTCGGGCAGCTTGGGGCCGCCGCGCTGCTCGTGCTCGAAGAGCGTCCAGCAGATCCGCTCGCCCTTCTCGGGAACGGACCCGGGCTCGGGCTCCTTGCCGCGGCCCATCTTGTCCATGAGACGCAGTACGACCGTCTCCTCGCCGCCCACGCTCTCGTACGCCACGAACTCGGCCGTCTGCGGCTTGCCCTGGAGCGAGCGGTACACCTTCGTGCGCTCGCCGAGGTGGGGGCGGTCCTCCGTGCGGACGCTGACCAGGGGGCGCGGCCTCGGCGTCCTGGCCTCGCTGTACGCCATGACGACCTCCGTCACCTCGCCCGCGAAGGCCTCGCCCGCGAGGCGGCGGCCCGCCATCACCAGCGGGTCGTCCAGGGCCTCTTGGGCGTCGAGGCGGGCCTGTTCGCGCTCGCGCGTGGCCAGTTTGTTCGCCGCGGTGATCGCGTCGTCGACGCGGGGCTGCGGGGGTTCGCCCGCCGTCACGCGGTCGCGGTGCCCGGTGAACGACCAGCGGTCGCGGGTCCACCGGTCCGCGTCGTGCGCGGCGACGGGCAGGGTGCACAGGGCGTCGACGCCGCGCCACACGGCGTCCCAGGTGGGGCGGGTCCTGCTCTCGACCAGGGCGTGGATCTCCCGCTCGGCGGCCGTCAGCGCCGCCAGCCGCTCGTCCGCCTCGATGCCGTCCTCGGCGGCGGCCAGGGCGGTGCGGGCGCGGTCGTAGCGCTCGATGGCCGGGGCGAGCAGGTCGTTGTCGAACGCCGGGTCCGTGGCCGGGCCCGCGGGCGGGCACAGCAGCTGGCCGTCCTTGTCGCGCGCCAGCTCGGCGCGGAGCGCGGCCGCGGAGCCCGAGCCGCCCTCCGGGGCCTCGATCCAGGCGAGCAGGGCGCCCAGGTGCTGGTCCTCCAGGCTGGACTGGCCGGTGGCCCAGTGCCGCGACAGCAGCTCGGTCATGGCCACCAGCAGCGATGAGCCGGGGACGCGGGCGCGCTCCCCGAAGTGCGTCAGCCAGCGGCCGAGGAGCGGCACGCGGGCAGGCGCGGGGTAGGGCGCCTCGGGGTCCTGCTCGGCGGTGCGGCGAAAGCGCATGGAACGGCCGAGGAGCCGTACGTACTCGATTCCGGCGCGGCTCGGGACGATCAGCTGCGGGGCGTCCGCGCAGAGTTCGACCTCCACCTTGACGCGCTTGCCGGTCTCCGGGTCGGTCTCGCTGCGCTCGGCGGCCTCGACGTCGTCCGCGTACGACTCGATGTACGGCAGGACGATCTCGGCGAGCTGCGCGAGGAACGCGAAGCGGAGGTCGCGGTCGCGGGGCTGGGGCACGACGAGGAGCCGGGGCGAGGTGCGCTCCGACCCCACGAGGGCGCCGAGGGGGGCGCCTGCCTCGCCGGCGGTGGTGAGCGGGACGAGGACGAGGGGGCGGTCGGAGATGTGCCGGTGCCGGGTCGTCGCTCTCGGCTGGGCGCGGTCCGCGGTGACCGCTTCCAGGCGGGCGAGGCTGTCGATCAGCGACACGGGCGCTCTCCTTCCAGTGGGCCGCCGGGCCCTGGGGCGTGCCCTGCGGCCGCCTTCGCGTGCGGGGCGCCATCTCCTGCCCCGCCGCTGCGCGGCGGATCCTCCCCACCCACCCGCCCGTTTGCCCGGCATCGAGTGGTGGCCGAAGGGCGGGGGGTTGGGCGCGCTGCCCCTGGTTCCCGGGGCGCCCGGACGCCGCTGCACGGCGGGGCTTCCCCGCCCACTCGCCCGTTTGCCCGGCATCGGGGGGTGGTCGGGGGGGGGGGAAGCCCCGCCGTGCAGCGGCGTCCGGG
>NZ_JODF01000062.1:0-37401 GCF_000717945.1 Streptomyces sp. NRRL S-920
CCCCCCCCGCCCCCACCCCACCCCGTCCACATCCCAAGACCACCCAGAAACCAAGTCGCCGACCCACCCCCCTCCTCCCATACGCTTGTCCCGTGACCCCCGTCGAGCTTTCCCGCACCGTGCTGCGCGCCATGCGCCATGCCGTTGACGCGGGCGAGCTGTGCGTGGACGTGCCGGAGCGTGTGAAGGTCGAGCCGCCCCGGCCCGGCGGGTGTGGGGACTACGCCACCAACCTCGCCCTGCGGGTCGCCCGCGACGCCGGAAGGCCCCCCCGGGAAGTCGCCGAGCTGCTCTCCCCGTGGCTCGCCGCCGAGGCCGGGATCGCCGGGGTCGACATCACCGGGCCCGGCTTCCTCAACATCACCCTCGCGGGCGCGCCCGCCGAGGCCCTCGTACGCGACATCCTGCGCTGCGGGGAGTCCTACGGGCACGTCCGGCCCGACACCGGCGCGCTCGCCCAGCTCCACACCCCCCACGAAGTCCGCGCCGTCGTCGTCGCCGACAGCGCCCGCCGCATCCTGCGCTCCCAGGGAGTCCTCGTCCGCGTCACCTCGGACGCGGCGCCCGACCGGGAGTGGGTCGACACCCTCGGCGTACGCGTCGACGCGTACGGCCGTCCCCCGGAGCCGCTCCCCACCCTGCGGCCCGTGCCCGCCCCGGCCGACCCCCTCCGCCTCGGCCGCGACGCCGGCCGCTGGGCCCTGCTGCACCCCGCCGCCCACGACCACCCCCGCATCACGCCCGAGCAGGGCGGCGACGAGCACCTCGCGCAGCGCGAGACCAACCCCCTCTTCCGGGTCCGCTACGCCCACGCCCGCTCCCGCGCCCTCACCCGCAACGCCGCCGCCCTGGGCTTCGACTCCGCGCCGGGGCCCCTCCAAAGCCCCGCCCCCGACGAGGCCGCCTCGCACGAACTGCTCGGGCACCTCGCCGCCCACCCCCCCGTCCTCGCCGCCGCCGCCCGCGACCGCGCCCCCGACCGGCTCGCCCGGCATCTCGTCGCGATCGCCGATGGCCTGCTCGCGTACCAGCACACCGTCCTGCCCCTCGGTGACGAGAAACCCTCGGCCGCCCACCGTGCCCGGCTCGCCCTCGCCGAAGCCGCCGGGACGGTGCTCGCCGGTGGCCTGTCCCTGCTCGGCGTCAGCGCACCCGACTACCTGTGACACCGTCATACGTGACACCGTGAGAGACGAGACGACCGAGCCATGAGCCGTTCCGCACACCCCGCAGGGCCCCGCCACGCCGACGTCCTGACCGAGGGGCACTACAGCGCTCCGCCGACCGACCTCAACGCCCTGGACGCCAAGGTCTGGTCCCGCACCGTCACCCGCACCCCCGAGGGCGTCGTCAGCATGGGCGGCATCGAGGTGACGCGGCTGGCCGAGGAGTTCGGCACCCCCGCGTACTTCGTCGACGAGGCCGACTTCCGCGCCCGCTGCCGCGCCTGGCGCGACGCCTTCGGGCGCGAGGCCGACGTCTTCTACGCCGGCAAGGCGTTCCTGTCGCGGGCCGTCGTGCGCTGGCTGCACGAGGAAGGCCTCAACCTCGATGTGTGCAGCGGCGGCGAGCTGACCACCGCCCTCGACGCGGGCATGCCCGCCGAGCGCATCGCCTTCCACGGGAACAACAAGACCGAGGACGAGATCCACCGCGCGATCGAGGCCGGCGTCGGGCGCATCGTGCTCGACTCCTTCCAGGAGATCGTGCGCGTCTCGCACATCGCCGAGCGGCTCGGCCGGCGCCAGCGCGTGCAGATCCGGGTGACCGTGGGCGTCGAGGCCCACACCCACGAGTTCATCGCGACCGCGCACGAGGACCAGAAGTTCGGCATCGCGCTGGCGGGGGGACAGGCCGCGGAGGCCGTGCGGCGCGCCCTCACGCTCGACGGGATCGAGCTGATCGGCATCCACTCGCACATCGGGTCGCAGATCTTCGACATGGCGGGGTTCGAGGTCTCCGCCCGCCGCGTGGTGCAGCTGCTCGCCGAGGTGCGCGACGAGCACGGCGTGGAGCTGCCCGAGATCGACCTCGGCGGTGGACTCGGTATCGCGTACACCCCGGAGGACGACCCGCGCGAGCCGCACGAGATCGCCAGGGCGCTGGGCGAGATCGTCACGCGCGAGTGCGAGGCCGCCGGGCTCCGCACCCCCCGCATCTCCGTCGAACCGGGACGCGCCATCGTCGGCCCGACCGCCTTCACGCTCTACGAGGTCGGCACCATCAAGCCCCTCGAAGGTCTGCGTACGTACGTCTCCGTGGACGGCGGCATGTCCGACAACATCCGCACCGCGCTCTACGACGCCGAGTACACCGTCGCCCTGGTCTCCCGCTCCTCCGACGCCGAACCCATGCTCGTGCGCGTCGTCGGCAAGCACTGCGAGAGTGGTGACATCGTCGTACGCGACGCGTTCCTGCCGGCCGACCTCGCGCCCGGCGACCTGATCGCCGTCCCCGCGACCGGCGCGTACTGCCGCTCCATGGCGAGCAACTACAACCACGCTCTTCGCCCGCCCGTCGTCGCCGTCGAGGGCGGCGCGGCGCGGGTGATCGTCCGGCGTGAGACGGAGGAAGATCTCCTGCGTCTCGACGTCGGATGACGAAAAAGATGAAATAGATGTCTCAGGATCCGGACATTGGACGGAAAGTCCGTTCCGGTGGGTGAGACTGGGACCACCGTAGAAGTAAGAGAAGTGAGGTCGGATGATGCGTACGCGTCCGCTGAAGGTGGCGCTGCTGGGCTGTGGGGTTGTCGGCTCAGAGGTGGCGCGCATCATGACGACGCACGCCGACGACCTCACAGCCAGGATCGGCGCCCCGGTGGAGCTGGCCGGGGTCGCCGTCCGCCGCCCCTCGAAGGTGCGCGAGGGAATCGACCCGGACCTCATCACCACCGACGCGACCGCGCTGGTCAAGCGCGGTGACATTGACGTCATCGTCGAGGTGATCGGCGGGATCGAGCCCGCCAGGACCCTCATCACCACCGCGTTCGAGCACGGCGCCTCCGTCGTCTCCGCGAACAAGGCGCTCATCGCGCAGGACGGCGCCGCGCTGCACGAGGCCGCCGCCGAGCACGGGCGGGACCTGTACTACGAGGCAGCCGTCGCCGGTGCCATCCCGCTGATCCGGCCGCTGCGCGAGTCCATGGCGGGCGACAAGGTCAACCGCGTCCTCGGCATCGTGAACGGCACCACCAACTTCATCCTCGACGCCATGGACACGACGGGGGCCGGGTACCAGGAGGCCCTGGACGAGGCCACCGCGCTCGGGTACGCCGAGGCCGACCCGACCGCCGACGTCGAGGGCTTCGACGCCGCCGCCAAGGCCGCGATCCTCGCCGGCATCGCCTTCCACACGCGCGTACGCCTCGACGACGTGTACCGCGAGGGCATGACCGAGGTGACCGCCGCCGACTTCGCGTCCGCGAAGCGCATGGGCTGCACCATCAAACTCCTCGCCATCTGCGAGCGGGCCGCCGACGGCGAGTCGGTCACCGCGCGCGTGCATCCCGCGATGATTCCGCTCAGCCATCCGCTGGCCTCGGTCCGCGAGGCGTACAACGCCGTGTTCGTCGAGGCGGAGGCCGCGGGACAGCTCATGTTCTACGGGCCCGGCGCGGGCGGCGCGCCCACCGCGTCCGCCGTCCTCGGCGACCTCGTCGCCGTCTGCCGCAACAAACTCGCCGAGACCACCGGACCAGGCGACTCCGCGTACACCCAGCTGCCCGTGGGCTCCATGGGTGAGGTCGTCACGCGCTACCACATCAGCCTCGACGTGGCCGACAAGCCGGGCGTGCTCGCCCAGGTCGCGACGGTCTTCGCCGAGCACGGCGTATCGATCGATACGGTCCGTCAGACGGGCAAGGACGGCGAGGCCTCCCTCGTCGTCGTCACCCATCGCGCGCCCGACGCCGCCCTCACCGGCACCGTCGACGCGCTGCGCAGACTCGACACCGTGCGTGGTGTCGCCAGCATCATGCGGGTTGAAGGGGAGTAAGCAGCAATGAGCCACCAGTGGCGCGGAATCATCGAGGAGTACCGGGACCGTCTCCCGGTCTCGGACACCACGCCGGTCGTGACGCTTCGCGAGGGCGGCACGCCGCTCGTACCCGCGCAGGTCCTCTCGGAGCGCACGGGCTGCGAGGTGCACCTCAAGGTCGAGGGCGCGAACCCCACGGGGTCCTTCAAGGACCGCGGCATGACCATGGCGATCACCAAGGCCAAGGAGGAGGGCGCGAAGGCCGTCATCTGCGCCTCCACCGGCAACACGTCGGCGTCCGCCGCCGCCTACGCCGTCCGCGCGGGCATGGTCTGCGCGGTCCTCGTCCCGCAGGGCAAGATCGCGCTCGGCAAGATGGGCCAGGCGCTCGTCTACGGCTCGAAGATCCTCCAGGTCGACGGCAACTTCGACGACTGCCTGAACCTCGCGCGCGCCCTCTCCGAGAACTACCCGGTTGCGCTGGTCAACTCCGTCAACCCGTTCCGCATCGAGGGCCAGAAGACCGCCTCCTTCGAGATCGTCGACGCCCTCGGCGACGCCCCCGACATCCACGTCCTTCCCGTCGGCAACGCCGGCAACATCACCGCCTACTGGAAGGGCTACAAGGAGTACGCGGCCGACTCGGTGTCGACGCGTACCCCCCGGATGTGGGGCTTCCAGGCCTCCGGTTCGGCGCCCATCGTGCGCGGCGAGATCGTCAAGGACCCCTCGACGATCGCCACCGCGATTCGCATCGGCAACCCCGCCTCGTGGCAGTACGCGCTCGCCGCGCGCGACGAGTCGGGCGGCCTCATCGACGAGGTGACGGACCGTGAGATCCTGCGCGCCTACAAGCTGTTGGCGTCCCAGGAAGGTGTCTTCGTGGAGCCCGCGTCGGCCGCCTCGGTCGCCGGTCTGCTGAAGGCCGCCGAGCAGGGCAAGGTCGACCCCGGCCAGCGCATCGTCTGCACGGTCACGGGCAACGGCCTCAAGGACCCGGACTGGGCCGTCGCGGGCGCCCCGCAGCCGGTCACCGTGCCGGTCGACGCGGCGACCGCGGCCGAACGCCTCGGCCTGGCGTAACCGCGGCGGAACCCGCGAGGAAGCGGCGAAACCCGCTCCTCAGCGGCGAACCCGCGCCTGTGCACAGGGGGGTGGCACAGGGGGCATACGACACGCATCGTGCGCCTCCTGTGCGCCCTATGTCGCCACAGAACCTTCCTTCGATAGGCTGTACCGAACCCGCCCCGCCGCATATGCCGCGGTGCCGCCGTTGTTCGCGGCCTTCGGGTCTTTCCGTACATGTGGCACGTACGAAAACTACGCAGCCTCACAAACACGCAGCTCAAGGAGAGTCATCGAGCGATGGCCGGTCCAGCGTTCCGCGCCGCCGCCGTCCGGGTGCGCGTCCCCGCCACCAGCGCCAACCTCGGTCCGGGCTTCGATGCCCTGGGCCTGTCGCTGGGTCTGTACGACGACGTGGTCGTCCGGGTGGCCGACTCCGGCCTGAACATCGACATCGCCGGAGAGGGCGGTGAAACCCTCCCGCGCGACGAGTCGCACCTGCTCGTACGCTCCCTGCGCACGGCCTTCGACCTGCTCGGCGGACAGCCGCGCGGCCTGGAGATCGTCTGCGCCAACCGCATCCCGCACGGCCGCGGCCTCGGCTCCTCGTCCGCCGCCATCTGCGCGGGCATCGTCGCCGCCCGCGCCGTGACGATAGGCGGCGAGGCCAAGCTCGACGACGCGGCTCTCCTCGAACTCGCCACCGAGATCGAGGGCCATCCGGACAACGTCGCCGCCTGTCTGCTCGGCGGTTTCACGCTCTCCTGGATGGACGGGGGAGCGGCGCGGGCGATCCGGATGGATCCCGCCGATTCCATCGTTCCAGTGGTCTTCGTCCCCGGGAAGCCCGTCCTCACCGAGACGGCGCGCGGCCTGCTGCCGCGCACCGTCCCGCACGTCGACGCCGCCGCCAACGCGGGCCGGGCGGCCCTGCTCGTCGAGGCCCTGACCAGGCGCCCCGAGCTGCTGCTTCCCGCCACCGAGGACCGCCTGCACCAGGAGTACCGCGCCCCGGCCATGCCGGAGAGCGCCGCCCTGGTGGAGCGGCTGCGCGCCGACGGTGTGCCCGCGGTGATCTCCGGCGCGGGCCCCACGGTCCTCGCGCTGGCCGAAGACAGTGCGGCCGACAAGGTCGCACGCCTGGCGGGAGAGGGCTGGGCGGCCAACCGCCTGGCACTCGACGCCAGAGGAGCGAGCGTGCTGCCGCTCGCGTCCTGACGCGGTGAACACAGGGATTTCGGGGTGTCCCGGTCCCGAGAGGGGGAATGTTTGTTGGATCCGGTAGTGTTAATCTCAAGTCTGCACCCGACCTCACCATGGCGAGGTGCTTTGTGTCCCCGTCCGGGACAACCATTCTTCCGGGAGCCTCCCAAACTGCTTCGTGCCCCGCACTGAGCGGTCCTGAGCACGCTCCGGAACCGGCGTGACCGAGCCGCGTGACACCGCACCTCAGTGGCACCGCACCGGGAATCGCCATCACCAATGAATTCTTCCGCCTCGTTGGCGGACCACCGCCCCGGCATGGTCCATACGCATAGGACCTCCGGACAGCACAACCGGTCGCCGAGCCAGACAGGCCGACGTCCGCTCCAGGGAAGGACCCTTCGTGAGCGACACCACCGATCTGATGGGCGTGACTGCCGACACGCCCGCCACGGACGCCTCCGCGGCGCCTGCCACCGGTGCTTCGGCCGGGTCCCGGCGGCGCCGCGGCACCGGCCTTGAGGGCATGGTGCTGGCGGAACTCCAGCAGGTCGCCTCGGGCCTTGGGATCAAGGGAACCGGGCGCATGCGCAAGAGCCAGCTGATCGAGGTCATCAAGGAGGCGCAGGCAGGGGGCGGAGCCCCGGCGAAGAGCGCCGCGCCCTCCGGCGACACCGCCGAGACCAAGCCCAAGCGCCGGGCCACCTCGAAGGCCCGTACGGGCGAGGACGCCGCGGAGAGCGCCGGGAAGCCGAGCAAGGCCGTCAAGGCGGAGAACGCCGAGAGCGGCAAGGCCGAGAAGGCCCCCGCCCAGCAGCAGATCGACATCCCCGGTCAGCCCGCCGGCGGCCCCGCCCGCACGAGCGACGCCGAGCGCGGCGGAGACGACCAGCCCGCCGGTGAGCGCCGCCGGCGCCGGGCCACCGCCGACGCGGGCAGCCCGGAGACCGTCACCGCCGAGGCGAAGGCCGAGCCCAAGGCCGAGGCCAAGGGCGACGCGTCCGGCGACAAGGGCGGCGACGGCTCGGGCGGCGACAACGCCGAGGGCCGCCGCGACCGCCGTGACCGCCAGGGCCGCGGCCGTGACCGCGACCGCCGCGGCAACAAGGGCGACGAGCAGCAGGGCGGCGGCCGTCAGGACCGCCCCGACCGGCAGGATCGCCAGGACCGTCAGGACCGCCAGCAGCAGGGTGGCGGCGGCCGTCAGGACCGGCAGGACCGTCAGCGTGACAACGGCCCGCAGGATGACGACGACTTCGAGGGCGGACGCCGTGGCCGCCGCGGCCGCTACCGCGACCGCCGTGGCCGTCGCGGCCGCGACGAGCAGGGCTTCGGCAACGAGCCGCAGGTCTCCGACGACGACGTCCTGATCCCCGTCGCGGGCATCCTGGACATCCTCGACAACTACGCGTTCATCCGTACGTCGGGCTACCTCCCCGGCCCCAACGACGTGTACGTCTCGCTGGCCCAGGTCCGCAAGAACGGCCTGCGCAAGGGCGACCACGTCACCGGCGCGGTCCGCCAGCCCAAGGACGGCGAGCGCCGCGAGAAGTTCAACGCGCTCGTCCGCCTCGACTCGGCCAACGGCATGGCGGCCGAATCCGGGCGCGGGCGACCGGAGTTCAACAAGCTGACGCCCCTTTACCCGCAGGACCGGCTCCGCCTGGAGACCGACCCGGGCGTGCTCACCACCCGCATCATCGACCTCGTCGCGCCCATCGGTAAGGGGCAGCGCGGTCTGATCGTGGCCCCGCCGAAGACCGGCAAGACCATGATCATGCAGGCGATCGCCAACGCGATCACGCACAACAACCCCGAGTGCCACCTGATGGTCGTCCTGGTCGACGAGCGTCCGGAAGAGGTCACCGACATGCAGCGGTCGGTCAAGGGCGAGGTCATCTCCTCGACCTTCGACCGCCCGGCCGAGGACCACACCACGGTCGCCGAGCTGGCCATCGAGCGTGCCAAGCGGCTGGTGGAGCTGGGCCACGACGTCGTCGTGCTGCTCGACTCGATCACGCGTCTGGGCCGTGCCTACAACCTGGCGGCGCCGGCCTCCGGCCGCATCCTGTCCGGTGGTGTCGACTCGACGGCGCTGTACCCGCCCAAGCGCTTCTTCGGTGCCGCGCGCAACATCGAGGACGGCGGCTCGCTGACCATCCTCGCGACCGCGCTCGTCGACACCGGCTCCCGCATGGACGAGGTGATCTTCGAGGAGTTCAAGGGCACCGGCAACGCCGAGCTGAAGCTCGACCGCAAGCTCGCGGACAAGCGCATCTTCCCGGCGGTGGACGTGGACGCGTCCGGTACCCGTAAGGAAGAGATCCTGCTCGGCAGCGACGAGCTGGCCATCACCTGGAAGCTGCGCCGTGTGCTGCACGCGCTCGACCAGCAGCAGGCGATCGAGCTGCTCCTGGACAAGATGAAGCAGACGAAGTCGAACGCCGAGTTCCTGCTCCAGATCCAGAAGACGACCCCGGCTCCGGGCAACGGCAACGACTGACCTGGTGCGGGCGCCTGGAACAAGGTGACCGGAAAGGGCCGGTCCCGTCATTCGACGGGGCCGGCCCCTTCTGTTTGCCGAGACCTTGGCCACACGGCTAAGAGATCCTCACGGTCGCCGACGGCAGCGCCGTTCGGTACGAAAGCGCTGGTGAAGGGCTGAAAAGGGGGCAGCAGGGGGCACGCTGGGTAGCGAGGTGAACCCGGGGCGCGCACAGGGCGCCGTGCAACCCTTCTTCCGGATTTCCCGTCTGACAAGTGACGGAAAGCCACGCTTGACCCTGAAATCAGGGGGTATCCGACCGACGAGGACTGAGGGGCGCATGACCGACGAGAGCAGAGCCGCCGCCGCGGGCAGGCGGGGAAAGCGCGGCCGCCGCCGCAAGCCGCGCGACAAGCGCAAGAAGGTGCTCGTCCTCTCGGCATGGGCCGCGGCCTCGGTGGTCGTCCTCGGCGGCACGGGCCTCGGCGTCGTCTACTTCAAGCTCAACGGCAACATCAAGGGCGTGGACATCAACGCCGCCCTCGGCACGGACCGGCCCGCGGACATCGACAACGGCTCCCAGGACATCCTCGTCCTCGGCTCCGACTCCCGCTCCGGGAAGAACGCCAAGTACGGCAAGGACGAGGGTGCCGCCCGCTCCGACACGGCGATGATCGTCCACGTCTACAAGGGCCACAAGAAGGCCAGCGTCGTCTCCATACCCCGCGACACCCTCATATCCAGGCCGGACTGCACGACCGACGAGGGCAAGGACGCGCCGGGTGCCCAGCGGCAGATGTTCAACACGGCGTACGAGGTCGGCGGCCCCGCCTGCGCCGTCAAGACCGTCGAGAAGATGTCCGGCATCAGGATGGACCACTACGTCGAGGTGGACTTCACGGGCTTCAAGAAGCTCATCGACACCCTCGGCGGCGTCGACATCACCACCAAGAAGGACATCCGCGACAAGGACAGCCACCTCGACCTGGACGCCGGCACCCACACCCTGAACGGTGAGCAGGCGCTCGGCCTGGTCCGCACCCGCCACGGCGTCGGCGACGGCAGCGACCTCGGCCGCATCCAGCTCCAGCAGGCCTTCATCAAGGCCCTGCTCGACCAGGTCAAGGACGTCGGAGTCTTCAGCAACCCCAAGAAGCTGTTCGACCTGGCCAACGACGCGACCAGCGCCATCACCACCGACTCCGACCTGAACGACGTCAAGAGCCTCGCGAGCTTCGCGAACGGCCTCAAGGGCATCGGCGCCGGTGACATGAAGATGGTCACGCTGCCCATCCAGTACGACCCCGCCGACCCCAACCGCGTCCTGCCCCTGGAGGAAGCCGACCAGCAGGTCTGGGACGCCCTCAGGGCCGACAGGGCCATACCCAAGTCCGCCACCGAGAAGTCGGCCGGCGACAAGGGCGACGTGGGCGCCGTGGTGGCCGGTCACTGACCCGGCCCGGAACCCGCCCGGAATAGAACGGCACCTACCCCCGTTTTGGGAGATACGGCCGGTCCTGGCAGACTGGTACGTCGGCCCCGGTTCACGTACGAGCAATCCGCGCGTACGACCCGGCGCCCTCCCGAAACTAGGAGACACCTTGAAGCGCGACATCCACCCCGAGTACGTCGAGACCCAGGTCAGCTGCACCTGCGGCGCCGAGTTCACCACCCGCAGCACGATCTCCAGCGGCACCGTCCGTGCCGAGGTCTGCTCCGAGTGCCACCCGTTCTACACGGGCAAGCAGAAGATCCTCGACACCGGTGGCCGCGTGGCCCGCTTCGAGGCCCGCTTCGGCAAGGCCGCGGCTGCCAAGAAGTAGCGAGCCACTGCGCCGGTCATCGGCCGCCCTCGGGAGGGGGTGGCCGGGACCGGCGCTTTTGCCGTCCCGCAGCCAATTCGCGTAGAACCTCGCGCGGAGAACCTTCGCGCAGAAAACCAGGAGCCCCCGATGTTCGAGGCGGTCGAGGAACTGATCGGCGAACACGCCGATCTCGAGAAGAAGCTCGCCGACCCGTCGGTCCACGCCGACCAGGCCAACGCGCGCAAGCTCAACAAGCGCTACGCCGAGCTGACCCCGATCGTCGCGACGTACCGCTCCTGGAAGCAGACCGGGGACGACATCGAGACCGCCCGCGAGCTGGGAGCCGACGACCCCGAGTTCGCCGCCGAGGTCAAGGACCTGGAGCGCCGCCGCGAGGAGATCACCGAGAAGCTGCGGCTGCTGCTCGTGCCCCGGGACCCGTCCGACGACAAGGACGTCATCCTGGAGATCAAGGCGGGCGCGGGCGGCGACGAGTCCGCCCTGTTCGCCGGTGACCTGCTGCGCATGTACCTGCGGTACGCTGAGCGCGTCGGCTGGAAGACCGAGATCATCGACTCCACCGAGTCCGAGCTGGGCGGCTACAAGGACGTCCAGGTCGCCGTGAAGACCAAGGGCGGCCAGGGCGCCACCGAGCCCGGCCAGGGCGTCTGGGCCCGGCTGAAGTACGAGGGCGGCGTGCACCGCGTGCAGCGCGTGCCCTCCACCGAGTCGCAGGGCCGCATCCACACCTCCGCCGCCGGCGTCCTGGTGACGCCCGAGGCCGAGGAGATCGACGTCGAGATCCACGCGAACGACCTCAGGATCGACGTCTACCGCTCCTCGGGCCCCGGCGGCCAGTCCGTCAACACCACCGACTCCGCGGTGCGCATCACGCACCTGCCCACGGGCGTCGTCGCCTCCTGCCAGAACGAGAAGAGCCAGCTCCAGAACAAGGAGCAGGCCATGCGCATCCTGCGCTCCAGGCTGCTCGCGGCCGCCCAGGAGGAAGCGGAGAGCAAGGCCGCGGACGCCCGCCGCAGCCAGGTCCGCACCGTCGACCGCTCCGAGAAGATCCGGACGTACAACTTCCCCGAAAACCGGATCTCGGACCACCGCGTCGGCTTCAAGGCGTACAACTTGGACCAGGTGCTCGACGGCGAACTCGACGCGGTCATCCAGGCGTGCGTCGACGCGGACTCCGCGGCCAAGCTCGCGGCAGCCTGACGCCCCCATCCCTCGTACGACCTGTCCCGGAGGACCAGCGTGCAGCAACATATTGGGGGGCGACCCCCAAACCCCCGCAGCGTGCTGCTCGCGGAAGTGGCCCAGGCCACCCAGCGGCTGGCCGACGCCGGCGTGCCCTCGCCGCGCAACGACGCGGAGGAGCTGGCCGCCTTCGTGCACGGCGTGAAGCGGGGCCAGCTGCACACCGTCAAGGACGCCGACTTCGACGCCCGCTACTGGGAGACGATCGCGCGCCGTGAGGCCCGCGAGCCGCTCCAGCACATCACCGGGCGCGCCTACTTCCGCTACCTGGAACTCCAGGTCGGACCCGGCGTCTTCGTGCCGCGCCCGGAGACCGAGTCGGTGGTCGGCTGGGCCATAGACGCGGTGCGCGCGATGGACGTCGTCGAGCCGCTCATCGTCGATTTGTGCACCGGTTCCGGCGCCATCGCGCTCGCCCTGGCCCAGGAGGTGCCGCGCTCGCGCGTGCACGCCGTGGAGCTGTCCGAGGACGCCCTGAAGTGGACGCGCAAGAACGTCGAGGGGTCCAGGGTCAAGCTCGTCCAGGGCGACGCCCTCGACGCGTTCCCCGAGCTGGACGGCCAGGTCGACCTGGTGGTCTCCAACCCGCCGTACATCCCGCTCACCGAATGGGAGTACGTCGCCCCGGAGGCCCGTGACTACGACCCCCAGCTCGCCCTGTTCTCCGGTGAGGACGGACTCGAACTGATCCGCGGTATCGAGCGCACCGCCCACCGGCTCCTGCGCCCGGGTGGCGTCGTCGTCATCGAACACGCCGACACCCAGGGCGGCCAGGTCCCCTGGATCTTCACCGAGGAACGGGGCTGGGCCGACGCGGCCGACCACCCCGACCTCAACAACAGGCCGCGCTTCGCGACCGCCCGCAAGGCGATGCCGTGACAATCATGACTTCAAGGCAGCAGTACGTGTACGAGGAGGCCCGCTAATGGCACGGCGATACGACACCAACGACGCGACCGACCGCTCGACCGGTCTGCGCGAGGCCGCGTCCGCCGTCCGCCGCGGCGAGCTGGTCGTGCTGCCCACCGACACCGTCTACGGCATCGGCGCCGACGCCTTCAGCCCGGAGGCCTGCGCCGACCTGCTCGACGCCAAGGGCCGCGGCCGCAACATGCCCACCCCCGTCCTCATCGGCTCCCCGAACACCCTGCACGGCCTGGTCACCGACTTCTCCGAGATGGCCTGGGAGCTGGTCGACGCCTTCTGGCCCGGCGCCCTGACCCTGGTCGCCAAGCAGCAGCCGTCCCTCCAGTGGGACCTCGGCGACACCCGCGGCACGGTCGCCATCCGCATGCCGCTGCACCCCGTCGCCATCGAACTGCTCACCGAGGTCGGCCCGATGGCCGTCTCCTCCGCCAACCTCACCGGGCACCCCGCCCCCGAGGACTGCGACGCCGCACAGGACATGCTGGGCGACTCCGTCTCGGTGTACCTGGACGGCGGCCCGACCCCCGGCATCGTCCCCTCCTCCATCGTCGACGTCACGGGCAGGGTGCCGGTGCTGCTCCGCGCGGGCGCCCTGGACGCGGACGAGCTGCGCAAGGTGGTACCCGACCTCGAGGTGGCGAATTGACCGCCCCTGAGACGGGGCGTGGCATAACGGGCTTCCCGGGCTCCGCGGGCACCTTCCGCATCCTCCACGTCAGCACCGGCAACGTCTGCCGCTCGCCGATCACCGAGCGGCTGACCCGGCACGCCCTGGCCGACCGCCTCGGCGACCCCCTCACCGGCGGCCTGATCGTGGAGAGCGCGGGCACCTGGGGCCACGAGGGCGCGCCCATGGAGACCAACGCCGAGACGGTCCTCGCCGACTTCGGGGCGGACCCCACCGGCTTCATGGGGCGCGAGCTGCTCGACGACCACGTCATCCGCGCCGACCTGGTCCTGACCGCCACCCGCGACCACCGGGCGCAGGTCATCTCCATGGGCCACTCGGCGGGCCTGCGCACCTTCACGCTCAAGGAGTTCACCCGGCTGGTGCGGGCCATAGACCCGACGACCCTGCCGGAGCCGGACGGCAACGGCGTGGTGGAGCGCGCCCGCGCCCTGGTGCGGGCCGCCGCCGCCCTGCGCGGCTGGCTGCTCGCACCCAACGTGGAGGCCGACGAGGTGTACGACCCCTACGGCGCGCCCCTGCCGTTCTTCCGGTCCGTGGGCGACGAGATCAACCAGGCCCTCGACCCCGTCGTGACGGCGCTGACCGGGGTGCCCGCACACATGTAGCCGCGGGCACGCGCGGGCCCGCGGTCACGGGCCTACATTGGATTCTGAGGTCACCCCCGCCAGGCCCCGGAGCCCACGATGCCGCTCAGCACGGTCAGCACCGCACCCACCGCCCACGAGGCGTCGTACACCGATCTCGACGCGCTGCGCCGACAGGACCCCGAGCTGGCCGACGTCCTCATCGCCGAGGCCGCCCGGCAGGCCGAGGGGCTCCAGCTGGTGGCCGCCGAGAACTTCACCTCGCCCGCCGTCCTGACCGCCCTCGGCTCCCCGCTCGCCAACAAGTACGCCGAGGGCTACCCCGGCGCCCGCCACCACGGCGGCTGCGAACTGGTCGACATCGCCGAGCGGATCGCCGTCGACCGCGCCAAGGCCCTCTTCGGCGCCGAACACGCCAACGTGCAGGCGCACTCCGGGTCCTCCGCCGTCCTCGCCGCGTACGCCGCGCTGCTGCGCCCCGGCGACACCGTCCTCGCGATGGGCCTGCCGTACGGCGGCCACCTCACGCACGGCTCGCCCGCGAACTTCTCCGGGCGGTGGTTCGACTTCGTCGGCTACGGCGTCGACGCCGAGAGCGGGCTGATCGACTACGACCAGGTGCACACCCTCGCCCGCAGCCACCGCCCCAAGGCGATCGTCTGCGGCTCGATCTCCTATCCGCGGCACATCGACTACGCGGCCTTCCGGGAGATCGCCGACGACGTGGGCGCCTATCTCATCGCCGACGCGGCGCACCCCATGGGCCTGGTCGCCGGGGGAGCGGCGCCCAACCCGGTGCCGCACGCCGACGTCGTCTGCGCCACCACCCACAAGGTCCTGCGCGGCCCCCGGGGCGGCCTCCTGCTGTGCGGGGCGGACCTGGCGGAACGGATCGACCGGGCGGTCTTCCCGTTCACGCAGGGCGGCGCCCAGATGCACACGATCGCCGCCAAGGCCGTCGCGTTCGGCGAGGCGGCGGCACCCGCCTTCACGGCGTACGCCCATCAGGTCGTCGCCAACGCGCGGACGCTGGCGGAGGGCCTGGCCGCGGGCGGGTTCGCGGTCACCACCGACGGCACGGACACCCACCTGGTGCTGGCCGACCCCGCGCCCCTCGGCGTCGAGGCGCACACCGCCCGGGGCAGGCTCGCGGCGGCCGGTATCGTCCTGGACACCTGCGCGCTGCCGCACGGCGAGGCCCGCGGGCTGCGCCTCGGCAGCGCCGCCGTCACGACCCAGGGCATGACCGCCCCCGAGATGGCACGGATCGCCGGCCTGCTGGCCGACGCGGTCCGTGACGCCGCGGAGATCCCGAACGTACGAGAAGAGGTCCGTGAACTGGCGGGGAGATTTCCGCCGTATCCGGGATAGGACGGGGTAGCCGCGTCAGGGACGCAGGCGCATTCGTGCAACCATCGTCGCTACCCGGAAGTCCCCAACCGTATGCGCGCAAAGCTAGGGTGTGGGGCTGAGATGGCCAGCGATACCTGTGGGGAAGCCCGTGCGTGAATACCTGCTGACGCTCTGCATCACGGCCGCGGTGACCTACTTGCTGACCGGGCCGGTGCGGAAGTTCGCGATCGTGGCCGGCGCGATGCCGGAGATCCGCGCTCGTGACGTGCACCGGGAGCCCACGCCCCGGCTCGGCGGGATCGCGATGTTCTTCGGCCTGTGCGCGGGCCTGCTGGTCGCCGACCACCTGCCGAACCTGAACGCGGTCTTCGAGAACTCCAACGAGCCGCGCGCCCTGCTCTCCGGAGCGGCGCTGATCTGGCTGATCGGCGTCCTGGACGACAAGTTCGAGATCGACGCCCTGATCAAGCTCGGCGGCCAGATGATCGCCGCCGGCGTCATGGTGATGCAGGGCCTGACGATCCTGTGGATCCCGGTCCCCGGCGTCGGCACGGTCTCGCTGACCTCCGGCCAGGGCACGCTGCTGACGGTCGCGCTCGTCGTCATCACCATCAACGCCGTCAACTTCGTGGACGGCCTCGACGGCCTCGCGGCGGGCATGGTCTGCATCGCCTCCGCCGCGTCCTTCATGTACGCCTACCGCATCTGGTACGGCTACGGCATCGAGTCCGCGGCCCCCGCGACCCTCTTCGCCGCGATCCTCATGGGCATGTGCCTCGGCTTCCTGCCGCACAACATGCACCCCGCCCGGATCTTCATGGGCGACTCGGGGTCGATGCTGATCGGGCTGATCCTCGCGGCGGGCGCCATCTCCGTCACCGGGCAGGTCGACCCGGACGCCATGAAGCTGAACTTCGGCGGCACCCGCGACGCCACCCACGCGATGCTGCCGGTCTTCATCCCGCTCCTGATGCCGCTGACGATCATCGCGATCCCCTTCGCCGACCTGGTGCTCGCGATCGTGCGGCGCACCTGGAACGGCAAGTCGCCCTTCGCGGCGGACCGCGGCCACCTGCACCACCGGCTCCTGGAGATCGGCCACTCGCACAGCCGCGCGGTCCTGATCATGTACTTCTGGTCGGCGCTCATCGCCTTCGGCACGGTCGCGTACTCGGTGCACTCCACCAGCGTGTGGATCCTGCTGCTCATCGTCGCGCTGAGCGCGCTGGGCCTCGTACTGCTCCTGCTGCCGCGCTTCACCCCGCGCACCCCGCGCTGGGCCGAGTCCTTCGTGCCGCCGCGGTACCGGCGCCGCCGCGCGGAGAGCGCCGCCCAGGAGGCGCCCGCCGCCCTCACCGCGCCCGTGGCCCCGGTGCGCGAGCTGAGCGCCCTGAAGCTGCACGGCAGTACCGCGGTGTCCGAGAGGCCCCGTGTACGGTCGCACGAGCGGGAGTAGGTGCGGCTAGCACCTGTGACGCGCTCGGGTCCATGGCGAAACACGCTGGGTGGCCCGTTCGTGTGATGGTGAGCACACTTTCAGGTAAAGACTGCATCAAATAGTTTGTGATACGGTTCACGAGAACCCGAGATATATTGGGGCGGCCCCGACGAGATCGGCCGCCTTGGTGAGGTGCGCCTCTACGTGTCCGGGCCAAGGCCTTCGCTCGACCTTCGCTCGACGATCGCAATGCCACGTCCCCAAATTCCGCCGGAGGAGCTGCCGCCATGCAGTCCAACGACGCCCGCACACTCCTGCACTGTGCCCTGCCCACCGCTGCCGCGGGTGCGGCCGGGGTCGCGGTCAGCGCTGCCGTAGCCGGTGGCAAGGGTGCGCTCGGTGCCACCTTCGGCGCACTGGTCGTCCTGCTGTTCATGGGCGGTGGCCTCGTGGCCCTACAGCGAGGTGCGCGTTCTTTCCCTCATCTGTTCCAGATGATGGGTCTGCTGGTGTACACCATCCAGATCCTGGTGCTGATGGTCGCCCTCACCGCGCTGCGCGGTACGTCGGCCTTCAATCACAAGTGCTTCGCGTTCACCCTGCTCGCCGCCACTTTGGTGTGGATGGGAGCGCAGGTGCGCTCCCATATGAAGGCCAAGGTCCTCTACGTGGAGCCGGAATCCGCCCGGCCGCAATCGTGAGCTGTAGGGCCAGCGTAAGAAGGCCTCCGCTCATTTGCTATGGTCTCGCCACAACTGCGGCAGAGCTGGCGCGGGAGGCGGCCGTGCCTGTGAAGCCTTACGGCTCGGAGCCCAGCCGCCGCCCCCAAATCCGCAAGTCCAGTCCAGTGCCGCTCCGCGGTCGTATGCCGCGCCGACACATCGAGGTTGCCGTACCCATGCGCCACGCTGAAGGAGCTCGCGGTGAGTAACGCCCAGACGCTCGCCTTCGAGACCGATTGCCATATTTTTGAAGGGTGCGGTTTCCCGACCCCCGGCCTGCACTCCTTCCTCTTCGAGCCGATTTTCACCGTAGGCGGCTTCGAGTTCAACAAGCCGATGCTGCTGGCCCTGGTGAGTTCGGTCGTCGTCATCGGTTTCTTCTGGGCGGCTTTCAATAAGCCCAAGCTGATCCCTGGCAAGCTCCAGATGATCGGTGAGGCCGGCTACGACTTCGTGCGCCGTGGGGTCGTCTACGAGACGCTCGGCAAGAAGGAGGGCGAGAAGTACGTCCCTCTCATGGTCTCGCTGTTCTTCTTCATCTGGATCATGAACCTCTGGTCGATCGTGCCGCTCGCCCAGTTCCCGGTGACCTCGGTCATCGCACTGCCGGCGGGCCTCGCGGCGATCGTCTACATCCTCTGGGTGAGCGTGACCTTCAAGAGGCACGGCTTCATCGGTGGCTGGAAAAACATCACCGGCTACGACCGCTCGCTCGGCCCGGTCTTCCCGATGGTCATGTTCTTCGAGTTCCTCTCGAACATGATCATCCGGCCCTTCACCCACGCGGTGCGGCTCTTCGCCAACATGTTCGCGGGCCACGTCCTGCTGGTGATCTTCACGATCGCGAGCTGGTACCTGCTGAACGGCATCGGAATCGCCTACGCGGGCGTCTCCTTCGTGATGGTCATCGTGATGACGATCTTCGAGCTGTTCATCCAGGCGCTCCAGGCCTACGTCTTCATCCTGCTGGCCTCCAGCTACATCCAGGGCGCGCTCGCCGAGCACCACTGAGTACGCCTCTCCTCCCCCCGATACATCCGGTGGCCAACCCCCACCGGCCCGTAAAAAGAAGGAAGTTACGGCATGTCCGCTCTCGAGACCCTCGCCGCGGTCAACATCCAGGGCAACTTCGGTGCGATCGGCTACGGCCTCGCCGCGATCGGCCCCGGCATCGGCGTCGGCGTCATCTTCGGTAACGGTACGCAGGCCCTCGCCCGTCAGCCCGAGGCCGCCGGCCTCATCCGCCAGAACCAGATCCTCGGCTTCGTGCTCTGTGAGGCCCTGGCGCTCATCGGTCTGGTCATGGGCTTCGTTTACCCGGTTCCTTCCTGATCCGGTCTCGTTGACGAGAAACTTCAACGGAAGGCACTGATGTGATCTCCCTGGTACAGCTGGCGTCGGAGGAGCCTCAAAACCCTCTGATTCCGGAGATCCCTGAGCTCGTCATCGGCCTCATCGCGTTCGTCATCGTCTTCGGCTTCTTCGCCAAGAAGTTCCTCCCGAACATCAACAAGGTTCTGGAAGAGCGCCGCGAGGCGATCGAAGGCGGCATCGAGAAGGCCGAGGCCGCTCAGACCGAGGCTCAGAGCGTGCTCGAGCAGTACAAGGCTCAGCTCGCCGAGGCCCGGCACGAGGCCGCGCGTCTGCGTCAGGAGGCGCAGGAGCAGGGCGCTCAGCTCATCGCCGAGATGCGGGCCGAG
This sequence comes from Streptomyces sp. NRRL S-920, assembly GCF_000717945.1. Lineage (NCBI taxonomy): Bacteria > Bacillati > Actinomycetota > Actinomycetes > Kitasatosporales > Streptomycetaceae > Streptomyces > Streptomyces sp. NRRL S-920. Next base: position 19,218 of record NZ_JODF01000062.1, read on the forward strand.
GGCCAGCGTCAGCGCGAGGAGATCGTCGCCGCGGGCCACGCCCAGATCGAGGCCGACCGCAAGGCCGCCGCTCAGTCGCTGCGTCAGGACGTGGGCCACCTGGCCACCGTCCTGGCCGGCAAGCTCGTCGGCGAGTCCCTTGAGGACCACGCCCGGCAGAGCCGCACGATCGACCGCTTCCTCGACGGACTCGATGAAGCAGCTTCGAAGGCCGAGGCGGCTCGATGACTGCGCACGGAGCCAGCCGCGAGGCACGGGCCGCCGCGCGCGAGCGTCTGGACGCGCTGACCGACAACACGTCGGTCGACGCCAAGCGGCTCGCGGACGAGCTGGCCGCGGTCACCGCGCTGTTCGCCCGCGAGGTCTCGCTGCGTCGGGTCCTGACCGACCCGGCGCAGTCCGGCGAGGCCAAGGCCGAGCTGGCCGGGCGCCTGCTGGGCAGCCAGGTGGGCGGCGAGACCGCCGACCTGGTGGCCGGGATGGTGCGCTCGCGCTGGTCGCAGTCGCGCGACCTGGTGGACTCCCTCGAGGAGCTTGCCAACCTCGCCGACCTGACCGCCGCGCAGCAGGCCGGTGCGCTGGACAATGTCGAGGACGAGCTGTTCCGGTTCGGCCGGATCGTCGCGTCCAGCACCCAGCTGCGGGCGGCGCTCACCGACCGCGCCGCCACGGGCACGGCCAAGAGCGAGCTGCTGCGCAGCCTGCTCGGCGGTCGCGCCGAGGACGTGACGGAGCGACTCGTCGAGCGCCTTGTGACCGCGCCGCGCGGACGTAGCCTGGAAGAGGGAATCGAGTCCCTCTCCAAGCTGGCCGCGGACCGACGCAACCGCATGGTGGCCGTCGTCACTTCGGCTGTTCCGCTCTCGGACCAGCAGAAGGAACGCCTCGGCGCCGCCCTGGTCAAGATGTACGGACGCCCGATGCACCTCAATCTCGACGTGGACCCCGAGGTCCTCGGCGGGATCACCGTCCAGGTGGGCGACGAGGTCATCAACGGCAGCATCGCGGACCGCATCGAGGAAGCCGGCCGCCGCGTGGCCGGCCAGTAACTCAACACGCACGAAATACGGCCCTAGTTGGGCCGTGCAGAGGATTCCTGGGGGCTGACCCCAGACCCCCCAAGAAAACTTCGGGCCCAACAAGGAGAGCAGGGAACCCAGATGGCGGAGCTCACGATCCGGCCGGAGGAGATCCGGGACGCGCTGGAGAACTTTGTCCAGGCGTACAAGCCGGACGCGGCCTCGCGCGAGGAGGTCGGTACGGTCACCGTCGCCGGCGACGGTATCGCCAAGATCGAGGGTCTCCCCTCGGCCATGGCGAACGAGCTGCTGAAGTTCGAGGACGGATCCCTCGGCCTCGCGCTGAACCTCGAAGAGCGCGAGATCGGCGCGGTCGTCCTCGGCGAGTTCAGCGGCATCGAGGAAGGCCAGCCGGTCACCCGTACCGGCGAGGTGCTGTCGGTCGCCGTGGGCGAGGGCTACCTCGGCCGCGTCGTCGACCCGCTCGGCAACCCGATCGACGGCCTCGGCGAGATCGAGACCAGCGGACGTCGCGCCCTCGAGTTGCAGGCACCGGGCGTCATGGCCCGTAAGTCGGTGCACGAGCCGATGGAGACGGGCTACAAGGCCGTCGACGCGATGACCCCGATCGGCCGTGGCCAGCGTCAGCTGATCATCGGTGACCGCCAGACCGGCAAGACCGCCCTGGCCGTCGACACGATCATCAACCAGCGCGACAACTGGCGCTCGGGCGACGTGAACAAGCAGGTGCGCTGCATCTACGTCGCCATCGGTCAGAAGGGCTCCACCATCGCCTCCGTGCGTGGTGCGCTCGAAGAGGCCGGCGCGCTGGAGTACACGACCATCGTCGCCGCCCCGGCGTCCGACCCGGCCGGCTTCAAGTACCTGGCGCCGTACACCGGCTCGGCCATCGGCCAGCACTGGATGTACGAGGGCAAGCACGTCCTCATCGTCTTCGACGACCTCTCGAAGCAGGCCGACGCCTACCGCGCCGTGTCCCTGCTGCTCCGTCGCCCGCCGGGGCGCGAGGCCTACCCGGGTGACGTCTTCTACCTGCACTCGCGTCTGCTGGAGCGCTGCGCGAAGCTCTCCGACGAGCTGGGCAAGGGCTCGATGACGGGTCTGCCCATCGTCGAGACCAAGGCGAACGACGTGTCGGCGTTCATCCCGACCAACGTCATCTCCATCACCGACGGCCAGTGCTTCCTGGAGTCGGACCTCTTCAACGCCGGTCAGCGCCCCGCGCTGAACGTCGGTATCTCCGTCTCCCGAGTCGGTGGTTCCGCGCAGCACAAGGCGATGAAGCAGGTCTCCGGCCGACTGCGCGTGGACCTCGCCCAGTTCCGTGAGCTGGAGGCGTTCGCCGCCTTCGGTTCCGACCTGGACGCCGCGTCGAAGGCGCAGCTGGAGCGCGGCCAGCGCATGGTCGAGCTGCTCAAGCAGCCGCAGTACGAGCCGATGGCGACCGAGGACCAGGTCGTCTCCGTGTGGGCCGGTACCACCGGTCGCATGGACGACGTGCCGGTCAACGACATCCGCCGCTTCGAGAAGGAGCTGCTCGAGTACCTGCACCGCAAGGAGCAGGGCCTCATGACCTCCATCAAGGAGGGCGGCAAGATGTCGGACGACACCCTCCAGGCCGTCGGCGACGCCATCGTGGAGTTCAAGAAGCAGTTCGAGACCTCGGACGGGAAGCTTCTCGGCGAGGACGCTCCGGCCGCCGCCAAGTGACGTAAGGAAGGGACCTGACTCATGGGAGCTCAGCTCCGGGTCTACAAGCGTCGCATCCGATCCGTCACCGCGACCAAGAAGATCACCAAGGCGATGGAGATGATCGCCGCCTCGCGCGTCGTCAAGGCGCAGCGCAAGGTGGCGGCCTCCACGCCGTACGCGACCGAGCTCACCCGCGCGGTCACGGCGGTCGGCACTGGCTCGAACACGAAGCACCCGCTGACGACCGAGGCGGAGACGGCGACCCGTACCGCGGTTCTGCTCCTCACGAGCGACCGCGGTCTGGCCGGCGCCTTCAACTCGAACGCCATCAAGGCCGCGGAGCAGCTGACCGCGCGCCTGGAGGCCGAGGGCAAGGAGGTCGACACGTACATCGTCGGCCGCCGTGGTCTGGCCCACTACAACTTCCGCGAGCGCAAGGTCGTGGAATCGTGGTCGGGCTTCACCGATGAGCCCACGTACGCGGACGCCAAGAAGGTCGCGGCGCCGCTGATCGAGGCGATCGAGAAGGAGACGGCGGACGGCGGCGTGGACGAACTCCACATCGTCTACACCGAGTTCGTCTCGATGATGACGCAGACGGCCATCGACGGCCGCCTGCTGCCGCTCAGCCTCGAAGAGGTCGCGGAGGAGAAGCCCGCCAAGGGCGAGATCCTTCCGCTGTACGACTTCGAGCCGTCGGCGGAGGACGTCCTCGACGCCCTGCTGCCGCGGTACGTCGAGAGCCGTATCTACAACGCGATGCTCCAGTCGGCTGCCTCCAAGCACGCCGCCACGCGCCGCGCGATGAAGTCGGCGACCGACAACGCCGGGGATCTGATCAACAGCCTCTCCCGGCTTGCCAACGCGGCCCGCCAGGCCGAAATCACCCAGGAAATCAGCGAGATCGTCGGCGGCACAGCAGCCCTGTCCGACGCGACCGCGGGGAGTGACAAGTAATGACGACCACAGTTGAGACGGCCGTTGCCACGGGCCGCGTCGCCCGGGTCATCGGCCCGGTCGTCGACGTGGAGTTCCCCGTCGACGCGATGCCGGAGATCTACAACGCCCTGCACGTCGAGGTCGACGACCCGGAGACCGCGGGCGGCCGCAAGACGCTGACCCTCGAGGTCGCCCAGCACCTGGGTGACGGCGTGGTCCGCGCGATCTCGATGCAGCCCACCGACGGCCTGGTCCGCCAGGCCCCGGTCAAGGACACCGGCAAGGGCATCTCGGTGCCGGTCGGCGACGTGACCAAGGGCCGTGTGTTCAACACGCTCGGCGAGGTCCTGAACGACGACCCGTCGACCGTCGCGGACGCCGAGCGCTGGACGATCCACCGCAAGGCCCCGTCCTTCGACCAGCTCGAGTCCAAGACCGAGATGTTCGAGACCGGCCTGAAGGTCGTCGACCTTCTCACCCCGTACGTCAAGGGTGGAAAGATCGGTCTGTTCGGTGGTGCCGGTGTCGGTAAGACCGTTCTGATCCAGGAAATGATCGTCCGTGTGGCCAAGCTGCACGACGGTGTCTCCGTCTTCGCCGGTGTCGGCGAGCGCACCCGTGAGGGCAACGACCTCATGGTCGAGATGGAGGAAGCCGGCGTTCTGGACAAGACCGCGCTGGTCTTCGGCCAGATGGACGAGCCGCCGGGCACGCGTCTGCGCGTCGCCCTGGCCGGTCTGACCATGGCGGAGTACTTCCGCGATGTGCAGAAGCAGGACGTGCTGTTCTTCATCGACAACATCTTCCGCTTCACGCAGGCCGGTTCCGAGGTCTCGACCCTGCTCGGCCGCATGCCCTCCGCGGTGGGTTACCAGCCGAACCTGGCCGACGAGATGGGTCTCCTCCAGGAGCGCATCACCTCGACCCGTGGTCACTCGATCACCTCGATGCAGGCGATCTACGTCCCCGCGGACGACCTGACCGACCCGGCCCCGGCCACCACGTTCGCCCACCTCGACGCGACGACGGTTCTCTCCCGTCCGATCTCCGAGAAGGGCATCTACCCGGCCGTGGACCCGCTGGACTCCACGTCCCGCATCCTGGACCCGCGCTACATCGCGCAGGACCACTACGAGGCCGCGATGCGCGTGAAGGGGATCCTTCAGAAGTACAAGGACCTCCAGGACATCATCGCGATCCTCGGTATCGACGAGCTGAGCGAGGAAGACAAGCTCGTCGTCGCCCGTGCCCGTCGCGTGGAGCGCTTCCTGTCGCAGAACACGCACGCCGCCAAGCAGTTCACCGGCGTGGACGGTTCGGACGTGTCCCTCGACGAGTCGATCGCGGCCTTCAACGCGATCTGCGACGGCGAGTACGACCACTTCCCCGAGCAGGCCTTCTTCATGTGCGGTGGTCTTGAGGACCTCAAGAAGAACGCCAAGGAGCTGGGCGTCTCCTGAGCCCCTTAGCTCAACTCCGGAGAGGGGCGGGTTGCCACCCCGCGGGGGCCGTGTCCCGCCCCTCTTCGTACGCCCACTAGAATTTGACCCAACACCCGGCGAAGCCGCCGGGTGGTGACCCGAGGAGCCACCCTTGGCTGCTGAGCTGCATGTCGAGCTGGTCGCCGCGGACCGCAGCGTCTGGTCCGGCGAGGCCACCCTGGTCGTCGCGCGCACCACGTCCGGCGACATCGGCGTCATGCCCGGTCACCAGCCGCTGCTCGGTGTGCTGGAGTCGGGCCCGGTGACCATTCGTACGAGCGACGGCGGCACGGTCGTCGCCGCTGTCCACGGGGGATTCATCTCCTTCGCGGACGACAAGCTGTCGCTGCTGGCCGAGATCGCGGAGCTGTCCGACGAGATCGACGTCCAGCGTGCGGAGCGGGCGCTGGAGCGCGCGAAGTCGGAGGCCGACGCCTCTGCCGAGCGACGCGCCGACGTCCGACTGCGTGCGGTGGCGGCGCGCTGACCCCAGCGCGCGGCGTAACGTGACTCAGCCGCGGCCAGGTCCGGGAACATTCCGGACCGGGTCGCGGCTGAGGCAATGCGGGTGCAATGTATTTGGTCCGTTGTCGGTCGGGTGACCGATAGTAGAGGCGAGGAGGTCGGTGCCGATGATCCTCACTCTGCTCGTGTGCGGACTTGCTGTGATCGCGCTGGTTCTGGTGGGGCTCTTCGTCTTCGGACTGCGCCGCCGGCTGATCCAGCGGTCCGGGGGTACGTTCGACTGCTCCCTGCGCTGGGACGCCCCCGAGAAGGGCGACACCTCCGGCAAGGGCTGGGGGTACGGCGTCGCCCGCTACAACGGCGACCGGGTCGAGTGGTACCGCGTCTTCTCGTACGCTCCCCGGCCGCGCCGCGTTCTCGAACGCTCGGCCATCGAGGTGGTCGACCGCCGCGCCCCCGACGGCGAGGAGGAGCTGGCCCTGCTCTCCGACGCCACCGTCCTCGGCTGCCTGCACCGCGGAGTCCGCCTGGAACTGGCGATGAGCGAGGACGCACTGACGGGCTTCCTGGCCTGGCTGGAGGCAGCGCCTCCCGGCCAACGTGTCAATGTGGCGTGAGTGAAGCCCCTGAAAGGGGCGCGGGGAACGGCGCGACCAGCCACAATCAACCCGCAGAACACAAAGAAGCCGGGAAGATGGGGGGCGATCCCATCTTCCCGGCTTCGTTCAGTGGACGGCGCTTTACTTCAGGCCGTCATTGATGGCGCTCACCATCTCACCGTTGCTGGTATCCCCACTGAACTCCCAGAAGAACGCGCCGCCGAGCCCCTGCTCCTTGGCCCAGGTCATCTTGGAGCGGACCGTCGACGGGGTGTCGTACGACCACCAGTTCGTACCGCAGTGCGCGTACGCCGTCCCGGCGACCGTCCCATTCGAGGGGCAGGAGTTCTTGAGGACCTTGTAGTCCTCGATGCCCGCCTCATAGGTGCCCGGCGCCGCGCCCGTCGCGGAGCCTCCCGGCTCCTTCTGGGTAACGCCGGTCCAGCCACGCCCGTAGAAGCCGATGCCGAGCAGCAGCTTGGCGGAGGGCACGCCCTTGGCCTTCAGCTTGGATATCGCCGCCGCGGAGTTGAAGCCCTCCTGCGGGATACCGGCGTAGGAGGTGAGCGGGGAGTGCGGGGCCGTCGGGCCCTTGGCCGCCCATGCGCCGAAGAAGTCGTACGTCATCACGTTGTACCAGTCGGCGTACTGCGCCGCCCCGCCGTAGTCCGCGGCGTCGATCTTGCCGCCGCTGGAGGCGTCGGCGGTGATGGCGGCGGTGACGAGGTTCTTGGCTCCGAACTGGTTGCGGAACGCCTGCATCATCGTCTTGAAGACGGCCGGGCCCGAGGTGTCGCAGGACAGGCCGCAGGCGTTCGGGTACTCCCAGTCCAGGTCGATGCCGTCGAAGACGTCGGCCCAGCGCGGGTCCTCGACCAGGTCGTGGCAGGACTTGGCGAAGGCCGCGGGGTTCTTCATGGCGTCGGTGAAGCCGCCGGACCAGGTCCAGCCGCCGAAGGACCAGAGGATCTTGATGTTCGGGTACTTGGCCTTGAGCTTGCGCAGCTGGTTGAAGTTGCCGCGCAGGGGCTGGTCCCAGGTGTCGGCGACGCCGTCGACGCTCTGGTCGGCGGTGTAGGCCTTGTCGATCGCCGCGTAGGAGTCGCCCATGGTGCACTTGCCGCCCTGGACGTTGCCGAAGCTGTAGTTGATGTGCGTGATCTTCCCGGCCGACCCGGAGGTGGCGATGTTCTTGGCGTGGTAGTTGCGCTGGTAGACGCCCCACTCGGTGAAGTAGCCGAGCTTGACCTTGTCGCCGGGGCCGGGGCCCGGGTCGCCGCCGCCCGTGGTGCGGACCTTGACGGCGCCGCTCGCGGGACCGGTCTGGTCGGCGGTGTCGCGGGCCTGCACGGTGTAGGAGTAGTCGGTGCCCGCGCTCAGGCCGCTGTCGGTGTACGAGGTGCCCGTCACCGTGCCGACCTTGGCGCCGTCGCGCAGGACGTCGTAGTTCTTGACGCCCTTGTCGTCGGTGGCGGCCTTCCAGTCGAGCTTCGCCGAGGTGTCGGTGACGTCGGAGGCGGTCGGGGTGCCGGGGGCGCTCGGCGGGTTGTCGCCGGGGACGCTGCCGCCGTCACAGCTGCCGCCGTTGAGCGTGCACTTGGAGGGGGCGCCGGGGCCCGTGCCGTTGAATCCGAAGGAGACCGAGGCGCCGGGGGCGAGCGTCCCGTTCCAGCTGAGGTTCTTCCCCGTCCAGCGGGTGCCGGAGTTGGTGACGGTGGCGTCCCAGGCCGAGGTCACCTTGGTGTCGGCGGGGAAGTCCCACTGGACGTTCCAGGAGCTGAGCGTGGTGGTGCCGGTGTTCTTGATGGTCCACTTGCCCTCGAAGCCGTTGCCCCAGTCCTGGGTCTTGGCGTAGGTGGCGGTGGCCTCGGGGGCGGCCTCGGGGGCCGCCTCGGCGGGAGCGCCGAGGGCGACCAGGGTGGCGAGCGGGAGCAGCAGCGTGGTCAGTCCGGCCACGGTTTTGTGTCTGATTCTCAGTCTTGAGCGGGTGTCGCTCTGTGTGAAGCGCACGAGGTGCTCCTCGGGTGAGATCCGGGGGTCTTAGGGGTGGGACCCTGCGCCGCCCGTGAGCACGTGGACACGTGGGGGTGTGCTCACCGCAGTGCGGTGAGAATAGAAAGGTCTGGACCAGCGGTCAAGAGGTCTGAACCAATGGCCGGATCCGGACGGTCCCCGGAACCCTCAGACACCCAACTCCTGCGCGAGGACAGCCGCTTGGACGCGGCTGCGCAGCTCAAGCTTGCCCAGCAGCCGGCTCACATGCGTCTTCACCGTCGCCTCCGCCATGGACAGGCGGCCCGCGATCTCCGCGTTCGACAGACCCTCGCCGATGCAGGAAAGCACCTCGCGCTCGCGACGCGTGAGGCTCTCCAGGACGGCGGGGTCCGGCGCGTTCTCCCTGCGTACGACCCTGGGCGGGGCGGCGAACTCGGCGATGAGACGGCGGGTGACGGCCGGGGCGATCAGGCCCTCGCCGCGCGCGACCGTGCGGACGCCCTCGATGAGGTCCTTCGCCTCCGTGTTCTTCAGGAGGAACCCGCTGGCGCCCGCGCGCAGCGCCCCGAAGACGTACTCGTCGAGGTCGAAGGTGGTCAGTACGAGGACGTCCGCAAGCCCCTCGGCGACGACCTGGCGCGTTGCCGACACCCCGTCGAGCCGTGGCATCTGTATGTCCATCAGGATCAGGTCCGGCCGCAGCTCGCGGGCGAGGGCCACGGCCTGCTCACCGTCCGCCGCCTCGCCGACCACCTCGATGTCGGACGCGCTGCGCAGGATCAGGACGAGTCCCGCGCGTACGGCTGACTGGTCCTCGGCGACTAGCACCCGGATCATTCCTTGGCTCCTTCGTCTGCGGGGTCGACCGGCAGGGTCACGGAGACGATCCAGACCTTGCCGTCGGGGCTGCTCTCGGGGCCGGATTCAAAGGTGCCGCCGAGCAGTTCGGTGCGCTCGCGCATGCCGACGAGACCGGCTCCCGAGCCGGGGGCGCGGGGCCCGGACGGATCGTCGTACGGGCTGGTGACGCGGACCCTAAGGGCGCGGGGCTGCTGGGTCAGGCGCACGGACACCCGGCCCGGCGAGGCGTGCTTGAGGGCGTTCGTCAGGGACTCCTGGACGATGCGGTACGCCGCCAGCTCGACCGGCGCGGGCAGCTTCGGGCCCTGCGGGGCGCGGGCGTCGTCGAGCGTGACGTCGAGGCCGTTGGTGCGGGCGCCCTCGACCAGGGCGGCGAGGCCGTCGAGGGTGGGCGACGCGGCCGGTTCGAGGTCGCCGCCGGCGTCGCGCAGGATGCCGATGAGGCGGCGCATCTCGGCCAGGCCCTGGACGCTGTTCTCCCGGATGACGGCGAGTGCGTCCTTGCTGGCCACCGGGTCGTCGAGGGAGAGCGCGGCCGTGGAGTGGATGGCGATCGCCGAGAGGTGGTTGGCGACCATGTCGTGCAGTTCGCGGGCCATCCTGGCGCGCTCGGCGGTGACCGCCTGGACGCGGTCCATCTCGGCGAGCAGCGCGGTCTGCTCGGCCCGCAGCTTGGCCGCGGCGGCCGCCTCGCGGTGATTGCGCACGAGGACGCCCGTGGTGGCGGGTGCGTACAGCACGATCCCGACGAGGACGCCGATGAGCACGGCCTCGGGCTCGCGCCACCACGCGAGGAAGCCGAACGTCACCGCCACCGTGATGACGCCCGTGGTCACCGGGAGGCGGCGGGCGGCGGCCGGGGTGCCATAGACGACGGCCGCGTACACGATGTCCGTGAACATCAGGATCGACGCGAGGTTGCCCTTCGTGAACTGGTCGAAGACCAGGGCGCACGCGGCGAGGAGCAGGGCGGTCCGGGGCATGGTGCTGCGCAGCAGTTCGAGCCCGGCCAGGACGAAGAGCGGGATCAGCGCCCAGGCGGCGCCGAGCGCCCGGTCCGGCTGCGCGTGCAGTCCGAGCGCCCACAGCACGAGCCCGCCGAGCAGGCTGGATACGGCGATCCGCACGTCGACGCGCTGCGGGCGGGGGAGGGACAGGGCCATGCCCTCCATCCAACACGGCGGGACGGTGACACGCGTGATCCTGGGGGAGGAAGCGCCCGCTACATCGAAGGATGCAGTCCCACCTCGTCACTGGCGACGATGATCCGCGCCCGGCCTCGGGGGAGCCTTGAGGGGTGACCGAGAGGAGCGAACCGTGATCGTCACGCTGATCATCATCTGCGAGGTCGGCTTCTGGGTGCTGCTGGCCGCCGGCCTCGCCGCCCGCTATCTGCTGCGCATGCCGCGCCTCGGGATCGCGATCCTGCTGTGCGAGCCGCTTCTCGAGGTCGTGCTCCTGGTCGTGACCGCGCTCGACCTGAAGAACGGCGCCGACCCGAGCTGGAAGCACGGACTCGCCGCGCTGTACATCGGCTACACCGTGGGCCACGGCCACCGCACGGTGAAGTGGCTCGACGGCCACGCGGCGCACCGCTTCCACGGCACGCCGGTGCCGCGCCCGCCCCGCTACGGCAGGCCCCGCGCCCTGCACGAGGCCAGGATCTGGCTCGGCACCCTCGTGGCGGGGGCCGTCGCGACCGCGCTGCTGTTGCTGGCCATGTGGTACGTCGACGACCCGAGCCGCACCTCCTCGCTGGAGGGGTGGATGCACACGGCCTGGCGGACGGTGGGCCTCCACGGCCTGATCGCGCTCAGCTACACGCTCTTCCCGAAGCGGATCCCGGCCCCGGCGCCCGGGGAACGGGACGGGGACCGGCCGCTGACCAAGCTCTGACGGCCGCGCGGCTACCGCTCGCCGCGCGGCTACCGCTCGCCGCCCGGCACCCACAGCACGTCCCCGACCTCCTTGTTGGCCACGCGGGCCAGGATGAACAGGAGGTCGGAGAGGCGGTTGAGGTAGGTGGCCGTCAGCGGGTTCATCGTCTCGCCGTGCACCTCGAACGCCGCCCACGTCGAGCGCTCGGCCCGCCGCACCACTGTGCAGGCCTGGTGCAGCAGCGCCGCGCCCGGGGTGCCGCCCGGCAGGATGAAGCTGCGCAGCTTCTCCAGCTCCTCGAGGAAGCGGTCGCAGTCCGCCTCCAGCTTGTCGACGTAGGACTGCTCGACGCGCAGCGGCGGGTACTTGGGATCCTCGACGACGGGCGTGGAGAGGTCGGCGCCCACGTCGAAGAGGTCGTTCTGGACCCGTACGAGGACCTTCACGACCTCCTCGTCGAGCCCGCCGAGCGCGATCGCCGTGCCGATGACCGCGTTGGCCTCGTTGGCGTCGGCGTACGCCCCGATCCGGGGGTCGGTCTTGGCGGTGCGGCTCATGTCGCCGAGGGCCGTCGTGCCCTGGTCGCCGGTCCTGGTGTAGATGCGCGTCAGATTGACCATGCGGCCAGCGTAGTTACGCCCCGGCCCTCTTGAAGACGCGTGTGCCCACCGTCACGGACAGCAGGATGAAGGCGAGGGCCATCAGGACGCCGTACAGCATGGTCGTGGTCGCGTAGTCGCCCACGTATCCGGCCCGCACCGCGTCGACGAGGTAGCGGAACGGCATGAAGTGCGACAGCACGTCCAGCCAGGAGGGCGCGAGCGCCATCGGCAGCATCAGGCCGGAGAGCAGCATCGAGGGCATGCTGATGGCGTTCACCGCGGGCCCGAACTCGTGCGCCTTGGAGACCTTCATGGCCAGCGCGTACGAGAGTGAGGCGAGCCCGGCGGCCAGGACCGCCACGAACGCGAAGCCGATGAGGATGCCGGCGAGCGGCGCCCTGAGCCCCATCGCCAGCGCGGCGAGCACCAGCAGCACCGCCTGGAAGACGAAGAGCGCGGCGTCGCGCAGGACCCGGCCGAGCAGCAGCGCGAGGCGGCTCACGGGCGTCACCCGCATCCGCTCGACCACGCCGAACTGCTTCTCGATGATGAGCGCGAAGCCGCTGAACGTGGCACCGAACAGGCCGAGTTGGAGCAGCAGCCCCGGCACGAGGATCTGCCAGGAGTCGCCCTGGGAGCCGAGCGGCAGATCGGTGAGGAGAGGCCCGAAGAAGAGCAGGTAGAGCAGGGGCGTCAGGACGCCGAAGAAGATCTGGAACTTGGAGCGCAGGGTCTGGCGGGCGTACCGCCCGAAGATCAGCGCGATGTCGGAGAGCAGAGCGGGCATCGGTGGGGTCCTGGGGTCTCAGACGGCGAGGGGGGCCGTGTCCTTGGGCGCGATGTCGCGCCCGGTGATGGCGAGGAAGGTGTCCTGGAGCGAGGCGTCGATCGAGCCGCAGTACCGGAGCTTGAGCGCGCTCGGTGTGCCCACGGCGACCACCACGCCCCTGTCGACGACGACCAGGCGGTCGGAGAGCGCGTCGGCCTCGTCGAGGTAGTGCGTGGTGAGGAAGACCGTCGTGCCGTGCACATCGCGCAGTTTGCGCACCAGCTTCCACAGGTCGGCGCGGCTGCCCGGGTCGAGCCCGGTGGTCGGCTCGTCCAGGAAGAGCACCTCGGGCCGGTGCGTGAGCCCGAGGGCGATGTCCAGGCGCCGCCGCTGGCCGCCGGAGAGCGCGGCGCAGGGGCGTTCCATCAGCTCGGTCAGGTTGAGGTCGTGCGCCAACTCGTCGGCGCGGGCGGCGGCCTGGAGCTTCGACAGGCGGTAGAGCCGCCCCTGGGTGATCAGCTCCTCGCGTACGGAGATGCTCAGGTCGACGCCGCCGGACTGGGCGACGTAACCGATCTTGCTCCGTACGCCCGCGGGGTCCTTCGCCAGGTCGCAGCCCGCCACCGTGGCGGCGCCGCCGGTGGGCGGGAGCAGCGTGGTCAGCATGCGCAGCGTGGTGGTCTTGCCCGCGCCGTTCGGCCCGAGGAAGCCGAGGATCTCGCCCGCCTCGACGGTCAGGTCGATACCGCGCACGGCCTCCACGATGCCGCTCTTGCTCTGGAAGGTCCGGGCGAGCCCGGCGGTGCTGATGATTGCCATGGCAACTACAAAAACAGAGTCCGTAGATTTTTGCAATCGCCCCAAGTTTTATGGGGGTGCAAGATTGCATGGTGGTCAGCGAGGCCTACGATGAGGTCATGACCGAGGGGCTCAGAGAACGCAAGAAGCGCCAGACCAAGCAGCGGATCTCCGACATCGCGACGGGGCTCTTCCTGGAGCGCGGCTTCGTCACGGTGACGATCGCGGAGATCGCCGAGGCCGCCGACGTCTCGGTCAACACCGTCTACAACTACTTCCCGGCCAAGGAGGACCTCTTCCTCGACCGGGGCGCGGACGCCGTCGACCGGCTCTCCCGCCATGTACGCGGCCGCCGCGAGGGGGAGTCCGCCGCCGACGCGGTCCTGCGCGAGCTGCGCACGGACGTCGAGAGCGCCTCGCCGGCCGTCGGCCTCGTCCCCGGCTGGGCCGACTTCATGAAGGTCATCACCGAGGCGCCGCCGCTGCGCTCCCGCCTCTGGGCCATCCAGCAGGAGGCCCTCGACAACCTCGCCAAGACCCTTGCCAAGGAGACCGGCGCCGCCGACGGCGACCCGCTGCCGACGCTCGTCGCCGGGCAGCTTTCCTGGCTCCACAGCACGCTCATGAGCTGGATCGGCGACGAGATGGCCAAGGGCCGCGAGGTGGCCGAGGTCTCCCGCGAGGGCCTCGCCCTGCTCGACGAGATGGAGTCCCTGCTCGGCGAAAGGGTCCTCAACTACGCGGTACGCGCCGCCGGATGAGGCCTGCCGGCGGCGCCGTGGGGCCGTACCAGTGTGACGTCCGTCATTTGAGACGTGACGCGCATCTCTTCACCGCCACAGGCGCGCTCACGGCCGCTAATGTCCGCTCCAGAGGCATACGTAAACAGCGTGTAAGCCAAGCGTGATAAGCGGTAGGGGAGTCGGAACAGTGGCACGCAAGCTCGCCGTCATCGGAGCTGGACTCATGGGGTCCGGTATCGCTCAGGTCTCCGCCCAGGCGGGCTGGGACGTCGTCCTGCGCGACGTCACCGACGAGGCCCTGACCCGCGGCACCGACGGCATCAAGGCGTCGTACGAGAAGTTCGTGAGCAAGGGCAAGCTCGCGGCCGACGACGCCGAGGCCGCGCTCGGGCGCATCACGGCCACCACCGACCTGGACGCCGTCGCCGACGCGGACATCGTCGTCGAGGCCGTCTTCGAGAAGCTGGAGATCAAGCACGAGATCTTCCGCACGCTCGACAAGCTCGTGCGCGACGACGCCGTGCTCGCCTCCAACACCTCCGCCATCCCGATCACCAAGATCGCCGCCGTGACGGAGCGTCCGGAGCGCGTCGTGGGCGCCCACTTCTTCTCGCCCGTCCCGATGATGCAGCTGTGCGAACTGGTGCGCGGCTACAAGACCAGCGACGAAACCCTCGCCCGCACCAAGGAGTTCGCCGAGTCCGTCGGCAAGACCTGCATCGTCGTCAACCGCGACGTCGCCGGCTTCGTGACGACCCGTCTGATCTCCGCGCTCGTCGTCGAGGCCGCCAAGCTCTACGAGTCGGGCGTCGCCACCGCCGAGGACATCGACATCGCCTGCAAGCTCGGCTTCGGCCACGCCATGGGCCCGCTCGCGACCGCCGACCTCACCGGCGTCGACATCCTGCTCCACGCCACCAGCAACATCTACACGGAGTCCCAGGACGAGAAGTTCGCGCCGCCGGAGCTGATGCGCCGGATGGTTGACGCCGGTGACATCGGGCGCAAGAGCGGGCAGGGCTTCTACAAGCACTGAGCCGGTACTGACGTACGCCGTCTGACGCCTCGTCCGACGATCCGTCGCCTCCTGGGTCACCCCTCGGAGTGAATTCGGTATCGGTTCGCTTACAGACGGCAA
Organism: Streptomyces sp. NRRL S-920; assembly: GCF_000717945.1. Taxonomy (NCBI): domain Bacteria; kingdom Bacillati; phylum Actinomycetota; class Actinomycetes; order Kitasatosporales; family Streptomycetaceae; genus Streptomyces; species Streptomyces sp. NRRL S-920. The sequence continues at coordinate 34,218 of NZ_JODF01000062.1, forward strand.
CTTCCTCGCCCACGCGGCAGTCAGTTGCAGTGACATACGCAGACGCCTTACGGAATCAGACGTCACAGCAGACACAGTCACAGCAGACACAGCACTCTCGGGGAGCGCATATGCACATCAGGGGCGACCAGGCCCAGCTGGTCGTCGGGGGACGCCTCGACGTACGTAGCGCGGCGGACGCCCGTACGGTGCTGCACTCGGCCGTCGACGACGGAGCCGGGGACCTGGTGCTCGACCTGTCGGAACTGGACTCGTGGGACGCCACGGGCCTCGGCGTCATCATGGGCGCGCACCGCCGCGCCGGACGGTGCGGACGCAGACTCGTCCTGCGCCACGTGCCGCCCCAGATGCAGCGCCTCCTCGTGGCGACCCGGCTGCACCGGATCCTCGCCATCGAGGGCGGCATCGGTGTCGAATCGCTCCCCAGAGCCTGAACCGCACCTCACGCGCAATCCTCACGAGACTGTGACGTCTCGGGCGGGGCGGCACCCCGCCCTCTCGTAGATACTGAGCGAAGGTCTAGGGTTCGGTCGCCCGCCGCTGGACGAGCCCGTACGGGGGGCGCCGGACCAGAAGCGACAGCGCAGTGTGCACGAAGGCCGGAGGGGGCTCTGCACACACGCATCTGGGGGGCTGGGACCATGGACCCGATGAACCGGGGACCCGAAGAGCACGGCCACGACCACGGTGGCGACGATCACGACGGCTCGGCGCGACCGCAGCGCCCACGCGACCCTCTGACACCCGACTTCGGGCAGCCCGCGCCCGCGCTCGCCCGCACCGTCCAGCTCGTGGCGGGCGACTTCCTGCTCACCGTCAACCCCGTCGACGGCAGCGAGATAGAGGCCTGCCCGCCCGGGGAACGGCCCGAGCGGCCCGCCAAGCGCACCGCCGACGACCGCGCCGAGCTGCGCCGCGCCGCGATGCCGCCCGTGCCGCCGGGCCCCGCGCTGCCCGGCCTGCCGCTCCTGGAACGCCAGGAAGAGCGTGAGCGCCTCGTACGGCTGCTCGCGCGCGGCCGCTCGGTACGGCTCACCGGACCCGCCGGATCGGGCCGCACGGCGCTACTGGGCGCCGTCGCCGACGACTGCGCGGACCTCGCGCCCGACGGCGTCATCCGGCTCTGCGGCTACCGCAAGACGCCGACCGAGCTGCTCCACGACCTCTTCGCGACCGTCTACGACGCGCCCCTGTACCGCCCCGAGCGCGCCCAGCTGCTCGAACTGGTCCACGACATCGGTGCCGTCGTCGTCCTCGACGACCTGGAGTTCGGCGGCGCGGCCCTCGACGAACTGCTCGACGCCACACCCGAGTGCGCCTTCCTCCTCGCCGCCACGCCCGACACCCCCGCCCCCGCCGCCGACTCCCACCTCGAAGAGGTCTTCCTCGGCGGCCTCGGCCGCGGCGGCAGCCTCGAACTGCTCGAACGCGTCGTCGGACGGGTCCTCGACGACGAGGAGGCCAACTGGGCGGGCGACCTGTGGTTCGAGTCCGAGGGCCTGCCGCTGCGCTTCGTCCAGGCGGGCGCCCTGCTCCACCAGCGCGACCAGCTCCGCGCCGACCCGCACGCCTTCGAGGAGTACGGCTACTTCGCCGACACCCCCGTCGACGCGCCCTTCGACGCGGGCCCCGACGACGGCCCCGCGATCCCGCTGCCCTCACTCGCCGACGGCGCCGCGCCCGCGGCCCTGCTCGCCTCGCGGCTCAGCCCCTCCGCCCGCGCCACGCTGAAGTTCGCCGTCGCGCTCGGCGGCGAACTGCCGCACCAGGCCCACCTGCCCGCCCTGGTGGGCGACACCCACGCCGACGCGGCCCTCGCCGAACTGGTCGGCTGCGCCCTGGTCACCGCCGTCGGCGCGCGCTACCGCCTCGCCGCCGGCGTGCGTACGCAACTGGAGAGCGCCGGATACGCCGACGACGCCACCGAGCACGCGAAGACCGCCGCCCGGCACTACGCCTGGTGGGCCGGGCACCCCTCGGTCACCCCGGAGCGGGTCGCCGCCGAGGCGGACGCCGTGCAGGCCGCCCTCGGCGCCCTCGTCACCCTGGAGAGCGGCGCCGCGGTCCTGCTCGCCCGCACGGCCGCGCCCGCCTTCGCCGGCGGGCTCCACTGGGGCGCCTGGGAGCGCGCCCTGCGCTCGGGCCAGGAAGCGGCACGCAATGCCGGGGAGGTCGCCGAAGAGGCGTACTTCCACCACGAGTTGGGGATCCTCGCGCTCTGCGGCGGGCAGCTCGACCGGGCCCGCGCCGAGCTGGAGGCCTCGATAGGGCTGCGCGGCGCCCTCGCCGACAAGCGCGGCATGATCTCCGGGCGCCGGGCCCTCGCCCTGGTCGCCGACCGCTCGGGCGGCACCCTGCCCGGTGGGCGCACGGCGGCGGGCGAGGAGGTCCCCGACGCGCGCTACGAGGAGTCGGCCTCGCCCCCCGGAGGCGTACTCGCCGCCTTCGCCCAGCCCGAACCGCCCGCCGGACCGCCCGCGTCCGCAGAACCGGACACCCTGGTCGCCAGCAAGGTCACGCCCGCCGTGGGCGCGGGCCCCGCGCCGAGCCGCCGCTCCATCGTCAGCGGCACCCGGCGCAACCTCGTCGCCGCCGGGGCCGGAGCCCTGCTCGCCGCGGTCCTCGGCACGGTCGTCACGCTCGGCGCCACGTCCGACGGCGACCGGCCCGAGGGTGACCGCGTCACGACGGAGCAGTCGGCGAAGGAGGACCGTGACGGCGGCGGCCTGAGCGCCGACGAGCCGCAGAAGGACTCCACGAATCGCCCCGGAGGCCCGGGGGAGGACGGTGTCATCGGCACCGCGGACGACCCGAAGCCCTCCGCGAGCGGCACGCCCTCGGGCGGGCCGAGCGAGAGCGGCAAGCCGTCGCAGAAGCCGACCGGGAAACCGTCGGACAAGCCCACCGACAAGCCGACGGACAAACCGACGGACAAGCCCACCGGCAAACCCACGGACAAGCCGACCGACAAGCCGACGGACCCGCCCACCACGGACGAGCCGACGGACCCGCCGACGTCCGACCCGCCGCCCACGCCGTCGAGCGACGCCCCGCCGTCCTCGCCCGACGGCTCGCCGGGCACCTCGGCCTAGGGCCTGTCCGGCGGATCATGCCGCGGGCCGCGGGGTCTGGCACTTCCCCAAGCTCTCGGCTTCGCTCGAGCAGGGGAGACCCCATCCAAGCT
>NZ_JODF01000063.1:0-36319 GCF_000717945.1 Streptomyces sp. NRRL S-920
ACCGCCCCCACGGCCGCCAAGCCTGAACCCGTAACCAGCACCCCCAGCAACACTCGTACCACCCCCGCGGGCCCCGCCCCCGACTCCACCCCTGCCAGCCCCGCCGACCTGGACGACCTGGCCCGGCGCCTCCTCGCCCCCCTCTCCCGTCTCCTCCGCGCGGAACTCCGCGGCGACCGTGAGCGGATCGGGCGGCTCCGCGACCACGGCCGCTGAGCCCCGGCACGAACCCGTACGCCCCAACAACTGCCACAGCTGACACCGCCACAGGAAAGAACCCATGCCCTCGACCCTGGACCCCGGTTCCACCGTCTTCTTCAAACTGACCATCGACGGCCAGGACCTCGGCCTGTTCAACGGGTGCGACGGACTGGCCTCCGAGGTGGAGGTGGAGCAGCGGCAGGAAGGCGGGAACAACGGGTTCGTCTGGCAGTTGCCCACCCGCGTGACCTTCTCCACCATCCGCCTCACCCGCCCCCTGACTCCCGACACCGCCCGCGTCGCCGCCTGGATCTCCTCCATCGCCACCGGGATCACCCGGCCCACGGCCCAGATCGCGGCCCTGCGCGCGGACGGTTCCGTCGTCGCGCAGTGGGGGCTCGTCGAGGTGCTTCCCGTGCGCTGGCAGGGGCCGAGTCTCAGCCCGGACAACCCGAGCGTGGCGACCGAGACGCTGGAGATCGCCCACCACGGGTTCACCGACGCGGGCGGTGCCTGAGATGGCCGCGCCGACCGGCGGCAAGGCGGGGGCGAGCCTGGTCCGGGCCGAGCTGGACATCCATCAGCCGCCCACCGATCTGGGCGGGTCCATGGGCGGGAAGATCGGCGAGGTCGAGTTCCAGTTCAACCCGACGCAGCTCCAGATGGCCCGCTCCGCCGAGTGGCGGACGCAGCCCGCGGTCGCCTATATGCGGGGCGCGCCGCCGAAGTTCACCGGGTCCGTGCCCGCCACGCTCCAGCTGGAGGTGTTCCTCGACTCGTCGGGCGAGCCGAACTCCGGCAAGGTGCAGAAGCAGGTGGAACTGCTGCTCTCCTGCTGCGAGGTGACGCCGCAGAGCGTCACCTCCAAGCGGCCCTCGCCGCCCTGGGTGCGGTTCTCCTGGGGGTCGTTCAACACCGTGCAGTTCGTGGCGTACGTGACCAGTGTCAGCGCCAACTTCACGCTGTTCAATCCGACGGGCGAGCCGATCCGCGCGACCTGCGCGCTGTCGCTCACCGAGGTGGCGATGCCCACCAAGGGGCAGAACCCGACGTCCGGCGCGCTCTCCGCCCGCCGCGTGCACCGCACCGTCGCCGGTGACTCGCTGGCCTCGCTGGCCTGGCGGGAGTACGGGGACGCCACCCGCTGGCGGCTGATCGCCGAGGCCAACGGCATCGACGACCCGATGCGGCTGAGACCCGGCACCGAACTGCTGCTGCCCGCCGCCGAAGAGGCCCGTCCCGCGCATGTGGAGTCCGTATGAGTGAGAAGACGTATGAGTGAGAAGACGTATACGAGCGTCCTGCACGCCGAGATCGGCGGTTCCCGACTGCCGGACAAGCTCGCCGTGCTGCTCGTCGAGGGCTGGGTGGACTCCAGCGTGAACGTGCCGTCCGCCTTCCAGCTGACCTTCGCCGACACCGGCGGCGACATTCTGGAGAAGTTCCCGCAGATCAAGGTGGGCGCCAAGGCCGTCCTGTGCCCCTTCACCGACGGGGTGCGCGGCAAGCCCATGCTGACCGGCGAGGTGACCGCCCTGGAGGTGGACGCCGACGCGGGCGGCAAGTCCCTCGTCGTACGCGGCTACGACCCCGGGCACCGGCTGCTGCGCAACCGCCGCGTGCAGGGCTTCCCGAACATGACGGCCTCCGACATCGTGCGGCGGGTCGCCGCCCTCAGCGGCCTCAAGCTCGGCAAGGTCGACGCCACGCCCACGGTCTACGAGCTGGCCACGCAGCCGAACATCACCGACTGGGACTTCCTTTCGCGCCTGGCCCAGGAGAACGACACCCATCTGTCGTTCGACGAGGACGGGAAGCTGTGCTTCGCGAAGCTGGCGCCCGCCGCGGGCGCGCCCGCCGACACGACTCCCGCCGCGCAGAGCCCGTACGTCCTCGAATTCGGGCACAACGCGCTGCACAGCCGTGTCGCGGTGACCGCCGCCGGGCAGGTCGCCACGGCCGGGGTGCGCGGCTGGGACATGCGGGCCAAGCGCGCCCTGTCGGCGCAGTCCCCGGCCGTCACGAGCAAGGACATCGTCGCCGACATCACCCCCGCGCAGCTCTCGCAGCCGTTCGGCAGGGCCGAGCTGACGGACACCGGGACGCCGTACACGACGCAGGCCCAAGTGACGCACGCGGCACGCTCGTTGGCCGAGGATGTGGCGGGCTCCTTCGCGGAGGTCGAGGTCGCGGTCACCGGCAACCCCGAGCTGCGGCCGGGGCAGCCCGTGGCGCTGAAGGGGGCCGGGTTCCCCTTCGAGGGGAAGTACACGGCGACCGGAGTACGTCATCTCTTCGAGTCGGGGCGGCCGTTCACGACGTGGCTGACCGTCTCCGGGCGGCAGTTCCGTTCGCTGTACGGGCTCGCCTCCGGGGGCGCCGACGCCGCCCCGCCGATGCCGGGCGTCGCGATGGCGCTGGTCAGCAACGCCAAGGACCCGCTCAAGCTGAACCGCGTGAAGCTGCGTTTCCCCTGGCTGTCGGACACCTATGAGAGCGACTGGTGCCGCATCGCGCAGCTGGGCGGGGTGCGGGGCGGCGGTCTGATGCTGCCCGAGGTCGGTGACGAGGTGCTCGTCGCCTTCGACCGGGGCTCGCTGGAGCATCCGTACGTCCTCGCCGGGCTGTACAACGGCGTCGACAAGCCGACGCCGGACCCGGACGGGCTGCCCGCGGTCGACCCGACCAGCGGCCGGGTCAACTGGCGTTCCCTCGCCTCGCGCAGTGGCCACACCGTCGAGCTGGTGGACGCCAAGTCCCGTATGAAGAGCGGGATCCGGCTCCAGACCGGCAACGGCCGGCTCACCGTCCACCTGGACGAGACGCGCACCAGCGTGACCATCCGGAGCGACGGTTCGGTGTCCATCTCCGGGACCCGCAACGTCAGCATCAGGGCGGGCGGCAATCTGTCGCTGACCGCGGGCGGGGCGCTGACGATGAGCGCGGGCGGGGCGGTCGACATCAAGGCGGGCGCCAAGTTCGGCGTCACCGCGGGCGCCGTGGCGGACATCAACGCGACCGGCGCCGTCAGCCTCAAGTCGGCCGGCGCGGTCTCCGTCAACGCGGCCGCCGCCGTGGCGGTCAGCGCGGTCGGCGCGGTCGCCGTCAACTCGGTGGCCACCGTGACACTGAACGCCCCGGCCGTCCTGCGCAACGGCCTGCCGTTCTAGCGGAGTTGGGGGAAATGGAGAGTGGAGTCGAGGGATATGCCGAGGGGGGTCGTGGGGCATGAGTGAGCAGTTCGTCGGCGCGGGCTGGACGTTTCCGCTGCGTACGGACGCGGGCGGCGGCATCGCGCTGGCCCGCCGCGAGCGTGAGATCGAGGAGTCGATCCGGCTCGTGCTCGCCACCGCACCCGGTGAGCGGCCGATGCGGCCCGAATTCGGCTGCGCGGTCCACGACTTGGTGTTCTCGCCGGTCAACGAGGCGACGGCGGGCCGTATCCGGTACGAGGTGCGGTCCTCGCTCGACCGGTGGGAGCCCCGCATCGAGGTCCTGGACGTCGAGGTCAGCCCGGCCGCCGACGATCCGTCCGTCCTGTTCATCGACGTGAGCTACACCGTGCGCGGCACCAACAACCCGCGCAGCCTCGTCTTTCCCTTCTACGTGATCCCGTCCACGGAATCAGAGAGCGGAGTCTGAAGTCCGATGGCCCTGCCCGCACCCCACCTCGACGACCGGCGCTTCCAGCAGTTCGTCGACGACGCCAAGCGCTACATCCAGCAGCGCTGCCCGGAGTGGACCGACCACAACGTCTCCGACCCGGGCGTCACCCTCGTCGAGGCGGTCGCGCACATGGCCGACCAGGTCGTCTACCGCCTCAACCGCGTGCCGGAGAAGAACCACCTGGCCTTCCTCGACCTGCTCGGCGTCACCCTCTTCCCGCCCTCCGCGGCCCGCGCCGACGTCACCTTCTGGCTCTCCGCGCCGCAGCCCGAGCCCGTGGTGCTGCCCGCCGGGACGGAGGTGGCCACCGGCCGCACCGAGACCGAGGAGGCGGTGGCCTTCGCGACCGAGGCGGATCTGACGGTGGTGCCCTGCGAGCTGGACGCCGTGCTGCGCCAGGAGGCGGGCGGCACCCCGCAGGACTGCGGGCAGGACGTGTTCGGCGGGCGTGACGTGGGCGTCTTCGCCGAGTCCCCGCGCCCCGGCGACACGCTGCTGTTCGGGCTCAGCGCGGCGGTGCCCTCCTGCGTGGCCGTGCTCCAGCTGGACAGCCGCGTGGACGGTGTCGGCGTCGACCCGCGCCAGCCGCCGCTGGTGTGGGAGGCGTGGACCGCGGACGGCTGGACCGAGTGCGAGGTGGAGGAGGACTCCACCGGCGGCCTGAACCGGCCCGGTGACGTGGTCCTGCACATCCCGGCCGGGCACGTCGTGTCCCGGGTGGGCAGGCAGGACGCGGGCTGGCTGCGCTGCCGGGTGGTCGAGGCCGCCCAGGGCCAGCCGTTCTACAGCGCGTCGCCGACCGTGCGGGCCGCGTCCGCGTTCACCATCGGCGGCACGACGCGGGTCGCGCACGCCGACGTCGTACGCGATGAGCCGCTCGGTGACTCCACGGGCGTCCCCGGCCAGCGCGTGCGGCTCGCGCAGGCGCCGGTCGTCGCGGACCGGCCGCCGCTGCTCCTGGAGGTCTCGGAGACTTCCGGGAACTTCGACGAGGACGGCGTCGGCTGGCAGGAGTGGCAGGTCGTGGACCACTTCGCCGCGTCGGGGCCCGACGACCGCCACCTCACTCTCGACGCGGCGACCGGCGAGATCGCCTTCGGTCCCGCGGTCCGCGAACCGGACGGCTCGCTGCGGCAGTTCGGCGCGGTGCCCGCCAAGGGCGCCGCGATCCGCGCCACCCGCTACCGCACCGGCGGCGGGCGCGCGGGCAACGTGGCGCGCGGCGCGATCCAGGTGCTGCGCAGCTCCATCCCGTACGTCTCCCGGGTGGAGAACCGCGAGGCGGCGCGCGGCGGGGTGGACGGCGAGACCGTGCAGGAGGCCAAGGTGCGCGCGCCGATCGCGCTGCGCGCGCAGGAGCGGGCGGTGACCGCGCGCGACTACGAGGAACTGGCGCGGCGCGCGGCGCCCGAGACGGCCCGCATCCACTGTCTGGCCGCGGAGGCCGCCGACGCCGGTGAGAACGCGGTGCGCGTCCTCGTTGTCCCCCAGGCCGTGCCGGACCGCGGCGGACGTCTGCGCTTCGAACAGCTCGTGCCGGGCGACGAACTGCTGTCCCGCGTCACGCACTTCCTGGACGACCGCCGCCCGATAGGCACCCGGCTCGCGGTCGGACCGCCCTTCTACCAAGGCGTGACGGTCGTCGCCACACTCCACTCCTTCCGCGCCGCCGAGGCCGAGCGGGTGCGGGCCGACGCCCTCGACGCGCTCTACGCCTATCTGGACCCGCTGACCGGCGGGGCGCACGGCGCGGGCTGGCCCTTCGGTCGACCGCTGCGCGCCGGTGAGATCTTCGCCGCGCTCCAGCGCGTGCCGGGCGTGGAGCTGGTCGACGAGGTCCTCCTGCACCCCGCCGACCCGCTCACCGGCCGCCGCGGCGATGCCACCGACCGCATCGAACTCACGCCGTCCGCCCTGCTGTTCCCGTTCGACCACCGCGTCCGTGTCATCGAGGCGCGATGACGACGCCGCGGCCACGGGCCGCCGCCGATCTGCGCAAGGCGGGTGGACGCGCGGCCCCCGGCCCAGGGCGCGGCTCGCTGCCCGGGCTCGTCTCCGCGCATCCGCTCGGCGAGCAGCTGCCCGCGGTGTTCGCCGACGACGACTTCGCGTTGCGGTTCGTCTCCGGGCTCGACGTCGTGCTCGCGCCCGTCTTCACGGTGCTGGACTGTCTGGAGGCGTACTTCACGCCCGCCCTGGCGCCCGAGGACTTCCTCGGGTGGCTGACGGACTGGGTCGGCACGGAGCTGGACGGCACCGAGCCGCTGCCGACGCGCCGGCACGCGGTGGCGTCGGCCGTCGCCCTGCACCGCGTCCGCGGCACCCGCCGCGGCCTGTCCGCCGCCGTCGAACTCGCCTTCGGCATCCGGCCGGACATCAGCGAGAGCGGCGGCGCGACCTGGTCCGCGCGCCCGCTCGGCCCCTTCCCCGGCACCCCGCGCCCCGCCCTGCACGTCACCCTGCGCGTGCCCGACCCCGCGTCGGTGGACCCGCACCGCCTGCGGTCGGTCGTCGCCGCCGCCCGCCCCGCGCACCTCCCCTTCACGGCCGAGGTGACCGCCACGCCTTTCCCTGAAGGAACCTGAGATGCCAGAGCAGCCAGAGCAGCCCGAGACGGACGAGATGCCCAACTCCCCCTCCACCACGCCCCCGTGCCCCGAGTGCGGCACCCCCGCCCGGCAGCGCGGCCAGTCCTTCTGCGACTCCTGCGGCGCCTTCCTCCGCTGGGACACCCCGGCAGGCCCCGCGAACGCGCCCACCGCGGAGCCGGGCCCCGCGCCCGCCTCCCCTTCCGCGCCCGCCCCCGCGCCCAGGCCCGAACCCGAGCCCGCTTCCGGTGGCGCCGACACCACCGTCCCGCTTCCGGCGGCCGACCCTGAGCGGGCCGATCGCGGCTCATCCCCCTCCGGCACCCCGGACGACGCCGCCGTGTCCGACACCGCCATACGCTCCCTGCTCGTCCCCGTACCGGAGGCCTCCGGACCCGTCGCGCCCCCGGAGACGCCGGGCGGTGTCCTGCCGGGCAGGCCCGAGGCGGCGCGCCCCCGGGTGCGACAGGCCGCGGTGCCCGCCGCGCCCGAGTCCGGCGCGGCCTGCCGCAGCTGCGGGACGCCCAACGCGCCCCGTCGGCACTTCTGCCGCAGCTGCGCCAACCCCCTGAAGGACTCCGCGGCCCCCACCGCCGAGGGCCCCTACGCGGGTCAGCGGCCACGCCTGGACCGTGACCGCACCCGGTGGATCGCCCGCGCCGTGGGCGTCGCGGTGATCGCCGGTCTGTTGATCGGCGGGATCCTCGGCGGGCCCCCGGCCGCGCGGGCCGTGCAGGACCACTTCGCCAAGCGGGTCCCCGTCCACCCCACGGATTCCAGCGCCTCGCACGCCGCCCCCAAGCAGGCGGCGAAACTCGCCTTCGACGGCTACTCCAACACCTGGTGGGGCACTGGCTACGCGGGCGACTCCGCGGGTCAGTGGATCCAGGCCGACTTCGGCCAGCCCACCGACCTGCTCAACCTGCTGATCACCCCGGGCACCTCCGCCCGCACCGCGCAGGCCGCCGAGCAGGCGAGGCCCATGGAGTTCGACCTGGTGGTCAGCGACTCGGCGGGCAAGGAGCACACCCTGCACCGCCGGATCAACGACGGGGGCGTGCAGAAGCTCGACGTGCGCGTACGGGACGCGGTGAGCGCCCGGCTGATCCTGCGCTCCGCGTACGGCGCGGGCAAGGAGCGCCAGGTGGCCGTCGCCGAGCTGGAGTTCTTCGGCCGCTCGACAGGTCAGTGAGCCGCCGCCCCCTGCCGACCTGTGCTTTCGAGTGACCGCCGGGCACCGGAGGGGGTGCGCCCGGCGGCCACGTATGGGAGCCGCCCTGCGGCTGCGGGCGCTGACGCCCGCTGGGCTAGGACAGCTGTGACTGCACCTGCGAGGAGATGATCTCCAGGTGGTCCAGGTCGGCGAGGTCGAGGCACTGGAGGTAGATCCGGCTCGCGCCGACCGCCTGATAGCGCCCGATCTTGTCGACGACCTCGGCCGGGGAGCCCGCGAGGCCGTTGGCCTTCAGCTCGTCCACCTCCCGGCCGATGACCGCCGCCCGCCGGGCGACCTCCGCGTCGTCCTTGCCGACGCAGACCACCAGCGCGCTGGAGTACACCAGATCGTCGCCCTTGCGCCCGGCCTGCTCGGCGGCGGCGCGGACCCGGCCGAACTGCCGCTCGCTGTCCTCGACCGAGGCGAACGGGATGTTGAACTCATCGGCGAACTGCGCGGCGAGGCGCGGTGTGCGCGTCTCGCCGTGGCCGCCGATGAGGACCGGCACCTTGGGCTGCGCGGGCTTCGGCAGGGCCGGGGAGTCGGTGAGCTGGTAGTGCTTGCCGTCAAAGTCGAAAGTCTGGCCGACCTCGGTGGCCCACAGGCCGGTGACGATCTCCAGCTGCTCCTCCAGGCGGGCGAACTTCTCCTTGGGGAAGGGGATGCCGTAGGCCTTGTGCTCCTCCTCGAACCAGCCCGCGCCCAGGCCCAGTTCCACCCGGCCGCCCGACATCTGGTCGACTTGGGCCACCTGGATGGCGAGAACGCCGGGCAGCCGGAAGGTGCCCGCGGTCATGAGCGTGCCCAGCCTGATCCGCTTGGTCTCCCGCGCGAGCCCGGCCAGGGTGATCCAGGCGTCCGTGGGACCGGGCAGGCCGTCGGCGGAGCCCATGCGCAGATAGTGGTCCGAGCGGAAGAACGCGTCGAAGCCGAGGTCCTCCGCGGCCTTGGCGACGGTGAGCAGCGTGTCGTAGGTCGCCCCTTGCTGGGGCTCGGTGAAGATTCGAAGATCCATGGCTCCATCCTGCATGCTCGAACGCTCGTCAACCCCGCCGGTCCCGCCGGTCCGCGGCCGCCCCAGTCGGGTGAAAATCCGTCAACGGCACGGCTGGTGCGGGCCCGCCCCAGTGACCCGGCCCACCGGCAGATCGTTGCCTCGGGCGGAGCCGGACCGCCCGGCACCCGCGCCGGTGGCCGCCGCCGGGGCGTCGCTCGCGTCAACTGCCCTCCCCCGTCGGGAGGGCGAGGGCCGAGGAGGCCGTGATGTCCCAGGAAGCCGTCCCCGAGCAGGAGGCAGCGCACGATTCGTCCGTGCCCGCGCCGCAGAGAGCGCCGAAGGGCCTGCTCCAGCAGATGGAGGAGCTGATGGCGGCGCTCAACGCGGACCTGACCCAACTCGATGCCGACCTCCAGCAGTCCTCCTCCACCGCACCGCACTCCTCCTCCACGGCTCCGCAGCCCTCCGCGGTTCCGCAGGCGTCCGCGCCCCGGGAGCCGTAAGAGAACGACGGCCGGGCCCGCGCGAGGGTGCCGCTCCGCGAGGTCCGTGCGCCGGCGCCCGCGCCTCATGACGGGCCCGCCGCCGAGTCCGGCTCGGGCAGGCCCCGCTCCCGCACCGCGAGTCTGCGCAGCATCTCGAGGACCCGGTCCCTGGACTCGTCGGCGGCGTCTATCGCCTCCATGCACTGCCAGTACACCGCCTCGTCGGCGGCGCCCATGGCGACCCCGACGAGCGCGATACCGACCTCGCCGAAGAGTTGGTCGAGGGCGAGCAGGACCTCCTGGGCGTCGCCCGTCTCCGTCAGCCGCGCGGCCCGTATGTCCTCCGTCCCCAGGCGCGGGGCGTCGAGCAGCCCGCAGGCTCTGCCGCCGACCTCGCTCAGGCCGAGCGCCTCTCCCCGTAACTCCGGAGGGCCCGCGACCGCGAGGCGGCTGCCTATCGCTTGCGCGAGCGCCTGCGACTGCCAGACCTCCACGACGATGGCGACCGGGTCCTCGCTTCGCGCCAGGGCGCGCCGGTTCGCCTCGATGAGCCGCATTGCGTTCATGCGCAACCCCCCATCCCTCCCGCGCGCATACGCCGCACGTCCGCCCGCACTCCCACGTCCACTACCCAGAGTGATACTCATCCGGTCGAAAAGCCAGGGGAAGCCGGAAATCTGTGGACAAGCAATCGAGTTCTGCCAAGCCAGCCACTCCGGAGAGTGACGAAAATGTTGAAAAGGGCTCCGCCGGCAGGCGGAAAGGGGGTCAAAAGGCGGGCTCAAGGCGGGGGCGCGGCAGGCACGTGGCGGAGACGCGGCAGGCACGCGCCGGGCATTACGGCCCGTCCGCCGCCGGAAAACGCTCTTCGTTCCGCTCGATCTTCGCCGCGAGCGCGGCCAGCGCGTCGATCCCCAGGACCTCGCAGAACTGCAACAGATACGCGAGGACATCGGCGACCTCGTCCGTCACCCGGTGCGCCGAGTCCGGGTCCTTCATCACCCGCTCCGACTCCTCCGGTGTCAACCACTGGAAGATCTCCACCAGTTCGGACGCCTCCACGCTCAGCGCGGCGGCCAGGTTCTTGGGTGTGTGGTACTGCCCCCAGTCGCGAGCGGCCGCGAACTCGGCCAGTCGGCGCTGGAGTCCCGCTACATCAAGTCGTTCTGTCACAGCCCCAGGTCTACCACCGAGGCGCCGGCGGCGTCGGCCGCCCAGTCCGCGTCGCGCACCGCCCCGACCAGGCGGATGTGCCCGCGCGCGCACGTCAGCGCCGCCAGTTCGCCGAGCGCGCGCGTCTGGCGCGCGTCCAGGCGGCGGTCGAGGCCGTCGGCGAGGACGGTGAGGGTCTGATACGCCTGCGGGACCTCCGCCACCGGGTCGACGGCGAGCACGCCGGGCCCGGTGAGCAGGACGAGCGCGAGGGCCAGGTACCGTAACTCGCCGTCCCCGAGCCGCGTCAGAGGCGTCCGCACTCCGTCACCCCGGTCCACGAAGGCCTGCACCGACCCGTCCTCCGCCTCTTCGGAGAACACGTCGGCGACCGGCCCCGCGCAGCCGTCGCGCACCGCCGAGACGAGCAGCGCGTGGCGTCCCGCGCACTCGGAGCGGGTGCGCCACAGGACCTCGGCGAGGTTGTCGCAGCCGCTCAGGAGGCGGCCCGCCCCGATCAGCCCCGCCGGGACCGGTGCGCGCATCCGGCTGGGCCGGGGGTCGCAGGGGAACGCCGAGCGCAGCGCGACCACGACCTGTTCGGCCGCCGCGAGCACCAGGCGCTGCCCGTCGGTCTTGCCCGCCACGCGCAGCGGCACGAGCGCCGTGCCGAGCCGGTCGTCCGGCATCGGGGCGCGGGTCACGGGAGCCGCGCCCGCGGTGTGCCAGGCCGCCTGGACCATACGGCGCCCCGGGTCGCGCAGCGCCGTCTCCAGAAGGACGAGCGAGCCACGGGTCAGCCGCTCGCCCACGACGCGCAGCTCGGGCTCGGCCTGGACGGCGAGGTCGAGCCGGACGGTCCCGGCGGGCCCCTCGACCGTGCAGCCGATGCGGAACCCGCGCCGCCGCTGGCCGTCGGCGCGGGCGCGTTCGGGCACGCACGCCGAGGGGTCGTCGAACACGTCGGCGAGTTCGGCACCGGCGCCGAGCCGCGCCAGTGCCTCGTACGCGGTCATCGCGCTGGACTTGCCGCTGCCGCTGGGCCCCGTGATCAGCGTCAGCGCGCCGAGCGGGAGCACCGTGCCGCGGTGCCCGGCGAAGGCGGACAGCCGCAGCTCCGTGATCTGCGGGCGGTCCTGGCCTGCCGTCGGCCGCGGGGCCGGCTCCGGAGTGTGCGCCGTCATGCTCGGAAGCTAAGGGGCGGCGCACCGGGCGAACCGTTACGCCCGGCCGCCCTTCCTACGATCGAGGGGTTCCCTCGGAAGATGCACCGCGGCGGGCCGAGCAGGGGCTAGGGCCTGTCCGGCGGATCAGGCCGCACTTGGGCGACGGTCACCTTTCTGCGCGGGTGAGCGGGGTCTGGTGCGTCGAGACGCAAGGCGGAGGAGGGCGGCAACGCGATGGGGGCGCCCCCTGCTCGAGCGAAGCCGAGAGCTTGGGGAAGTGCCAGACCCCACGACCCGCGGCATGATCCGCCGGACAGGCCCTAGGGCTGCGCGACCGCCTCCACCAGTCCCTGCACTTCCGTGCCGGGTGGCGCGAGGAGGAAGACGTTCTTGTCGACCCGGTGCATGCCGCAGCCGAGGCCCAGCACCACCCCGCTGCTGAAGTCCAGTACCCGCTTGGCGACTTCGGTCTCGGCGCCCGTCAGGTCGAGCAGGACCGGGATCTGCGACATGACGGTCTCGGCGACCTCGCGGGCGTCCGAGAAGACGTTGACCCGCATCACCACGAAACGCCGCCGCGTCTCGGTCTCCGCCTCCGGCAGCGCGCGGTGTCCCGGCCACGAGGGCCATTCGTTGCGGCTGCGCAGCGGTACGACCTGGGCGAGCCCTTCCCACTGTTCGTCGGTGACGTCGTGGCGCTGACTGCTACTCACTGACCCACCCCGTCCTGGCTCGCACTCATTGTCTGCACCGGCCAATTCTTACGCCAAGTCACCCGTTCAGCCCAACTGCGACACGGTCGGGGTGCCGGGCCGCCGCCCGGTCACCAGTAGAGTGCGGCTGCGCAGCCCTTCCCGAACCCCGAGGTCAGGTACCCAGCAGTGACCCCCGCATCCCCCGCAGACATACCGGCCGTCACTGTCGTCGGGATCGGGGCCGACGGCTGGGGCGGGCTGCCCGCCGCCTCGCGCGCGGCGCTCTCCGACGCCGAGGTGATCGTCGGCGGCCCCCGCCAGCTGGATCTGCTGCCCCTCCCCGACTGCCCGGGCGAGCGCGTCGCCTGGCCCTCTCCGCTGCGGCCCGCCGTGCCGGGCCTGCTCGCCGCCCACGCGGGGCGCCGGATCGCCGTACTCGCCAGCGGCGACCCCATGTTCTACGGCATCGGACGCGCCCTGAGCGAGGAGATCGGCGCCGCCGCCCTGCGGGTCCTGCCGCACCCCTCCTCCGTCTCCCTCGCGTGTGCGCGCCTCGGCTGGCCCGTCGAGGACACCGAGGTCGTCACGCTCGTCGGCCGCCCGGCCGCGCGCCTCGCCGCCGCGCTGCACGACGGCCGCCGCCTCCTCGTGCTCAGCGCGAACGCCGCCACCCCCGGCGAGGTCGCCGCCCTCCTGCGCGAGCGCGGCTTCGGCCCGAGCGGGCTGCGCGTGCTGGAACAGCTCGGCTCCGCGCACGAGTCGGTGTACGAGGGTGTCGCCGACGCCTGGTCGCACGCGCCCGGTGACCCGCTGAACGTCGTCGCCGTCGAGTGCCGCCGCTCCCCCGGCGCCCTGCGGCTCGGCGCCGTGCCGGGGCTGCCCGACGCGGCGTACGAGAGCGACGGCCAGCTCACCAAGCGGTACGTCCGCGCGGCCACCCTCGCGGCGCTGGCGCCCGCGCCCGGGGAACTGCTGTGGGACGTGGGCGGCGGGTCGGGGTCGATCGCGGTGGAGTGGCTGCGGGTGCACCCCTCGTGCCGCGCCGTCACCGTGGAGAAGAACGCGGTGCGGGCCGAGCGCATCACCCGCAACGCCGACCGGCTCGGCGTGCCCGGGCTGCGCGTCGTCACCGGCGCCGCGCCCGGCGCGCTGGCCGAACTCCCCACGCCCGACGCCGTCTTCATCGGCGGCGGCCTCACCGCGCCCGGTCTCCTCGACGCCTGCTGGGAGGCCCTTCCCACCGGCGGACGGCTCGTCGCGAACACCGTCACCCTGGAGTCCGAGGCACTGCTCACCGACTGGTACCGGCGTCATGGCGGTGAGCTGGTACGGCTCGCCGTCGCGCAGGCCGTGCCCGTCGGCGGTTTCACCGGGTGGCGGCAGGCCATGCCGGTCACCCAGTGGTCCGTCACCAAGTCACCGCACGAAAGCAGGAGTTGACAGCAGATGACCGTGTACTTCATCGGCGCGGGGCCCGGCGCGGCCGACCTCATCACGGTGCGCGGCGCGCGCATGCTCGCCGCCTGCCAGGTCTGCCTGTACGCGGGCAGCCTGGTGCCGCGCGAACTGCTCGCCGAATGCCCGGACGGGGCGCGTCTTGTGGACACCGCGCAACTCGACCTGGACGCGATCACCGGTGAGCTGGTCCGCGCCCACGAGGCGGGGCTCGACGTGGCGCGGCTGCACTCGGGCGATCCGTCCGTCTTCAGCGCGGTCGCCGAGCAGATGCGGCGCCTCGACGCGGCGGGCGTGCCGTACGAAGTGGTGCCCGGGGTGCCGGCGTTCGCGGCGGCGGCCGCGGCCCTGAAGCGGGAGCTGACCGTGCCGACGGTCGGGCAGACGGTCATTCTCACCCGGATCGCGCAGCGGGCCACGGCCATGCCCGAGGGCGAGGACCTCGCCACGCTGGGCCGCAGCGGGGCGCTGCTCGTGCTGCATCTGGCCGCGGGATACGTGGACCGGGTGGTCGAGGAACTCCTCCCCCACTACGGCGCGGAGTGCCCCACTGCCGTGGTGGCGTTCGCCAGCCGGCCCGACGAGGTGGTTCTCCGGGGGACCCTCGGCGATATCGCGGGGCAGGTGACGGAGGCGGGAATCGTGCGGACCGCTGTGATCATGGTCGGTCGTACGTTGGGTGCCTCGCAGTTCCGTGACAGCCATCTGTACTCTCCCGAGCGCGAGCGGCACGTCTGCTGAGGGCCCTTACAGGGCACTTCGGCCCACCACCGTGCCCGCCCTGTCGATGCAGATGACGTCCACCGCCACGGGAGCGCCCCGGAGCACGCCCAGCGCCTCGTCCCGCGCCCTGGTCGCCACCAGGTCGCCCAGGGGGACGTTCGCCGCCTCGCACAGGCGCAGGGCCTCCAGGCCGGTGTTGGCGGCGGCCACCTCCCGCGCCAGCGCGTCGGAGGCGCCGCCCGCGCGGGCCAGTTCCGCGAGGAAGCCCTTGTCCACCTGGGAGCGGGCCGAATGGAGGTCCAGGTGGCCGGCCGCCAGTTTGGAGAGTTTGGCGAAGCCGCCGCAGATGGTGAGGCGGTCGACGGGGTGGCGGCGTACGTACTTCAGGACCGCGCCCGCGAAATCGCCCATGTCGAGCAGGGCGTCCTCGGGGAGGCCGTGCTCCGCGACGACCGTCTTCTCCGACGTCGAGCCGGTACAGCCCGCGACGTGCGTGCGCCCGGCCGCCCGCGCCACGTCCACGCCCCGCCGGATGGAGTCGATCCACGCCGAGCAGGAGTAGGGCACGACGATGCCGGTGGTGCCGAGGATCGACAGGCCGCCGAGGATGCCGAGGCGGGGGTTCCACGTGGAGCGGGCGATCTCCTCGCCGTGGTCGACGGAGATGGTGATCTCCACGTCCGGCGTGGTTCCGGCCCGCTCGGCCACCAGCGCCACGTGGTCCCGCATCATCTGGCGGGGGACGGGGTTGATCGCGGGTTCGCCGACCTCCAGGGGCAGGCCGGGGCGGGTGACCGTGCCCACGCCGGGACCCGCCCTGAAGACGACGCCCGCGCCGGGCGGCAGCCTCCGTACCGTGGAGCGCACCAGCGCGCCGTGCGTGACGTCCGGGTCGTCGCCCGCGTCCTTGACGATCCCCGCCATGGCGTAGGCGTCCGTGCGCTCCTCGGCGGCCAGCGCGAAGGCGGGCGTCTGGCCCTTGGGCAGCGTGATCGTCACCGGGTCGGGGAAGTCGCCGCTCAGCAGCGCCGTGTACGCGGCCGTCGTGGCCGCCGTCGCACAGGCGCCGGTCGTCCATCCCGGCCGCAGACCGGTGTGCTTGAGTTGGGCGCTGCGCCCGCCCTTTGCCTCGCTTGGCCCGCCTGGCTGACTTGGCTCACTCATGAAGGACACCGAACTCCGTGCACATACTGATTCTGGGGGGAACGACCGAGGCCCGCCGCCTGGCCGAGCTGCTCGCGGGGGAGCCGGGGCTGCGGGTGACCAGTTCCCTGGCGGGGCGGGTCGCCGCGCCCCGGCTGCCGCCCGGCGAGGTCCGCGTCGGCGGGTTCGGCGGGGCCGAGGGGATGGCGGCGTGGCTGCGGGAGCACCGCGTGGACGCGCTCATCGACGCCACCCATCCTTTCGCCGGGACGATCTCGTTCAACGCGGCGTCGGCCGCCGCGCTCGCCCATGTTCCCCTGCTCGCCCTGCGCCGGTCCGGCTGGGTCGCCGACGAGGGCGACGACTGGCATCGGGTCGACTCCCTGGAACAGGCGGCGCGGGTCCTTCCCGCGCTGGGCGAGCGGGTCTTCCTCACCACGGGCCGCATGGGCCTCGCCGCCTTCGCCGGGGACCCCGAGCTGGACGCTCTCTGGTTCCTCGTACGCTCCGTGGACGCCCCGGAGCCGCCGTACCCCGCCCGCGTGGAGGTCCTCCTCGACCGGGGGCCCTTCACGCTCGACGGGGAGCGCGAGCTGCTGCGTACGCATCGGATCGACGTCGTGGTGACGAAGGACAGCGGGGGCGCGGCGACGGCCCCGAAGCTTGTCGCCGCGCGCGAGGCGGGGGTTCCGGTGGTCGTGGTCCGGCGCCCTGCCGCGCCGGCCTCGGCCGCCGTCGCCTCGCCTCGGGAGGCGGTGGCCTGGGTGCGCCTTCAGCAGGAGCGCTGCGCGGGTCCTCGCTGACCTGCGGGTGGGTGGGGGCTTGGCGCGCAGTTCCCCGCGCCCCTTACGGGGCGCCAGAGTGCCGCCCCTTCAGGGGCGCGGGGAACTGCGCGGCCGGCCCCCACCCACCCGCACGGACTCCTCAGCCGCCCTCCGGGTACCTCCGCGGGGTCCAGACGACCCGCTCCCCGCCCCCGCGCCGCCGCGACACCCGCGTCTGGGACGACCCCACGATGAGCAGCGTCCGCATGTCGACCTCGGCGGGGTCGAGGTCACCGAGCCGTACGACCCGCACGCTCTCCTCGGGCCCGCCGATGTCCCGCCCCAGCACCACCGGCGTGTCCGGCGCCCGGTGCTCCAGGAGCAGCTCCCGCGCCTTGCCCACCTGCCAGGTGCGGCTGCGCGAGCCGGGGTTGTAGAGGGCGAGGACGAGGTCCGCGGCGGCCGCGGCGGCCAGGCGCTCGGCGATGACCTCCCACGGCTTGAGCCGGTCCGAAAGCGAGAGGGTCGCGTAGTCGTGGCCGAGCGGGGCGCCTGCCCGGGCGGCGGCCGCGTTGGCGGCCGTCACTCCCGGGAGCACCCGGACCGGGACGTCCTCGTACGCGTCCTGCGAGGCCGCCTCCAGGACGGCCGTGGCCATCGCGAAGACGCCGGGGTCGCCGCCCGAGACGACCGCGACGCGCCGCCCGCGACGCGCCAGCTCCAGGGCGAACTCGGCGCGCTCGGACTCCACCCGGTTGTCGGAGCCGTGCCGCCGCTGGCCGGGGCGGTGGGGCACGCGGTCGACGTAGGTGGTGTAGCCGACCAGGTCGTCGGCGGCGGCGAGCGCGCCGCGCGTCTCGGGGGTCAGCCAGAGGGGTCCGGCGGGGCCGGTGCCGACCACGACGACCTCGCCTTGTCCGGCCGGGGCGGGCTCGGGCGCGGGGCCGCCGGTCAGCGGCGCCACGCGGCTCGGCAGGACCGCCACCGAGAAGTACGGCACCGATTCCGGGTCCACGTCGGCCAGTCGGCCGGTGCGTTCGCCCTCCATGGTGGCGCGCTCCACGTACCGGGCCTCGTCGAGGCGGCCCGCGCGCTCCAGGGCGCCGCGCACCTTGCCGAAGGTGCGGCCGAGCTTCATGACGACCGCCGAGTCCGTCGACGCGAGGCGGGCGGCCAGTTCCTCCTCGGGGAGGGTGCCGGGCAGGATCGTGAGGACCTCCTCGGCCTCCACGAGGGGTTCGCCGAGCCGGGCGGCGGCGGCGCTCACCGAGGTGACCCCGGGGATGACCTCGGTGTCGTAGCGGTGGGCGAGCCGCTTGTGCATGTGCTGGTAGGAGCCGTAGAAGAGCGGGTCGCCCTCGGCGAGGACGGCGACGGTGCGCCCGGCGTCGAGGTGCGCGGCGAGGCGGGCCGCGGCCTGCTCGTAGAAGTCGTCGAGGGCGCCGCGGTAGCCGCCGGGGTGGTCGGTGGTCTCCGTGGTGACGGGGTAGACCAGCGCCTCCTCGATGTGGTCGGCGCGCAGGTGCTTCTCCGCGATCCGGCGGGCGATGGAGCGGCCGTGCCGTGCCGAGTGGTACGCGACCACGTCGGCGGCGGCGATGACCTCGACGGCGCGCACGGTCATCAGGGAGGGGTCGCCGGGGCCGAGCCCGACTCCGTACAGCTTCCCTCGGGTGGTCTCGGTGTTCACTCCGCCTCGCTCGCAATCGCGTTGATCGCCGCCGCGGCCATCGCGCTGCCGCCACGACGCCCCCGTACGACCAGGTACTCCAGGCCCGAGTGGTGCTCGGCGAGGGCGTCCTTGGACTCGGCGGCGCCGACGAAACCGACCGGGATGCCGAGGACCGCCGCCGGGCGCGGGGCGCCTGCCTCGATCATCTCCAGGAGGCGGAAGAGGGCGGTGGGGGCGTTGCCGATGGCGACGACGGAGCCTTCGAGGCGGTCGCGCCACAGCTCCATGGCCGCGGCGCTGCGCGTGGTGCCGAGCTGTGCCGCGAGGTCCGGGACGGACGGGTCGGTGAGGGTGCAGATCACGTCGTTGTCGGCGGGCAGCCGCTTGCGGGTGACGCCGCTCGCGACCATGTTCGCGTCGCACAGGATCGGCGCGCCGTCGCGCAGCGCCTTGCGGGCGTCGGCCACCACGCGCGGGCTGAAGGCGAGATCGCGGACGAGGTCGACCATCCCGCAGGCGTGGATCATCCGCACCGCGACCTGGCTGACATCGGCGGGCAGACCGGCGAGGTCCGCCTCCGCGCGGATGGTGGCAAAGGACTCGCGGTAGATCGCCGCGCCGTCCTTCTCGTAGTCGAACACTGTGCTCTCGCTCATCTCGTGGCCGTTGTGGTGGTGGTTGCGGATGTCGTACGTGCCGTCGTGACCGTCTCGGTCAGGGTCCCGCCGCTCACGGGCGCCGCCGTGCCGCCGGTGTGCGCCGTCACCTCGTAGCGCCCGTCCCCGACGGCGGTGACGTCGACCCAGTCGCCGTGCGGGTGTCCGCAGCGGCGCTCGCAGCCCGACCAGTGGACGGGCAGGCCCCCGGCGCCGGGGACGGCGTCCGCGCGTACGTCGGCGAGGGACTTGGCGCAGCCGGGGCGGCCGGTGCAGGCGCCGACGCCGAGCCAGGGCGAGCCCGGGTCGGTGAGGTAGCCGGCGTCGGCCAGCGCGGCCAGGCGTGCGCGGGCCGCCGCGTCGTCCCCGAAGCCCGGGACGACCAGGCCGCGCCACGGTGTGACCCGCAGCTCGTCGGCGGGGGCCGGGAGCAGGGCGCGCCACTGGGCGGCCGTGACGCGGCCGAGGCGGGCGCCCACCGCCACCGCGCGGCCGACGACGCCGGGCAGGGGCGGGGCGGGGCTGGGCAGGTGCGGGATGGGTGCGGGCTCGGCGTCGATGCCGTCGCTGCCCGTGCTGCCCTCGGTGCCTCGCCGCAGGGCTCCGGCGAGGTCGACGGCGTGCCCCGCGGGCAGCTCCCGTACCCGCCAGGCTCCGTTGCCCGCCGCACGCGCGGCGGCGAGGAAGGCCCCGGCGGCGGCGAGTGCGGCGCGGGGGGCGGCGGCGCCGGGGACGCGCAGGGCGTGGCTCCCGACGCGTACGACCGCCGTACCGCCCGATTCTGCGATCAAGGTCACATCGCCGCCGAGCCCGGCCACGTCCCCGCGCCCGTCGTCCAGGGCGAACAGGAAGCGGCCGGAAAGCGCCGTCGTCCACTCCTCGGCGCACAGCAGTCCGTCCAGCTCACGGGCCCACAACTGCACGTCGGCGTGGCCGAGTCGGTCGAGGCCGGCCAGCGGGGACGCCACGATGTTCCGGATTCGCTCGTGGCGTTCGGAGGGCAGCAGGCCCGCGTCCGCGAGGAGCGTGGAGAGTTCCGCGCCGCAGCTCTCGCCGAGGCCGCGCAGCTCGATGTTGCCGCGCGAGGTGACGCTGAGGTTCCCGTCCGCCAGACGCTCCGCCGCGTCAACCAGGACCGACGCCTGACGTCCCGTCAAAAGGCCTGCGGGCAGGCGGAGTCGGGCCAGTGCGCCGTCGTCGGCACGGTGCAGACGGAGGGCTCCGGGGCAGGCGTCACCCCGGTCGCGTATCCGGTCACGTATGGGTGATTCGCCCTGGTTCATGGAAGTTGCTCGGCTGGGCGGCATGGCGGCGAGCATACCCAGGCGGATCCGGGCGGTCGCCTCCCGAGACGGCCCGTCCTGGCAGGTGGCCGCCCCGCGATCGGTGGGCAGGACTTACTATGCAGGCGGCGGGCCGCCAGGTTCGCCGACGCCAGCGACGGCGTGGGTCCACCAGGACCCGAGGGAGGAAGCCCGGTGCGAATCCGGCGCGGTCCCGCCACTGTGAACCCCACCGAGGTGGGGCGAGCCAGGAACTCCTGCCGTCCATACGACCACCCGGGGCGCGGACACCCCGAGGAAGGCCTGCGCACGCATGCTTCTGCTGCTGTCGACCTCCGACACCGACCTGCTCAGCGCCCGCGCGGCGGGGGGTCCGGTCGACTACCGGTTCGCCAACCCGTCCCGTCTGGACCTCGCCGAGCTGCCCTCCCTGCTGGAGGGCGCCGACCTCGTCGTCGTACGCCTCCTCGGTGGCGTACGCGCCTGGCAGGACGGCCTCGACCAGCTCACCGCCAGCGGTCTGCCGGTGGTGGTCCTCACCGGTGAACAGGCGCCCGACGCCCAGCTCATGGCGTCCTCGACCGTGCCGGTCGGCATCGCCGCCGAGGCACACGCCTACCTCGCGCACGGCGGCCCCGCGAACCTGGAGCAGCTGGCCCGCTTTCTCTCCGACACCGTGCTCCTCACCGGCCACGGCTTCGACCCGCCGGCGCCCGCGCCGTCCTGGGGCCCGCTGGAGCGCACCGCGCGCGACATCGAGGGCCCGACCGTCGCGGTGCTCTACTACCGCGCCCACCACATGAGCGGCAACACCGCGTTCATCGACGACCTGTGCGGCGCCATCGAGGACGCGGGCGCCCGCCCGATGCCGCTGTACGTGGCCTCGCTGCGGGCTCCCGAGCCCGAGCTGATCGACGCGCTGCGGCCCGCCGACGCCATCGTCACCACGGTCCTCGCCGCGGGCGGCACCAAGCCCGCCGAGGCCTCCGCGGGCGGCGACGACGAGTCGTGGGACGCGGGCGCGCTGACCGGGCTCGACGTGCCGATCCTCCAGGCGCTCTGCCTGACCGGCTCGCGTTCGGCCTGGGAGGAGAACGACGAGGGCGTCTCGCCGCTGGACGCGGCGAGCCAGATCGCGGTGCCGGAGTTCGACGGACGTCTGATCACCGTGCCGTTCTCGTTCAAGGAGATCGACGAGGACGGGCTCCCGGCCTATGTGGCGGATGCCGAGCGGGCGGCCCGGGTCTCCGGGATCGCCGTGCGCCACGCGCGCCTGCGGCACATCCCGGCCGCCGACAAGCGCCTCGCGCTGGTGCTCTCCGCCTACCCGACCAAGCACTCGCGGATCGGCAACGCGGTCGGCCTCGACACCCCCGCGTCCGCCGTGGCGCTCCTTCGCAGGCTCATCGGTGAGGGCTACGACTTCGGCCCCTCGGAGGAGATCCCGGGCCTCGTTTCCGGTGACGGCGACGAGCTGATCCGCGCGCTGATCGACGCGGGCGGCCACGACCAGGAATGGCTCACCGAGGAGCAGCTGGCCGCCAACCCCGTCCGCATCCCGGCCGCCGCCTACAAGCGGTGGTACGCGACGCTGCCGCAGGAGCTGCGGGACTCCGTCGAGGAGCACTGGGGGCCGCCCCCCGGCGAGATGTTCCTGGACCGCTCCCGCGTGGGCGACGGCGGTGACCCGGAGGGCGACATCGTGCTCGCCGCCCTGCGCCGCGGGAACCTCCTCATCCTCATCCAGCCGCCGCGCGGCTTCGGCGAGAACCCCATCGCGATCTACCACGACCCCGACCTGCCGCCCTCGCACCACTACCTGGCGGCCTACCGCTGGATCGCGGCCCCTGCCGCCGACGGCGGTTTCGGCGCGGACGCGATGGTCCACCTCGGCAAGCACGGCAACCTGGAGTGGCTGCCCGGCAAGAACGCGGGCCTCTCGGCGGCCTGCGGCCCCGACGCCGCGCTCGGCGACCTCCCGCTGATCTACCCGTTCCTGGTGAACGACCCGGGCGAGGGCACCCAGGCCAAGCGCCGCGTGCACGCCACGCTCATCGACCACCTCGTGCCGCCGATGGCCCGCGCGGACTCCTACGGCGACATCGCGCGCCTGGAGCAACTCCTCGACGAGTACGCCCAGATCAGCTCCATGGACCCGGCGAAGCTGCCCGCGATCCGCGCACAGATCTGGACGCTCATCCAGGCCGCGAAGCTCGACCACGACCTCGGCCTTGAGGACCGCCCGGACGACGACGGCTTCGACGACTTCCTGCTCCACGTCGACGGCTGGCTCTGCGAGATCAAGGACATGCAGATCCGCGACGGCCTGCACGTGCTCGGCACCGCCCCGGCGGGCGCCGACCGCGTCAACCTCGTCCTCGCGATCCTGCGCGCCCGCCAGATCTGGGGCGGCACGACCGCGCTGCCGGGCCTGCGCGAGGCCCTCGGCCTCGACGAGTCCGCGGCGACGCGCGTGAGCGCCGACGAGGCCGAGGAGAAGGCCCGCGCGCTGGTCCAGGCGATGGACGACGCGGACTGGGACCTCGCGGCCGTCCCCCGCGACCAGGGCGAACAGGTCGCCGCCATCCTGGAGTTCGCGGCCCGCGAGGTCGTCCCGCGCCTCGCCGCCACCACCGCCGAACTCGACCACGCGGTGCACGCCCTGAACGGCGGCTTCGTCCCGGCGGGCCCCTCGGGCTCCCCGCTGCGCGGCCTGGTCAACGTCCTGCCGACCGGCCGCAACTTCTACTCCGTCGACCCCAAGGCCGTCCCCTCCCGCCTCGCCTGGGAGACCGGCGAGGCACTCGCCGACTCGCTCATCGAGCGGTACAGGACCGACAACGGCGGCTACCCCACCTCCGTCGGCCTGTCCCTGTGGGGCACGAGCGCGATGCGCACGGCGGGCGACGACGTCGCCGAGGCCCTCGCGCTGCTGGGCGTCCGCCCCGTCTGGGACGATGCCTCGCGCCGCGTCACGGGCCTGGAGGCCATCCCCTACGAGGAGTTGGGCCGCCCCCGCATCGACGTGACGCTGCGCATCTCGGGCTTCTTCCGCGACGCGTTCCCGCACACGATCGGCCTGCTGGACGACGCGGTGCGCCTCGCCGCCTCGCTGGACGAGCCCGCCGAGCACAACTACGTACGCGCCCACGCCCAGGCCGACCTGGCCGAGCACGGCGACGAGCGCCGGGCCACCACCCGCATCTTCGGTTCCCGCCCCGGCACGTACGGCGCGGGCCTGCTCCAGCTCATCGACTCCCGCGACTGGCGCACCGACGCGGACCTCGCCGAGGTCTACACGGTGTGGGGCGGCTACGCCTACGGCCGCGGGCTCGAAGGCCGCCCGGCGCGCGCCGAGATGGAGACCGCGTACAAGCGCATCGCGGTCGCCGCGAAGAACACGGACACCCGCGAGCACGACATCGCGGACTCCGACGACTACTTCCAGTACCACGGCGGCATGGTCGCCACCGTGCGCGCCCTGCGGGGCACGGCCCCCGAGGCGTACATCGGCGACTCGACGCGCCCCGAGACGGTCCGCACGCGCACGCTGGTGGAGGAGACCTCACGCGTCTTCCGCGCCCGCGTCGTGAACCCCAAGTGGATCGAGGCGATGCGCCGCCACGGCTACAAGGGCGCCTTCGAACTCGCCGCCACCGTGGACTACTTGTTCGGGTACGACGCCACGACCGGCGTCGTCGCCGACTGGATGTACGACAAGCTCACCGAGGCGTACGTCCTGGACCCGACCAACCGCCAGTTCCTCCAGGAGAACAACCCCTGGGCCCTGCACGGCATCGCGGAGCGCCTCCTGGAGGCGGAGTCACGCGGCATGTGGGCCAAGCCGGACCCGGCGGTCCTTGAAGCGCTGCGCCAGGCCTACCTGGAGACCGAGGGCAACCTGGAGGACGAGAGCACGCGGGAATGACCGGCGGACCGCTCTGCTCGGGGAGCGGCCCGGCGGGGTTCCCGCCGGAACTCACAGAAGGTGCGGGATCTGCACAGTGTTGATGAGGGGGCCCTCGACCGTCACTCCTTCCGTGATCAGCGACTCGGGGAGGGGCAGCGGCGAAGGGTTCGCCACCGCCCGCTGGGCCGCCGAGGCCGGGACCGCCACGGCGGCGAGGGCGAGGATGAGGATTCCCAGGAGGGTGGCGGTCAGGGCGCGGCGATGACGCATGTGGCTGCCTTCTCTGTCGGTGCGGGTGGCGGGCGTCTTACGACCCGTTCGTATGATCGTCGGTGACTTCCTGGACGCGGCGGGGTTACACACGGCGAGCGGGCCGCGGTGGGCGGCCCCCGCGCGGGGTCCAAGGAGGCTGTCGTGAACGGCGGTTGGGTGCAGGCAACGTCCCGTTGGGTGCTGGTCACGGCGATGGTGGCGGGGCCGGCCGTGCTGTGCTCCGGCACGGCTCGCGCCGACGAGACGCATGAGAACTCGCACAACGCGCCCAGGGTGGCGCTGATCAGCACCGGCCAGATCGACGATCCGCTGGAGGACGTGCTGGAGCACACCCTCCTCTTCGGGGACGGCTACCGATGGGGCTGACCGGCGGGGTCGGCCGCGCCTCGTAACCGTCACGCACTCGCGCGGGTCCCGGACGGCAGCGCAAGTGCGTGACGGGGCAGGGTGGTTCAGGTCACGGCGCGAGGCAGCCGACGCCCGGGATCTCGGTGGGGACACTGGGGGCGGTCGGATCGACGAGTCCCGTGACGTCACCGGCCGCCTGTGTCACGCAGCCGAGGGTCGCGATCGGGTCCGGAACGGCGCTCGCCGGAACCGTGAGGATTCCCAGCAGGGTGACGGCTCCAAGGACGACGGCGGCGGTACGGCGCATGTGAGGTCTCTCCTTCACTTCGGCGGTGTTGCCCGTGGCCCGGCGCTTGATGCCGGGCCGCTCCGTGACTCCCCAACTCCCGCACCCGATAGGCCCCATATCACCCGTACGTGGATGACGGAACGATCCGCCGCTGGGCTAGGCTCGGGCCCGTCGCGCATACGCACTGCCCCAGGAGGCACCGGTGACCGCCCCGGACGAGACGGCTCTGCCCACCCCGTCGGGTCACACGACCGGCGACGACGCCCACCGCGGCCAGTTGGAACGGCTGGCCGAGGAGATCGGCGAGCGGGCCGCCGGGACGGTCGTGTTCGGCGAGGCCGTCACCGCCGCGGAGGTCACCGTCATCCCCGTCGCCGAGGTCGGTTACGGCTTCGGTCTCGTCCCCGCCTCCCCGGCCTCCCCCGGCTCCCCCGCCGTCTTTGAAACCGGTGGGGCCGGGGGCGTCAGGGCCCGGCCCCGCGGCTTTATCGAGATCAGGAACGGCTCCGCCACCTACCGGCCGCTCCCCAACCCGTGGCTCACCGTCGCCCTCCCGTTCGCCGCCTTCCTGGCGGGCGTCGCCGTCCCGCCCCTCGCACGCCTTCTCGCCAAGCGCCGCCTGTCACCCGTTGACGTACGCGTTCACCGGTGAGAGCCCGGACAGGTCGACCTGGAGCCCGCGCAGCGCCGGTGAGTACAGGTAGGTGCGCTCGGGTACGTACACCGGGACGGCGGCCGCCTGCTCCAGTACCAGGCGGTTCACCTCGGCCCACAGCTTGCCCGCGGCCTTGAGGTCCGCCGCGCCGTTCGCCGCGTCGATCGCCGCGTTCACCTTCGCGTTGTCGAGCCGGCTGTAATTGCTCGACGCGGCCCGGTCATGGCGGCCGTCGAAGTAGTCGGGCAGGTAGTTGGAGCCGGTGGGCAGGCCGCCGCCGACGGCCATGCGGAACAGGTCGTACTTGCCGCCGGCCGCGTCGCTCCAGAAGGAGGAGGCCGGCACCTGCTTGACCGTGACCTCGAACCCGGCTCCCTCCAGGCCCGCCTCGACGGCCTCCGCGCGGTTCTTGTCGATGCCGGTGTCCGGGTGGGCGAGGGTGAGGCGGTAGCCCATCTCATCCGCCTCCAGGAGGAGCTTCCGCGCCTTTGCCGTATCGCCGTTCACCATCCGGCGGTTGGGGTCGAAGCCCGGGGTCCCCGGCACTCCCGGCGGCAGCAGGTGAGTGATCAAGCGGCCTTCCCCGCCGCTCGCCTTGAGGATGTCGTCGGCGGGCAGGGCGGTGGCGATGGCTCTGCGGACGTCGAGGTTCTTCACCCGGTCCGTGTTGATGACGTACGACTGCGTGTTCCAGGTGGGGGACGTGACCGCTTTCGCGCTGCCCACCGGAGCGCGCCGGCCGCTGGGGTCATCGGCGCCGGAGAAGGTCATGAACGCCTTGCCCGCGGGCGCCGAGCCGATGCGGGCACGGATCTCCTCGGGCACCACGCCCGTCCGGATCCGATAGCTGTCGGGATAGGCGCTGCGCACGGGGTCGGTGTCCTTGCGCCACTTGGGGTTGCGGGTGAGGGTGAGGTCCTTGGGGTCGGCGGGGCCGCTGATCTGGTAGGGGCCCGTGGAGGGCAGCGGCTTGGATCTGTCGGGTTCGCCGTCGACCCCCTGCGGGACCGGCGCTCCCGACGGCCCCGCGAGGACGACGTTGAAGTCGCGGTGGACGCCCGCGAGATGGAAGACGACCGTGCGGTCGTCGGGCGTCTCGATCGCGCTCTTCTTCGCGGACTTGGCGCGGGCGCCCTTGGGCCCGTAGAGGGCGGTGCGCAAGGTCTGGTCGCCCTCGCCGAGACCGGACTCGAAGGTGCGCTCGATGGCGTGCCGGAAGTCCTTGGAGCGCACGGGCGTACCGTCGTTGTAGGTGAGTCCGCTCTTGAGCCGGAACGTCCAGTCGCGGCCGTTCGTCGTCCGGCCGGCGTCCTCGGCGAGGTCGCCGACGACCTTCACCGAGCCGCCCGCCCCGGTCTTGAACGCGGTGAGCCCGCGGTGCACCAGCCGTGCGAGCTGCTGGCCGCCGCTGCCCGGCCAGGTCAAGGCCGGGTCGAGCGAGTCGAACTCGCTCGGTTCGAGCACGGTGACCTGACCGCCCTCGCGCGCGCCCCTGACGGCGGGCGCGGGGCCCTTGGAGTCGGCCGCGGTGCCGACGGTGAGGCTCTGCGTCGCGGCCCGGAGCACCTTGTCGCCCCGGATGGCGCCGCCGTCACCGGAACCGGTCCCGCCCTGCCGCTGGGAGTCGTCCCGGCCGCCGTCCGAACCGTCCCCGAACGGGTTGAAGACCGTGAGTGTGGTCACCAGCGCGCCCGCGGCGACCGCCGCGACCGCGCTCAGGCCCCAGACCCTGGCGCGCGACCTGCCGACCGGGGCGGCGGGAGCGGCGGGGCCGAAAACCCCGGAGGGACCGGGAGGACCCGAGGGGGCAAAGGGGGATGAGGGGCCTGAGGGGCC
Organism: Streptomyces sp. NRRL S-920; assembly: GCF_000717945.1. NCBI lineage: Bacteria > Bacillati > Actinomycetota > Actinomycetes > Kitasatosporales > Streptomycetaceae > Streptomyces > Streptomyces sp. NRRL S-920. The sequence goes on from NZ_JODF01000063.1 coordinate 27,174, forward strand.
TGAGGGGCTCACGAAGGCTTGGGGAGCGAGTACTTGGCTCTGCGCGTACGCGCCCGTGGGCGTGGGCGTGGGGGCCGACGGCGGGGCCTGCGGCATCGGGGGGAGCGGCGGCGCGAGGGAGTAGGACGTGGGGGTGGCGGACGCGGGCGGCGGTGGCGGGGCGCCCGGGGCTGGCGCGCCCAGTCTGTCCAGGGCGTCCCCCGCCTCCTGCGCGTCCGGCCGGTCCGCGGGCCGCTTGGCCAGCATCCGCCCCAGCAGGTCGTCCCACTCGGGGGCAAGACCCGCACGGCGCGCCGACAGCCGGTCCGGGGTCTCGTACACATGGCCGTGCATCAGCGCGGCGGCCGAGTCCGCGTCGAACGGCGGTGCGCCCGCGAGGAGTTGGTACACCATGCAGCCCAGCGAGTACACATCGCCGCGGCCGTCGTCCACGCCCCGCGTGAAGCGCTCCGGCGCCATGTAGTGCAGGGTGCCCACCGGCGCGTCGGCGGTGCCCGTCAGATATCCGGCCGTGGCGGTGGCGTCGAGGAACTTGGCGACGCCGAAGTCGAGGACCTTGACCGTGCCCTCGTCCGTGACCATCACGTTCGCCGGTTTGATGTCCCGGTGGACGATGCCCGCCCGGTGCGCGGTGGCCAGTGCCCGGCACACCTGCGCGCAGATCGCGGCGACCCGCTCGGGCGCCAGGGGCCCCGACTCCAGGGCCAGGTCCCCTACGGTACGTCCGGTGAGCAGCGGCATCACCAGGTACGGGACGCCGTTCGCCGACCCGTGGTCGAAGACGGGCACGATGTACGAGCTGTCGAGGGCCGCGGCGGCCCGCGCCTCGCGTACGAACATGGCGAGGAGGCGTTCTCCCTCGGCCGGGGCCGTCCCGCGCGGCATGCTGAGGACCTTGACGGCGACGCGCCGCCGCAACCGCGAGTCCTCGGCCCGCCACACCTCGCCCATACCGCCCGCGCCGATACGCTCCACGAGCGTGTACCGGCCGTCCAGGACCGTCCCCTGCATCCCCGCCTCCCCCGTCGACAGATCTTCATCGCCTGTCGTCGGGCCACAATTTACCTTTAGCGGAACAGGTGTTGGGATCCGGTGTTGGGACAGGTGCTGGGACAGGTGCTGACCTCGAAAGGCGCCCCTCTCATCCCGTGACGATCGCCGCCAGCCCTCGGACGAGGAGGACGAGCGCCGCGACCACCGCGAGGACGAGCACCGCGCCGCGCGTCCGGCCCCCGCCGTCCATCCGTCGCCGGACCGGCCCCGACAGCGCGAACCCGGCCACCACCGCGGGCAGCAGCAGGGCGCCGAAGCCCAGTTGGCGGACCGGCAGTCGGCCCACGACCGTGAGGGAGCCGAGCGAGAGCAGCGTCCCCACCATGTAGAAGACGCTGAGCGTGCCGCGGACCGTGGGCCCCGGCTCCCGGTGGTAGACGAGCGCGATGAACGGGCCGCCGATGGACGACGTCGTCCCGGTGAGGCCCGCCACGGCTCCGGAGGCGATCAGCGTGCCCCGGTTCTTCGGCAGTCTGGCCGGGTCGAAGGCGAGCAGCGAGACGACACCCAGGGTGATGCCCGCCGAGAGCAGGTCGAGGGTCGGTACCGAGACCACGAGGATGACGTACGAGGCCGCGACCGTGCCCACGATCCGCCCGCCCATCGCCCAGGACACGCCGTACCAGTCGGTGTGGGAGATCTCCCTGACCGCCCCGAGCGCGGCCAGGACGGCGGCGACCAGGAGCAGTGACCCCGGCATGAGACCCGGCGCGGCGATCTGCACCACCGGCGCCGACACCAGGGCGAGGCCCACTCCCAGGCTGCCCTGGACCAGCGCGCCGAGGAACACCGCGGCGGACGCGAGGAGCAGGACGGACAGTTCAGGCATCGACGGGCTCCCCCGCGCACATCCGCTCCCCGGCCGCGCGGGCGACCCGCTCGGCCGCGGTGAGCTTCACGCCGCTTTCCCCCGTCCATGCTCAAGATCAAAAAGTTCGGTTGCCGTCCTTCCTACCTGGCCGAAGTGGGCGGAACAATCATTGCGGGGTAAAGCCGAGGTATCGGCCCCGGCGGGCCTGACCTGGGCTCACGCGGGTTCCCGCCCGGGGCCCAGGGCGCGCAGATGCCGGTGCAGGATCGCGCGCGCGTCGTCGGGCGGCATCAGATCGGGGTGGAGCACCCCGCCGAGGGTGAGGCCGTCCAGGAGGGCGGCCAGCCGTTGGGTCTCCAGGGCGATGTCGAGGTCGCCGGGGATGCCGCCGGAGCGCTGGGCCTCCAGCAGGACCCGGCCGATCAGCTCGCGCGCCTCCTCGTGCATCCGGCGCGCGCAGGGCCGGAACTCCGGGCGGGTGCGGGCGGCGGTGACGAACGCCAGCCAGACCACCGCCTCCTCGCGGCGCATCTCGTCGAGGGGGAGGAACTCGGCGAACATCTCCTCGGTGCGGATGCGGCGGTCGATGCCCGCGTCCGGGTCGAGGAGCTGCTCGGCGTGGCTGCGGACGCGGCTGTCGATGCGGCGCCGCAGCTCCTCCATGGTGAAGATCATCAACTCGGTGTGGCTGGCGAAGTAGTGCCGCACGGAACCGATGGCGAGCCCGGCCTCCTGGGCGACGTTCCGCAGGGAGGCGCTTTCGAGGCCCTCCCTGCCCACGATGCGGAGAACGGCTCGGGCGACATCCTGGCGCCGGGTTTCGGCTACGACGACTCTTGGCATGTTGCTGTTATAGCACGGGCTTGCTAAATTAATTTGGCGCCCTGCTGGGGCACGGACAGGCCGGGAACAAAGGGGTGCAGTGGTGGACACGTGGATGCTCGTAACGATCATCGCCGTCGGCGCGGTCGCAGTCGTGATCAAGCGCCTGATGGGCGAGCCGCTCAACGCCCGGGACCTCTTCGCGCCACCGCTGGTCCTCACCGGCCTCGGGATATGGGCGCTGACCGAGGTGAAGGGACTGACCGGTACGGACATCGGCTGGGTCATCGCCGGTTCGGTGCTCGGTGTCGGGCTCGGCGCGGTGCGTGGCGCCACCATCCAGGTCTATCCCAAGGAAGGGATCCTCTACCAGCGTTACACCGGCAAGACGTTCCTCGTGATCATCGGCTCCCTGCTGATCATGGCCGCCTTCGGCTTCCTCGCGGTGCACATGGGCATGCAGGCGGAGGCCCGGCCGATCAACCTCTCCATCGGCGTCGGATTCCTGGGCGAGGCGCTGGTCGTCGGCGCCCGCGGGCTGTCCACGGGGGTTCCCTTCGCCCCCGAGAAGCCGCGGCGCTTCGAGCGGCCGCGCCTCTGACGGCCGCCCGCCGCGACGGCACGACGCACGACGAGGGGCCCGGAGACAGTGACTGTCTCCGGGCCCCTCGTCACGTCATCGGGGCCTTCGTCCCACCATCGGGCCCCGTCACGTCATGTCGTGTACAGCTCCGGGCGCCGGTCGCGCAGATACGTCGTGGAGGCGCGGGCGCGCTTGAGGACGAGCGGGTCGATGTCGGCCACGATCAGCTCCTCGCCGTCCCCGGTGACGGCGTGCGTCGTGCCGTCCGGTGCCGCGATCGTGGTGTGGCCGCAGAAACTGAGACCGCCGTTGTCCCCGGTCCAGTTCGCGTACGCGATGTAGAGCTGGCTCTCGAAGGCGCGGGCCGGCACCAGCGTGCGGGCCACGAACTCCCAGGGCCGCATCAGCCCGGTGGGCACGACCAGCAGATCGGTGCCGGCCAGCGCGTGCGCCCGTACCGCCTCCGGGAACTCCACGTCGTAGCAGATCAGCATGCCGAGCGTCAGGCCGCCGAAGGACGCCTGCACCACCCCGTGCTCCCCGGGGGTGAAACGGGCCCGCTCGGCCCGCCCGTACAGATGCCCCTTGCGGTAGACCGCGAGCGTCTCGCCCCCGGGCGCGACGAGGCGCGCGGAGTTGTACAGGGCGGCGCCGTCCGTCTCCGGCCAGCCGTGGACGATGCCGATGCCGAACTCCCGGGCGATGGCGGAGACCTCCGCGCACCGCTCCCCGTCCACGGGACCCGCGGCGTCGGCGAGATTGCCTGCCTGAAGGGGGTAGCCGCCGATCGAGATCTCGGGGGTGACGAGCAGTTCGGCCCCCTCATCGGCAGCGCGGCGCGCCGCTGTCCGCAGCTTCTCCAGAAGCTGACGCACATCGGTCGCGCCACACGCCGCCTGTAGACAAGCGATCCTCACTGAGTGTTTCCTCCGGGCGAATCACCGGGCCCGGCCTGCGATTCCCGCGCGAGCCGCTCCAACTGCCGCTTGTCCGGCTTGCCGTTGCGGTTGAGCGGGAACCGGTCCAGGACGACGACCCGGTCGGGGTGCTCAAAGGGGGCAAGCATGTCACAGAGCCGGTCGCGCCAGTACGCGGCCGTCTGCCCCTGCTCGTCCTCGACGAAGAACACCAGTCGCGACCCGCGCCGCTCGTCGGGCAGCGGGACGATCCGGGCGGAGCAGTCCAGAGCGGCCACCTTGCGTTCGATCAGCTCCGGATAGAGCGTGTAGCCCATCCGGTGCACGGCGAACTTGCGGCCGAGCGGGTACACGTTGCCGTGCTCGTCCAGCTGGCCGAGGTCGCCGGTGCGCTGCCAGCCGGCGGGCGCGGGGATCAGGGCTCCGTCCTCGTCGAGGTGGCCCTCCATGCCGTCCGGGGTGTCCACCTCGATCTCGCCCGCCACACCGGGCGCCACCTCGTGGCCGTCCTCGTCGACCACCCGCAGGCGGATGCCCTCCATCGTCCGGCCGCAGGCGACCGGGTTCTCGATGGTGGCGAAGGAGATGTTGCCCAGCTCGGTGCTGCCGTAGCTGTCCAGCAGAGGGCGGCCGAACTCCGCGACGTACCGGTCGACGAGCGGCCCGTCCAGGGGCGCGGCGCCGACACAGAACATGCGCACCTGCTCGACGTCGGCGCGCAGCGCGGGCTTGCGGCCCATCAGGTTGAGCATGCTGCGGTAGCTGGAGGGCGTCGCGTCGATCACCGTGACCCCGGTCTCGCCCGCCATCCGCAGGGCCCGGTCCAGCCGCTTGTACGGCGCGATCACCAGCGAGGATCCGGTGATCCAGGCGATCAGCACCATGGAGAGCCCGTACTGGTGGGAGAAGGGCAGCAGCGGCATCAGCACGTCGTCCGCGACATGCCCGACCTGGTCGGCGTTGCGCCGCAGGTTCGTGAGGAACTTGGCGCCCGACTTGACGACGCCCTTGGGGGAACCGGTCGAGCCCGAGGTCCACATGATCAGGCCGTCGGGCCGCTCGCCCCACTCGTCGAACGACAGCCGCTGCTCGGTGAGTTCGCGGCCCGCCGCGGCCACCAGGATCTCGTAGAGGTGGATGGCGTCCAGATCGCTGTCGATCGGCGCGTCGTCGTCGACGAGGAGGACCTTGGCGCCGGTGCGCCGGATGATGCGCCGGGTCTCCTCCGCGTGCTCCTGCTGGTCGACGAGGACGATGGAGGCGCCGAGGTGCATGAGCCCCAGCAGCGTCCCGACCCAGCCCGCCGAGTTGCCTGCCTTGAGCAGGACGCGCTGGCCCGGGCCGACACCGCGGTCGCGGAGCGCGTCGGCGATGCGCAGGGCTCCCTCCTCCGTTGCGGAGAGGGTTTGAACCGAGTCGTGGGCAAATATCTTCGAGGTCACTGTCGGGAGGTTCCTTCCTCGGGCTCGGACATGACCGGTGCGCAGAGCCGCGGACCGGGAAGGCGACCGTCCACAAGGGCGGTCCATCGTCCGGGACGGTGAGGGAACCGTGCCGCTACTGATGCGTAACACGGGCCCCACCAAGGAAGTTAGGCAGTATGCCCCCACTCGGGAACCCTTAACCTCCCCCTAGGCTCCCTTGTTCTCCGCGACGAGGAGCTGATCGTGGACGAGGTTGGCGACCTGCCGACGGCTGATGTCGAGATAGCCCCGGGCCCCCGGGAATACCTCCAGGTCGAAGGTTCCGCTGGTGCGGTGCCGCCAGTTCCGCACCGCCGACACCGGCGCCCTTCGGTCCCTCTCGCCGGTGAGTGCCACGACCGGGCACCGTAACTTCGGCCCGCCGTCACCGACTTCGCCTCGCGCGGAGCCCACGGCGCCCGAGACGAACAGGGTCGCGGGGACGATCCCCGCCTCCCGCTCCAGCCTGCGCGCCACCCGGTACGCCAGATCGGCGCCCCGGCCGTGCCCGAAGAGCGCCAGCGGCCGGTCCGTCCACTCCGCGAGGGTCTCGAAGGCGTCGCCGGCCAGGTGCGAGAGATCCCCGATCCGCGGGGGCGCACTGCTGTCGAAGGCGTAGGAGTGCTGGAACACCAGCATCTCGACGGACGGCAGCAGGAGTTCCGCCAGACAGAGGAACGAGGACGTCGATTCGACACCGTGCGGAAAGGCGGCCAGCCTGAACTTGCCGGCGATCGAGGCATGCCGGACACATATCAAATCCAGATCGGCACACACATGTGGCACCAATGACCTTCCCCTTTCGAATCGATACTTACTTGTCGCATACATCGATTAGCGCGACATTACGTCGGAGTGAAACCGGCAACCTGGACCCTATGGTTGAGGTCCGGGTGGAGATACTGGCAGCTCAGGACCGTTTTCGGCCACTACCGGCCGACCGGGGCCCCGACCTGGACTCCCCTGCACCCCACCCCCTGACCCCAGTTGAGTCCCGCAGGGGAGACTAGGGGTTGTCCGCCGAATTCCGCGCGCAATACATTCTTTTCTCCCTGCGCTCAGCGCATCATGCGAGACCGGATGAGGCACCGCCGATGATCAAGGTACGAGACCTTGCCAAAACGTTCCGCAGCCGAAAAAACACCGTACAGGCCGTCCGGGGCGTGGACATCGACGTCGCAGAAGGCGAACTGGTCGGATTCCTCGGCCCCAATGGCGCCGGAAAGTCCACCACACTGCGGATGCTCTCCACGCTGCTGCGCCCCACCTCGGGCGTGGCGATGGTCGCCGGCTGCGATCTGCTCGACGACCCCGCCGGAGTGCGCCGCCGCATCGGATACGTGGGGCAGGGCAACGGCGCCGGAGGCGACCAGCGCGTCGGCGAGGAGCTGATGACCCAGGCCCAGCTGTACGGCATCGACCGCAAGCAGGCCCGCCTGCGGGTCGAGGAACTCCTCGACCAGTACGACCTCACGGGCATGGAGACCCGGACCGTCTCCACCCTCTCCGGGGGCCAGCGGCGGCGCCTCGACATCGTGATGGGCGTACTGCACCGGCCCCAACTGGTCTTCCTGGACGAGCCGTCCACCGCCCTCGACCCGCAGAGCCGCAGCAACCTGTGGGACCACATCAGGTCGCTGCGCGATCTGCACTCCACCACGGTGTTCCTCACCACGCACTACCTCGACGAGGTGGACGCCCTCTGCGAACGCATCCTGGTGATCGACGGCGGGCGGATCATCACCGAGGGCACCCCCGATGGCCTCAAGAGCGAGGTCTCCGGTGATCTGCTCGTCCTGGAGACCTCGGACCCGTCGAGCACGGCCACGACCGCGGAACGCCTCCCGGGCGCCCGCGAGATCACCGTCGACGGCTCGACCGTACGGTTCCGGGTGCCGCTCGGCGGCTCGGTCCTCCCCGGCCTCCTGCGGGAACTCGACCGGAACCAGATCTCCGTCATGTCCGTACAGACCCACCGCCCGACCCTGGACGACGTGTTCCTCACCCTCACGGGCCGCAGTCTGCGCGACACGGACGCCGAGTCCACCGACGAACAGGGAGAGTGACGGTGCACTACCTGAAGCAGACGCGCCTCATCTTCATCCGCTCCACCCGCCCCTGGGCCCGCAGCCCGCTCCAGCTCATCGTCGGGATATCCGGCCCGCTGGTCTACCTCGTGCTCTTCGGCCCCCTGCTGAAGAACACCCTGCCCGGCGACGTGGACGCCTGGCAGTGGTTCGTGCCCGGCATGCTGATGCAGCTCACCCTGTTCGGTGCCGCCTACGCCGGGTTCTCCCTCACTCCCGAGCTGCGCTCCGGGGTCATGGAGCGGCTGCGCGTCGCCCCCGTCAGCCGCGCCGCGCTGCTCTCCGGCCGCGTCCTGAGCGACCTGGCCCAACTGGGCATCCAGGGCGTCATGCTGCTCGCCGCGGCCACGGCCTTCGGTTTCCGCGCCCCGCTCCCCGCGGTCGTGCTGCTGCTGGCACTGTCCTCCGTGCTCGCCGCCGGGATCAGCTCGGCCTCGTACGCGCTGGCCCTGATCCTCAAGCAGGAGAACCGCTTCGCCCCGCTGCTCAGCATGGTGCTGGTGCCGCTCATGCTGCTCTCCGGCGTGCTGCTCCCGATGAGTGCGGCGCCGGACTGGCTGTACGACCTGTCACGGGTCAATCCGCTGTCCCACGTGGTCGACGCGCTGCGTGCGATCACCGCCGGGGAGTACGCCTCCTCGACCACCCTGACCGGTGCCCTGGCCGCCCTCTCCCTGGTGGTCATCTTCGGCGCCTGGGGCATGCGGACCATGAACCGCGAACAGGGCTGAGGCCCCGATGGCACCCGGCCGGGTGCCACGTATGCGACGGAGCCGGCCCCCACCCGATCGGGTGGGGGCCGGCTTTGTCACACGTGCCGCGGCAGCGGGTCAGTCCTTGATCTCGCAGATGACCGCACCGGCCGAGACCGTCGCGCCCACTACGGCCGACAGGTCCTTGACGGTCCCGGCGCGGTGGGCGGTGAGCGGCTGTTCCATCTTCATCGCCTCCAGGACCACGACGAGGTCGCCCTCCTCCACGTGGCTGCCGTCCTCGACGGCGAGCTTCACGATGGTTCCCTGCATCGGGGAGGTCAGCGACTCACCGGAGGCCGCCGCCGACGCCTTGGCGCCGCTCTTGCGCCGCGGGGCCTTCCTGCCGACACCGGAGGTGGCGCCGCCGACCGCGGCCCCCAGGGACTCGGGGAGGGAGACCTCCAGGCGCTTGCCCGCGACCTCGACGACCACGGTCCTGCGGGCCGCGTCCACAGCCTCCGTGTCGGTGTCGGTGGCGGGTGCGGTGAAGGCCGGGATGTCGTTGACGAACTCGGTCTCGATCCAGCGGGTGTGGACCGTGAAGGGCTCGCTGGAACCGGTCAGTTCGGGTGCGAACGCCGGGTCCTTGACGACGGCACGGTGGAAGGGGATGGCGGTGGCCATGCCCTCCACGTTGAACTCCGCCAGCGCCCGC
>NZ_JODF01000064.1:0-36622 GCF_000717945.1 Streptomyces sp. NRRL S-920
GGCCAGTACCGTCGTCCCATGCCCGACCAGCAGCCCGCCCAGCCCCCCGCCGGGTGCCCCCAGCAGACCCCGCCCAAGGCCCAGGGGCCAGAGCGGCAGACCCCGCCCAAGGCCCAGGCGCCAGAGCGGCAGACCCCGCCCAAGGCCCAGGGGCCAGAACTCTTCACCTGGGAGTTCGCCACCGACCCCTACCCCGCCTACGCCTGGCTGCGGGAGAACTCCCCGGTGCACAGGACCACGCTGCCCAGCGGCATCGAGGCCTGGCTGGTCACCCGGTACACGGACGCCCGCCAGGCCCTCGCCGACCAGCGGCTCAGCAAGAACCCCGCGCACCACGACGAGTCCGCGCACGCCAAGGGCAAGACCGGCATCCCCGGCGAGCGCAAGGCCGAGCTGATGACGCATCTGCTCAACATCGACCCGCCGGACCACACCCGCCTGCGCCGCCTCGTGTCGAAGGCGTTCACCCCGCGCCGCGTCGCCGAGTTCGCGCCGCGCGTACAGGAGCTGACGGACGGCCTGATCGACGACTTCGCCGGGCGGGGCGAGGCCGACCTCATCCACGAGTTCGCCTTCCCGCTCCCCATCTACGCCATCTGCGACCTGCTCGGCGTCCCCCGCGAGGACCAGGACGACTTCCGCGACTGGGCGGGCATGATGATCCGCCACGGGGGCGGGCCCCGGGGCGGCGTCGCGCGGTCGGTGAAGAAGATGCGCGGCTATCTGGCCGATCTGATCCACCGCAAGCGCCTGGACCCCGGCGACGACCTCATCTCCGGTCTCATCCGCGCCTCCGACCGCGGCGAGCACCTCACGGAGAACGAGGCCGCCGCCATGGCCTTCATCCTTCTCTTCGCCGGCTTCGAGACCACCGTCAACCTCATCGGCAACGGCATGTACGCCCTGCTCACCCACCCCGAGCAACGCGCGCGTCTGCAAAATGCGCTGGCGGACGGCGACACGGGCCTGCTGGAGACGGGCGTGGAGGAACTGCTCCGCTTCGACGGGCCCGTGGAGCTGGCCACCTGGCGGTTCGCCACCGAGGCGCTGACCGTCGGCGGGCAGCGCATCGCGGCCGGCGACCCCGTACTCGTCGTGCTCGCCGCCGCCGACCGCGACCCCGAACGCTTCGAGCGGCCCGACACCCTGGACCTCTCCCGCACCGACAACCAGCACCTCGGATACGGGCACGGCATCCACTACTGCCTCGGCGCCCCGCTCGCCCGCCTGGAGGCCCAGGCCGCCCTCGCCACCCTCCTACGGCGCCTTCCCGATCTGCGACTCGCCTCGGATCCCGCCGATTTGCGGTGGCGCGGCGGGCTGATCATGCGCGGACTGCGCACCCTGCCGGTGGAGTTCACAACCGCACAGAACCGACCGCCGAGCGAGCCATAGCTGACGGGCCGTCATAAATGTGATGTGCACGTGATCTCCGCTGCATCGACTTGTGACAAGCGTTCGACTGCGGCTACCTTCACGTCGACTCGGGCACCCGGTGCCCAAGTCGCCGCAATAGTCTCGTGAAAGGCAACCGCATGCTCTCCGGCAATGGTCGTCACCGACGCCCCCGCCAGGCCCCGGCCCTGATCGTCGCGGCGGGAGTCACCGGATCCGCCATCGCCATCCCACTCCTCGGAGCCACCGGCGCGAGCGCCGCCGAGACGGTGACGTGGGACAAGCTCGCCCAGTGCGAGAGCGGCGGCGCGTGGAGCGCCAACCCGGGGAACGGTTACTACGGAGGACTCCAGCTCTCCCAGGAGACGTGGGAGCAGTACGGCGGCCTCGACTACGCGCCGAGCGCGGACCAGGCCTCCAAGTCCCAGCAGATCGCCGTGGCCGAGAAGGTCCTCGACGCCCAAGGCCCCAAGGCCTGGCCGAGTTGCGCCCCGATCGCCGGACTCACCGACGGCGGCGCCGAGGCCGACGTGGACCCGGGCGACCCGGTCCCGCCGGAGTCCACCGACTCGACCGATTCCGGAAAGTCCCCGGACAGGGGGACGGACAAGAAGGCGGACAAGAGGAAGGGCGAGGAGGGCGGCTCGGCGGACGACGACAAGTCCTCCGACTCCGGCGAGCCGTCCGACGACACGTCAGACACCCCGGGCTCCGCCGACGACGCGAGCGCCACCCCCGGCTCCGACGGCGCCTCACGAGACAAGAATCACGACGAGTCGGGCGAGAAGGACGACAAGGACGGCAAGGGCAAGGCGGACGACTCCGGCAAGTCCGGCCGCAAGGACGGCACTTCCTCCGACGGCTCGGGCGCCTCGGACGACTCGGGCTCCGACTCCGGTGACCCGGCCGCCCCTTCCGGCGACTCCGCCCCCGGGCGCCACCGTGGCGACCGCGCGACCGAGGGCCCCGCCGCGGGCAGCGAGAGCGGCAGCGGCGGCGACCGTCCGGGACGGCACGCCTCGCGCGGCGCCGAACGTACGGAGAAGGTCGCCGACGGGACGTACACGGTCCGCTCCGGGGACAACCTCTCGGCCATCGCCGACGACCTGGACGTCAAGGGCGGTTGGCACGGCCTCTATGCCGAGAACAAGAAGACCGTCGGCGACGACCCGGACCTCATCCTCCCCGGTCAGAGCCTCGATTTGGGCGAAAAGTAGGGGTAGTTGACGAACCGTCCAGGGGGTACTTCGCGCTGAATGTCCGCATTGGTGCGAGTGAGAGATGGGTCTCAGAAGCCCTGATCGTCTTTGAAATTCCGGCGATCGCGTGACTACGGTCGTCACCGCTCGCCATTGGTGGGCCCCGCCGGTCGGTACGCCGAATCCTGCCAACGGCCGGACGGGAACAGTCGTCGCTTATAGCGCCGTAGGCAGGAGCGGGGGACCCAAGGTAAGCGCCGGGTCCGCACGTCGGCTTCCGAGAGGGAGCGGGACGTACGGGACCGGCTAGGGGTGAAGTCGCACTCGGGAGAGTGCGACCGGGCAACTTCACTGGCCCGAACCCGACAGCTCACCTCGCAGGCGTCGGTGAGGGGATCAACTCATGCTGTTTTCCAGCAAGGGCAAGCACCGCCGTCCGTCCAAGGCCACCCGTGTCGTCACGCTCGCCGGTGTCACCGGTGCCGCCGTGGCCGCCCCGCTGATGGCCGCGGGCTCCGCCTCCGCCGCCACCCCCCAGGAGTGGGACGCCGTCGCCCAGTGCGAGTCCGGCGGCAACTGGTCGATCAACACCGGCAACGGCTACCAGGGCGGTCTCCAGTTCTCGCCGTCCACCTGGGCCGCCTACGGCGGTACGAAGTACGCGCCCACCGCCGACAAGGCCTCCAAGGCCCAGCAGATCGAGATCGCCGAGAAGGTCCTCGCCGGACAGGGCAAGGGTGCCTGGCCGTCCTGCGGCGTCGGCCTCTCGGGCGCCTCGCCCAGCAGCGGCGGCGGCTCGCAGGAGCAGGCCCCGCAGCAGCAGAGCAAGCCGCAGCCGCAGCAGACGCAGCAGCAGGCCGCCCCGCAGCAGCAGGCCGCGCCGAAGCAGGCCGCCCCGAAGCCGCAGCCCGCGCCGCAGACCGAGTCGAAGAAGACCGTCGAGACCCCGACCGGCAAGAAGGTCGAGAAGGGTGACGGCGAGTACAAGGTCAAGACCGGCGACACGCTGTCCAAGATCGCCGAGGCGCACGACGTCAAGGGCGGCTGGCAGAAGGTCTACAAGCTCAACGGCGACATCATCGACGACGCCGACTTCATCTTCCCGGGCCAGCAGCTCCACCTGAGCTGACCCGTCCGCGGCCGTGCCTCGGCGGACGCACGGCCGCTTCCCCGTCCCCACGGGCTCCCCGCCCCGGTGCGCGTATCCCCCGTACGCACCGGGGCGGGGCCATGTCCGCCAACGCTCCGCCGACTGCGAACAGACCTCGCTACCGGTGAGTAGAAACACGGGCTTCCGTCCCGTTTCCCCAGTATTTGGGCCGTTGTCCGTCCCACGGGACGGGCGGTCGGCTGGCCGAAGCCTCCGGGCCGGTTAGGCTCGGGAGACGCAGGGCCGAAGCGGCCCCGCGTAATCGTGTTTACGCGTCACACTCCCAGAAGGAGATGCTCGTGCCGTCCATCGACGTCGTCGTAGCCCGGGAAATCCTGGACTCCCGAGGCAACCCCACGGTCGAGGTCGAGGTCGGCCTCGACGACGGCAGCACCGGTCGTGCCGCCGTTCCGTCCGGTGCCTCCACCGGTGCCTTCGAGGCCATCGAACTCCGCGACGGTGACCCCAACCGTTACCAGGGCAAGGGTGTCGAGAAGGCCGTCCTCGCCGTCATCGAGCAGATCGGCCCGGAGCTGGTCGGCTACGACGCCACCGAGCAGCGCCTCATCGACCAGGCGATGTTCGACCTGGACGCCACGGACAACAAGGCCTCGCTCGGCGCCAACGCCATCCTCGGCGTCTCCCTCGCCGTCGCGCACGCCGCCTCCGAGGCCAGCGACCTGCCGCTCTTCCGCTACCTCGGCGGCCCGAACGCGCACCTGCTGCCCGTCCCGATGATGAACATCCTCAACGGCGGGTCGCACGCGGACTCCAACGTCGACATCCAGGAGTTCATGATCGCGCCGATCGGCGCCGAGTCGTTCTCCGAGGCGCTGCGCTGGGGCACCGAGGTCTACCACACGCTGAAGAAGGTCCTGAAGAGCAAGGGCCTGGCCACCGGCCTCGGCGACGAGGGCGGCTTCGCCCCGAACCTCGACTCCAACCGCGCCGCCCTGGACCTCATCCTCGAGGCCATCAAGGAGGCCGGTTACGTCCCCGGCGAGCAGATCGCGCTCGCCCTCGACGTCGCCGCGTCCGAGTTCTACAAGGACGGCACCTACCAGTTCGAGGGCAAGTCCCGCACGGCCGCCGAGATGACCGAGTACTACGCGGAGCTGGTCTCCTCGTACCCGCTCGTCTCCATCGAGGACCCGCTGTTCGAGGACGACTGGGCCGGCTGGAACACCATCACCGAGAAGCTCGGCGACAAGGTGCAGCTGGTCGGTGACGACCTGTTCGTCACCAACCCGGAGCGCCTGGCCCGCGGCATCGAGGAGAACTCGGCCAACGCCCTGCTCGTCAAGGTCAACCAGATCGGTTCGCTGACCGAGACCCTGGACGCCGTCGAGATGGCCCAGCGCAACGGCTTCAAGTGCATGATGTCCCACCGCTCCGGCGAGACCGAGGACGTCACCATCGCCGACCTGGCCGTCGCCACCAACTGCGGCCAGATCAAGACCGGTGCCCCGGCCCGCTCCGAGCGCGTCGCCAAGTACAACCAGCTCCTGCGCATCGAGGAGATCCTCGACGACGCCGCGGTCTACGCCGGCCGCAGCGCCTTCCCGCGCTTCAAGGGCTGAGCCGCGCCACGGGCTGCACCGCGCCACGCGCTGAGCACGCCACGCGTTGAGCACGCTCGCGCAGCCACGTAGTTACCTACGTCCCCGCACCCGGTCCCGTACCGTGTGCGGGGACGTACGTACGTTTACGCGCCGCGCTGCTCTGGGGAGGCGGAACCATGGCCAAGGCCGGGACCAAGGACCGGTTCTCCACGGCTACCCGTCTGCGGCTGCTCGGCTCACAGACCGCCGAGCGCGTCTACCGCTCCCAGACCAAGCGCCAGGCACGCCGCTCCCGGCTCACCGGCCGCGCGGCCCTGCTCGCGCTCGTCATCTGCTCCCTGGTCGTCGCGCTCGCCTACCCGATGAGGCAGTACGTCTCCCAGCGCACCGAGATCGACGACCTGCGCCGGCAGAAGGCCGAGCAGCGGGCGGACGTCGAGAAGCTCCGCGACGAGAAGGCCCGCTGGCAGGACGACGCGTACGCGGAGCAGCGCATCCGGGACCGGCTGCACTACGTGATGCCGGGCGAGACCGGCTTCACCGTGATCGACCCCGCGGCGGCCAAGAGCCGGCGCGCGGATCAGGGGGCGGCCTCGCGCCCCTGGTACTCGAACGTCTGGGACGGCGTCGACAAGGCCGACCGCCCGGACGACTGACCGGACCCGATCCGACCTGACCGGACCCGAGCCGACCTGACCCGAACCGATCCGAACCGACCCGAACTGACCGCCGATCACCCCCCCCGCCGATCGGCCACTGATGGAAAGACAGGCATGGAAACGCCCCCGCCGACCACCCCGCGCACCGAGCCCACCGACGCCGACGTCGAGGCCTTCAAGCAGCAGCTCGGCCGTCCGCCGCGCGGACTGCGGGCCATCGCGCACCGCTGCCCCTGCGGACAGCCGGACGTCGTCGAGACGGCGCCGCGCCTCCCGGACGGGACGCCGTTCCCGACCACGTACTACCTGACGTGCCCGCGGGCCGCGTCCGCGATCGGCACCCTTGAGGCCAACGGCGTCATGAAGGAGATGTCGGAGCGGCTGGCGACCGACCCCGAGCTGGCCGCCGCCTACCGCGCGGCCCACGAGGACTACCTCGCGCGCCGCGACGCCATCGAGGTCCTTGAGGGCTTCCCGAGCGCGGGCGGGATGCCGGACCGCGTGAAGTGCCTGCACGTCCTGGTCGGCCACTCCCTGGCGGCGGGCCCCGGCGTGAACCCGCTCGGCGACGAGGCGCTCGCGATGCTCCCCGAGTGGTGGGCCAAGGGCCCCTGCGTCACCCCGTGCGCGCCCGAGGGCGACGCGTGACCCGCGTCGCCGCCGTCGACTGCGGCACGAACTCCATCCGACTCCTGGTGGCGGACGTCGACCCGGTCACGGGCGCGCTCGACGACCTGGACCGGCGGATGACGATCGTCCGCCTCGGCCAGGGCGTGGACCGGACCGGCCGTCTCGCCCCCGAGGCCCTCGAACGCACCTTCGCGGCCTGCCGCGAGTACGCCGAGGCGATCAAGGCGCACGGCGCCGAGCGGGTCCGCTTCGTCGCCACCTCCGCGTCCCGTGACGCGGACAACCGCGACGAGTTCGTGCGGGGCGTCCTGGACATCCTCGGCGTCGAGCCGGAGGTCATCACCGGCGCGCAGGAGGCGCAGTTCTCCTTCACCGGCGCGACCATGGAACTGACGGGCCGCGACGACCTCGCCAAGCCGTACCTCGTGGTGGACATCGGCGGCGGCTCCACGGAGTTCGTGGTCGGCGCGGAGAAGGTACGGGCGGCCCGCTCGGTGGACGTCGGCTGCGTCCGTATGACCGAGCGTCACCTCATCCGCGACGGGGTCGTCGCGGACCCTCCGACGCGCGAGCAGTTCGCCGCGGTCCGCGCGGACATCGAGGCGGCGCTCGACCTCGCCGAGAGCACGGTCCCCCTGAAGGAGGCCCGCACCCTGGTGGGCCTGGCGGGCTCGGTCACCACGCTAGCCGCGATCGCACTCGGCCTGGAGACCTACGACAGCGCCGCGATCCACCACTCCCGCCTCGCATACGACCAGGTCGCCGCCATCACCGAACGCCTGATGACCGCGACGCACGCCGAACGCGCCGCGATCCCGGCGATGCACCCGGGCCGCGTCGACGTGATCGCGGCGGGCGCCCTGGTACTGCTCGCGATCATGGACAGAACCGGCGCGCAGGAGGTGGTCGTGAGCGAGCACGACATCCTTGACGGCATCGCGTATCAGGTGGCGCAGGAGATCGACGACGAGCGGCTGCTGGACTGAGCGGCGTCTACTGGACGTACTGCCCCGCGTACTCCCCGATCGCCGGTACGACCGTGATGACGTCGATCATGACGCCGTCCGGCGCCGCGACGATGAAGTGGCGTTGCCCGAACTCCTCCGTGCGCAAGGGGAGTAGCTCGGGCAGGCCCGCCTCGGCGACCAGTCTGTGGTGTTCGGCGTCCGCGTCGTCGACCTCGAAGTTGAGCAGGAGGCCGCCCCTGAGCGGGGTGCGGTGGCCCTCGGGGAGCGTCGGGTGGGTGTGGTCGAGCAGGGCCAGTTCGTACTGCGGGGCGTCGGGGCGGTGGAGGCTCACGTACCAGTCGGCCTCGAAGGTCACCTCGAAGCCGAAGTAGCGGGTGTAGAAGTCGCGTGCCGCGGCGACATCGCCGGTGGCGATCACCGGGTAGAAGCTGCCGAGCTTGACCGTCATGGCTGTCTCCCTCTGCCTGTGCGGGCATTTCGCATACCCCGGGTATGCGAGGAGGGGACGTTAACATACCCGGAGTATGTGAGAGGGAGGGCGGATCGGGGATGGCTGGCACGCGGGCCGAGCAGCGGGCGGCGACACGGCGGGCGCTGCTGGCCGAGGGGCGTCGGAGGTTCGCCGCCCACGGCTACCACGATGTAGTTCTCGCAGAGGTGGCGCAGGCGGCGGGGGTCACCAAGGGGGCGGCCTACCACCACTTCGAGAGCAAGGCGGGGCTCTTCAGGGCCGTGGTCGCCGAGGTGCAGCGGGAGCTGGGCGAGCGGGTGGCGGACGCCGCCGGGCGGCATGAGGACCCCTGGGAGCAGCTGCGGGCCGGCTGCCGGGCCTTCCTCGCAGCCGGGCGCGACCCGGTGGTGCGCCGCGTCGTGCTGATGGACGCCCCGGCCGTGCTCGGGTGGGACGAGTGGCGGGCCATGGACGAGGACTCCTCCGCCCGGCATCTCACCGAGGCGCTCGACACGCTCGTGCGGGCCGGGGTCATCGAGGACCAGCCGGTCGAACCGCTGGCGCGGCTGCTGTCGGGGGCGATGAACGAGGCGGCGCTGTGGCTGGCCCGGTCCGAGGATCCGGCCGCACCGGGCGGGGCGGAGCGGGCGCTGGACCGGCTCCTGAGCGGGCTACGCACCCGGAACGGCTGACTCCGGAGCCCTTCGACGACGCGTCGGCGACAGGCCGTCGGGAAAGTTCGTGAAGTTCTTCACAAGGAATTCGGCCCTCATCGGCGAGGTTGGGGGCGGCCGAGTCCCCGAAAAGGTCGTCCGCGGGCTTCCCGGCGCGTGGCCGGGGCGTTGCGGGAGTGCGGCCGAGGGGCGGGGCGGGGCGGTGGTCCACCCCGGGGGCGGGGCCAGAGCGGCAGCTCACAAGGGGTGGACAACGACTCGCGTCACACCGTGGTTCCCTCGGAACACCATGACCTCGGTCACGTGGGCGGCGAAGTGTAGCAGAGGCCCTCTCCATGCTTGTGAAGGGGCGCACGAGCGACCCCCGCCCGGCAGGTGGATACTCGATGGCATGAGCACCACGGAGCGTCCCAGGATCCTCGTAGTAGGCGGTGGGTACGTAGGCCTGTACGCAGCTCGGCGCATTCTCAAGAAGATGCGCTTCGGAGAGGCGACCGTCACGGTCGTCGACCCCCGGTCGTACATGACCTACCAGCCCTTCCTCCCCGAAGCCGCCGCCGGCAGCATCTCGCCGCGGCACGTCGTCGTCCCACTGCGACGCGTGCTGCCCAAGGCCGAGGTACTCACCGGCCGGGTCACCACCATCGACCAGGACCGGAAGGTAGCCACCATCGCCCCCCTCGTGGGCGAGGCGTACGAGCTGCCCTTCGACTACCTCGTCATCGCGATGGGCGCGGTCTCCCGCACCTTCCCGATCCCCGGCCTCGCCGAGCAGGGCATCGGCATGAAGGGCATCGAGGAGGCCATCGGCCTGCGCAACCACGTCCTGGAGCAGCTGGACAAGGCTGACTCCACGACCGACGAGGACGTCCGCCGCAAGGCGCTGACCTTCGTCTTCGTCGGCGGTGGCTTCGCGGGCGCGGAGACCATCGGCGAGGTCGAGGACATGGCCCGCGACGCGGCCAAGTACTACAAGAACGTGAAGCGCGAGGACATGCGCTTCGTGCTCGTCGACGTCGCGGACAAGATCCTCCCCGAGGTCGGCCCGAAGCTCGGCCAGTACGGCAAGGAGCACCTGGAGGGCCGCGGTGTCGAGGTCTACCTCAAGACCGGCATGGACTCCTGCGTCGACGGCCACGTCGTCCTGAACAACGGCCTCGAGGTCGACTCCAACACCATCGTGTGGACCGCGGGCGTCAAGCCGAACCCGGCGCTCTCCCGCTTCGGTCTGCCGCTCGGCCCGCGCGGCCACGTGGACACCCAGACGACGCTCCAGGTGCAGGGCACGGACTACATCTGGGCCGCGGGCGACAACGCCCAGGTGCCGGACATGGTCGGCCGCAAGGCGGGCAACGAGAACGCCTGGTGCCCGCCCAACGCCCAGCACGCGCTGCGTCAGGCGAAGGTCCTCGGCGACAACGTGATCTCCGGCATGCGGGGCTTCCCGCAGAAGGAGTACAGCCACGCCAACAAGGGTGCGGTCGCCGGTCTCGGCCTGCACAAGGGCGTCGCGATGATCGTCATGGGCAAGATGAAGATCAAGCTCAAGGGCCGTCTCGCCTGGTACATGCACCGCGCGTACCACGGCATGGCGATGCCGACGTTCAACCGCAAGATCCGCGTCTTCGCGGACTGGACGCTCGGCATGTTCCTCAAGCGCGAGGTCGTCTCCCTCGGTGCTCTGGAAGCGCCTCGCGAGGAGTTCTACGAGGCCGCCAAGCCGGCCCCGAAGCCGCAGGTCGCCGCCGAGCCCGCCCCGGCGGTCAAGGCCGAGGAGAAGGCCAAGGCCTCCTGACCTCGCGTCACTGATCCACCCCGAAGGGGGCCGCCCGCCATCCGTGGTGCGGGCGGCCCCCTTCGGCGTACCCCGCCGCCAAGTAGGTGTGCTCGGCATCTGTTTTGCCGTTCCATGACGCGCGGACGGGACTGCGCCACGGGGTCTTCGGTGTTTACGTGGTGTCGGACCGTTCGGACGATTCGGACCGTTCCGGGGTCGACCTCACGGAGGTGTGCGCCATGCAGAGAGCCGCGCTGCGGCTGAAGAACCTTGCCGAGCAGCTCATGGGAGCCGAGCTACCGGTACGGATCCGGGCCTGGGACGGTTCGGAGGCCGGACCCCCGGGCGCCCCCACCCTCGTCGTACGCAACCGCCGCGCCCTGCGCCACCTCCTGTGGAAGCCGGGCGAACTGGGCCTGGCCCGCGCCTGGGTGGCCGGTGACCTGGACGTCGACGGGGACCTCTACGAGACGCTGGACCGGATGGCGGAGTTCGTCTGGGAGCGGGGCGAGGACGCCAGGAGCCTGCGCCAGGCCCTGCGCGACCCCGAGGTGCGCGCCGCCGCCCGCTCGCTGCTCGCGCTCTCCGCGCCCTTCCTGCCGCCCGCGCCGCCACCGGAGGAGATGCGCGGCCGCGGCCGCCTCCATCTGCACACCAAGGGCAGCGACCGGCAGGCCATCAGCCACCACTACGACGTGGGCAACGACTTCTACGAGTTGGTGCTCGGCCCCTCGATGGTCTACTCCTGCGCCTACTGGGCCTCGCCCGAGGGCACCCTGGAGGACGCCCAGCGCGACAAGCTGGAACTCATCGCCCGCAAACTCGCCCTGAAGCCCGGCACGCGCCTGCTCGACGTCGGCTGCGGCTGGGGCTCCATGGCGATCCACGCGGCCCGCGAGCACGGCGCCACCGTCGTCGGCGTCACGCTCTCCCAGGAGCAGGCCGCCTACGCCAGGAAGCGCATCGCCGAGGAGGGCCTGACGGACCGGATCGAGATCCGCGTCCAGGACTACCGCGACGTGCGCGACGGGCCCTACGACGCCATCTCGTCCATCGGCATGGCCGAACACGTCGGCTCCGAGCGCTACTTGGAGTACGCGCAGGACCTGCACGCCCTGCTGAAGCCGGGCGGACGGCTGCTCAACCACCAGATCGCGCGCCGCCCGCAGGCCGACGAGTCGGCGTACGAGGTCGACGCCTTCATCGACGCCTACGTCTTCCCCGGCGGCGAGCTGGCCCCGGTGGGGTCCACCGTCGGGCAGCTGGAGCGCGCCGGGTTCGAGGTGCGCGACGTGGAGGCCATCCGCGAGCACTACGCCCTCACCCTGCGCCGCTGGGTCGCCAACCTGGAGGCGCAGTGGCCGAGGGCCCAGCGCCTCACCTCGCCCGGCCGCGCCCGCATCTGGCGCCTGTACATGGCGGCGTCCGCGCTCTCCTTCGAGCGCAACCGCATCGGCGTCAACCAGGTCCTCGCGGTGCGGACCCCCGAGGGCGGTGCCTCGGGGATGCCGCTGCGGGCGCGCGACTGGCGCGCGTCGTAGCCGCGTACGTACGAGGGAGGGGCCCCGGACGTGATCCGTCCGGGGCCCCTTTTCGCATACGTACGCGGGCTACTCGCTCTTGATGGCCATCAGCGGGTTCAGCTTCGCCGCGCTGCGGGCCGGCCACACCGCCGCGAGGACGCCGACCAGGGCCGCGATCCCGAGGAAGATCACGATCCGGCCGACCGGGACCTCCATGGCGTACGTGGAGACCGAGTTGGCGATGGTGCCGCCCGCGACCCAGCCCATGAAGAGGCCGAGGCCGATGCCGAGCACCGCGCCGAACAGGGAGATGATGACCGCCTCCAGGCGCACCATCTGCTTGACCTTCGCGCGGTCCAGGCCGATCGCCCGCAGCATGCCGATCTCGTGCTTGCGCTCGAAGACCGACATGGCCAGGGTGTTGATGACGCCGAGCACGGCGATCAGGACGGCCATGGCCAGCAGGCCGTAGAGCATGTTCAGCATCATGTTGATGGCGCCGGCCACCGCGTTGCTGATCGCGTCCTTGTCCTGGACGGTGATGGCGGGGTTCTCGCCGAGGGCCTTGACGATGGCGTCCTCGGCCTTGTCGGAGGCGCCGCCCTTCATCTTCACGAGCACCTGCTTGTCGACGACCTTGGTCAGGTGCGGGTCGACGACGGAGGTGGGGGCGAAGACGCCGTTGAGCATCTCGTTGCCCTCGTAGATCCCGGCGACCTTCACCTTGACCGTCTTGTCGTCGTCCTCGAACTTCAGCGGGAGGGTGCCGCCCGCCTTGAGGCCCCGGTCCTTCGCCAGCTTCTCGTCGATGAGCACTCCACCGGCCTTCAGGCCGTCCATCGAGCCGCCGGTGAAGTCCATGCCGACCAGGCTGCCGAAGGTCTTCGGGTCCACACCGGAGATGGTGGTGAAGGAGCCGCCGGCCTCGCCGTACGCCTGGCGCAGCGGGCTCGTCGCCTCGGCGTCCGGGATCTTGTCCAGCTTCTCGCGGACCTCGGGGGTCAGCGGCTGGAAGTTCGCCATGGAGACGCTGAAGTCGGCCTTCATGGAACCGGCGGCCATCTTGTTGATGGCGCTGCTCATGGAGGTGGCGACGACCGTCATCGCCGTGATGAGGGTCAGGCCGATCATCAGGGCCGCGGCGGTGGACGCCGTACGGCGCGGGTTGCGCACCGAGTTGAGGCGGGAGAGCTTGCCGGTGACACCGAACGGCTTCAGGAGCGGCGCCGAGGCGGCGATGAACGGGCGGGACAGCAGGGGCGTGAGGACGATGACGCCGACGAGCATGACGCCCGCGCCGCCCGACTTCACGTAGTTGTCCTGCATGAAGAGCATCACCGCGCCGAGGGCGACGATGACCGAACCGATGGTGTTGCGGACCACCAGGCCGCGCATGGTCGGCGTCGCGTGGACGCTGTTCATCGCGGCGACCGGCGCGATCTTCGCGGCGCGGCGGCCCGGCAGCCAGGCGGCCAGCATCGTCACGACCACGCCGATGATCAGGGCCACGACGATGGTGGTCGGGGCGATGACCAGTGGTCCGTCGGGCAGCGAGGCGCCCGCGGAGTTCATCATGGACTCCAGGCCGACGGCCACGCCGATGCCGAGGGCGAAGCCCGTCACGGCGGCGATCATGCCGACGATGAAGGCCTCGATCAGCACGGAGCGCGTCACCTGGCGGCGCGAGGCGCCGACGGCCCGCATGAGTGCCAGCTCCTTGGTGCGCTGGGCGACCAGCATGGTGAAGGTGTTGGCGATGATGAAGATGCCGACGAAGAGCGCGATGCCCGCGAAGATGAGCAGGACCTGGCTCATGGAGCTGGTCTGCTCCTCGATCATGCTGTCCTGCTGGGACTTGAGTTCGCCGCCCGTCGTCGTCGACGCGTCCTTGGGCGCGATCTTCTCGATCGCGCTCTCCAGGGACGCCTCGGAGGTGCCCGCGGCCGCCTTCACGTCGATCTCGTCGTACTGGTTCTTGTTGAGCGCCTTGAACGCGGTCTGGTTGTCGAAGACCACGAGGCTGCCGCCCGCGACGACGCTGCCCTCGTCGGTGTCGAAGATGCCACTGACCTTCGCGGTCCGCACCGGGCCGTCCGTGGAGTAGCGGACGGTGTCGCCCACCTTGTAGCCGGTGCGCCCGGCGGTGCGGGAGTCCAGGGCCAGCTCGCCGGCGGACTTCGGGGCGGTGCCGTCGACGAGGTCGTAGCGCGGGTCCTTGCCGCCCTTGCCCGGGTAGTAGTTGGCGCCGGTGGTGCCCCACTCGCCGCCGACCAGCTTGCCGTCCTTGTCGGCGAGCGCGGTGAACCCGGCGACGGAACCGATCGCGGAGTCGGCGCCGGGCAGCGTGCCGGCCTTCTTCACGAAGGAGTCGGTGAGCCGGGGCTTGTGCTTCTCCTCGTCCCCGGACCCGCCGTCGGATTGGACGGCGACGGAGACGTGGTCGAAGCTCTTCGCCGATTTGTTCTTGTAGGCGTTGCCGAAGGTGTCGGTGAAGACCAGCGTGCCGGAGACGAAGGCGACACCGAGCATGACGGCGAGCACGGTCATCAACAACCGGGCTTTATGCGCGAGCACATTGCGCAGGGCGGTACGGAACATGGGTGTGAAGTCCAGGTGAGGGGTGGGGGCGCCCCGAGGAATGCGGGGCTGAGGGAGCGCCCCGAAGGGGCGCGGGGAACTGCGCGACCAGCCACATGCGGCCCGCAGCCAAAGAACGAGACGATCGGACCCCTAGCTGGTCCGCCCCTTGGCATCAAAGTGCTTCATCCGGTCCAGCACCCCGTCCGCCGTGGGCCGATGCATCTCGTCCACGATCCGCCCATCGGCGAGGAAGATCACGCGATCCGCGTACGACGCGGCGACCGGGTCGTGCGTGACCATCACGACGGTCTGCCCGAGGTCCCGCACGGAGTTCCGCAGGAACCCGAGCACCTCGGCGCCCGAGCGCGAGTCGAGGTTTCCGGTCGGCTCGTCACCGAAGATGATCTCCGGCTGGGAGGCGAGCGCGCGGGCCACCGCGACCCGCTGCTGCTGCCCGCCGGACAGCTCCGTGGGCCGGTGGCTGAGCCGCCCCGACAGGCCGACCATCTCGATGACCTGCTCCAGCCACCGCTTGTCCGGCTTGCGGCCCGCTATGTCCATGGGGAGCGTGATGTTCTCCAGGGCCGTCAGGGTCGGCAGCAGGTTGAACGCCTGGAAGATGAAGCCGATCTTGTCCCGGCGGAGCTTGGTGAGCTGCTTGTCCTTGAGCGTGGACAGCTCGGTCTCGCCGAGCCGGACCGACCCGGAGCTGAAACTGTCCAGGCCCGCGACGCAGTGCATCAGGGTCGACTTGCCCGAGCCCGAGGGGCCCATGATCGCGGTGAACTCGCCCTGCCCGAACTCGACGGAGACGTGGTCGAGGGCGACCACCTGGGTCTCACCCTGTCCGTACACCTTGGAGAGATCCGTGGCGCGCGCGGCCACGGCGGTGGCGCGGGTGGCGTAAGGGGTGGTGGTCACGGGACGGTGCTCCTGTCGGGACGACGAGTGGGGACTACTCCATCGTGTCGCCTGATCAGTGCCCTGGAGTCAGCCGCTGATCGGGTTCCGGGGGCCCTCTCCGGTCGGACCCCGGGGCGCCTTGTCATACCTGGGGATGACGGGTGCCCCGGAGGAGGGGGGACGGCCGGACGGCTAAATTCCGTCATTCCGCGCAGAGACCCATGAGGCCGGCCGGAGGTGGGGATAAGGCCTTTGGCAAGTACCGATGGTCCGTACCGGGGGCTGATGCTCCCTCAGGCGTCAATAAAATAAGACAACATCGGGTCCCCCATCCGCTGTCCGGGGGACGTCTCCCGATAGGGTCGAATCCTTGCTGCGGGGCCCATGGCCTGCCCGGATGGTGGAATGCAGACACGGCGAGCTTAAACCTCGCTGCCCCTCGGGGGCGTGCCGGTTCAAGTCCGGCTCCGGGCACCTCCGCCATCACGTCACCCCGTCTACGTCATCCGTACTTCGTTGAAGCGGGCCGCCGTGTGCAGGTCCGTCTCGATCGCGGCCGCCGTGGCGCGCAGCGCGGGGAGCAGGGCGTCCCGGGTCCGGGAGAGCGGGCCGGTGCCCGCGTGCTGGGCGATGTTCAGGGCGGCGACCACCTGGCCCGCCGCGTCCCGCACCGGTAGGGCCACCGAGCGCAGGCCGTCCTCCAGCTCCTGATCGGCGGTGGCGTGGCCGTCGGCGGCGGCGCGGTCGAGGACGCGGGCCAGCTCGACGGGGTCCGTCAGGGTGCGCGGGGTGAGGGCGCGGGGCGGCGCGGCCTTCAGGAGGCGCTCACGCTCCTGCCGGGGGAGCCCGGCGAGCAGCACCCGGCCCATCGCGGTGGCGTACGCGGGAAAGCGGGTGCCCACCGTGATGCGGACGCTCATCACGCGGACCGTGGCCGCCCGCGCGACGTACCGGATGTCCGTGCCGTCCAGCACCGTCACGGACGCCGACTGGTGCACCCGGTCGGCCAGCTCGCGCAGGTGCGGTTCGGCCAGTTCGGCGAAGGTGAGCCGGGAGAGGGCGGCGTGGCCGAGTTCCAGGACGCGGGGGAGCGGGCGGAAGAGGCGTCCGTCGTGGGCCGCGTACCCCGCCTGCTCCAGCGTGTGCAGGCAGCGCCGCGCGGTGGCCCTCGGCAGCCCCGTGGCTGCGGCGAGCGCGGTGAGCGGCAGCCCTTCGCCGCGGGCCGCGCCGAGGGCGCGCAGCACGGCCAGTCCGCGGGCCAGGGACTGGAGGAAGCCGGGACCCGGCTCCTCCTCGACGGCCACCGGCACTCCCGGCCCTGGCCCCGCTTCCGGTTCCGGCTCGGGCTCGGACAGGCCCTCCAGCCGCGCCGCCTCCGCCCGCAGCCGCGGCAGCATCGCCTCCGCCAGGGCCCGCGCC
Organism: Streptomyces sp. NRRL S-920; assembly: GCF_000717945.1. Taxonomy (NCBI): domain Bacteria; kingdom Bacillati; phylum Actinomycetota; class Actinomycetes; order Kitasatosporales; family Streptomycetaceae; genus Streptomyces; species Streptomyces sp. NRRL S-920. The sequence goes on from NZ_JODF01000064.1 coordinate 16,891, forward strand.
GTGTACCGGCTGGTGTGGCTCACCGCCGACAGGGCGTACCGGACCCGGCCGGCGGTATCGCGCACCGGGACCGCCACCGCGATCAGGCCCGGTTCGATCAGCTGGTCGTCCAGGGCCCAGCCGGTCTCCCTCGCGCGGTCCACGCGCGCGTGGAGGTCGGGGGTGGCCGTGGGGGCGGGGCCCGGTGGGAGCGCGGGGTAGGCCTCGTGCGCGGGGACGGCCGCCACGCGCGCGTGCCAGGCGGTCCACTCCTCCTCGCCCCAGGCGGCCGCGAAGAGCGCCCCGGGGGCGCAGCGCTCGGGCGGCAGCAGGTCCCCGATGCGGAACGCCACCGACATCGCGCGCCGCCGCGCCGCCTGCGTCACGAAGCGCACTCCGTCGCCGTCGGGCACCGCGAGCGACACCGACTCGTCCAGCTCGTCCGCGAGCCGGGCGGTGCGCGCGGCCACCTCGCCGGTCAGGCCGCTCGCGGCGAGGTAGGCGTTGCCCAGCTCCATGAGGCGCGGCGCGAGGTGGAGCTGCGGCCCCCGCGCGCGTACGTAGCCGAGGCGGCCCAGGGTCGCCACGACCCGGTCCACCGTGGAGCGGGCCAGGCCCGTGGCCCGTACGAGGTCACCGGCCCGCAGTTGGCCCGGCTCCGCCGCGGCGAGGGCCCGCAGGACGGCCAGCCCGCGCTCCAGGGGGCGTACGGACTCTTCCGGCATGGCGGCCGCTCCTCATGTCTCGCGGGATCGGGTGGCCCCTCGCGGAACCGGGCTCCGCACGACCGTTGACACCCGCCAGGCGCGGCCCGAGACTCCCGTCAGCGCATTATGAACGAAAGTTCACCAGGCGAACAAGCTGAGGGGCGAGGGATGCGAACCACCGTCGGGATCATCGGGGCGGGGCCGGCCGGGCTGCTCCTCGCCCGCCTCCTGGACGAGGCGGGCATCGACTCCGTCGTCCTGGAGAGCCGCGACCGCGCCTACGTGGAGCGCCGCCAGCGCGCCGGGATCCTGGAACAGGGCACCGCCGACGTGCTGCGCGCGGCGGGCGCCGGGGCCCGCATGGACCGCGAGGGCCTCCGCCACGACGGCATCGAACTGCGCTTCGACCGCCGTAGGCACCGAGTCGACCTCCCCGCGCTGACCGGCGGGAAGTCCGTCACCGTCTACGCCCAGACCGAGGTCTGCAAGGACCTCATCGCCCTGCGGCTCGCGACGGGCGGCCCGCTCCTCTTCGAGGCCGAGGCGCTGGCCGTGGCGGACGCCGAGAGCGGGAGCCCTCTGGTCCGCTACCGCTACCAGGGCCGCGAGGACATCCTGGAGTGCGACTACGTAGTGGGCTGCGACGGCTTCTGGGGCGTGGCCCGCACGGCGGTGCCCCCGGAACTCTCCCGGGTCTTCGAACGCACGTACCCCTACGGCTGGCTCGGCATCCTCGCCGACGTGCCGCCCTCCCACGACGAGCTGGTCTACGCCTGCCACGAGCGCGGCTTCGCCCTCCTGTCCATGCGCTCGCCGAGTGTCACGCGCGCGTACCTCCAGGTTCCCGAGGGCACGGACGCCGACGACTGGACCGACGAGGAGATCTGGGACGAGCTGGACCGCCGCCTGGAGACCGACGACCTCACCTGGACCTTGCGCCGCGGCCCCGTCACCGCCAAGTCCGTCACCCCCATGCGCAGCTACGTCCACGAGCCCATGCGCCACGGCCGGCTCCTCCTCGCCGGGGACGCCGCGCACATCGTCCCGCCCACCGGCGCGAAGGGCCTCAACCTCGCGGTCGGCGACGTCGTCACGCTCGCCCGCGCCCTGGTCCTGCTGCGCGAGAAGGGCGACCCGAGCGGCCTGGACGCGTACTCCGAGACGTGCCTGCGCCGCGTCTGGCAGGCCGAGCGCTTCTCGTACGCGATGACGACCCTGCTGCACCGCGCCCCCGGCGCCACCCCCTTCGACGACCGCATCCAGCTCGCCGGGCTCGACCGGATCACCACGGCGCGCTCCGCCGAGACCGACCTGGCCGAGGGCTACACCGGTTTCCCCTTCGACGAGCCGCAGTAGGAAGAGAGGCAGCACGTGACCCCTCCCGCCCCCGAACGCACCTTCCGCTCCGTCGCCCCCGTCCTCGCCCTGTGCTGGCTCGTCGTCTTCTTCGACGGCATGGACGTCAACATCTACGGCGCCGTCATGCCGCACCTCCTCGACGACGAGGGCTTCGGCTTCAGCACGTCGACCGCCGGGACCATCGGCTCCTGGACCACCTTCGGCATGCTGATCGGCGCCCTCGGCTGCGGCACCCTCACCGACTGGGCGGGGCGCAAGCCCATGGTGACGGGCAGCGTCATTCTCTTCTCGCTGGGCTCCGCGCTGTGCGCGCTCGCGCCGGGCGCCGCCTTGTTCGGCGCGGGACGCTTCGTCTCCGGGCTCGGGCTCGGCGGGCTGATGCCGATCGGCCTCGCGATCGTCGCCGAGTTCGCACCACCGCGCAGGGCAGCGCTCGCCACCGGCCTGATGATGACCTCGTACCACGCGGGCGGCATGGCGGCGACGGGCCTCGGACTCTTGCTCGGTCCCGACCACGGCTGGCGCGTCGTCTTCTGGACGGGCGTCATCCCCGCGCTCGTCGCCGTCCCGCTCGTCGTCACCTGGCTGCCCGAGTCGCCCGGCGTACTGCTCGCCAAGGGACGCGTGCGCGAGGCCGAGGCGGTCGCCGCCCGCTACCGTCTGCCGCCCCCGAGCCCGGCCGAAGCCCCCGAGGCCGGGGCGAAGGGCCGCTTCGCCGCCGTCGCCTCGCTCTTCGCACCGGGCCGCCGCCTGGCCACCCCGCTGCTGTGGCTCGCCTCCTTCGCCGGGCTCCTCCTCGTCTACGGCGTCTCCACCTGGCTCCCCGAGCTGATGCGCGCCTCCGGCTACTCCCTCTCCTCCTCCGTCACCTTCCTGCTGGTGATCAACGCGGGCGGCATCGTGGGCATGCTCGTCGCCGGGCGCACCGCCGACCGCTTCGGAGCCGTCAGGGTCTCCGCGATCTGGTTCGTGCTCACCGCGTGCGGCGCCTTCCTGCTCAAGGCCCAGCTGCCGCTCCCCATCGCCTACGCCGTCGTCTTCGTCACCGGCGTCTGGCTCTTCTCCGCGCAGGTCATGGTGTACGCGGCCACATCCTCGGTCTACGGTCCCGCGGAGCGCGCCACGGGGCTCGGCTGGGTCGCCGGCGTCGGCCGCACCGGCGCGGTCGTCGGGCCGTGGCTGGGCGGCGCGGTGGTCGCGGGCGGCAACGCCTCGCTCGGCTTCACGACCTTCGCGGCCGCCGCCGTCCTCGGTGCCGCCGCGATCTCGCTGGTGCCACTCGTGCGGGGGAACGGTTCCGATCCGGGAACAGTAGGGGCCGTCCCGGGCGTTCTCGGTCACAGAGAGGGAAAGATCCTCCCCAAGCACTAGGTCCATCCTTTTGCCTACGCATTACTCTTGAGGGCAAAGCCACGCACGGTGGCCATGGAGGAGTGAAATGAGGAGCAGCAACCCGGTCTTCTCGCGACGGGGGTTCAGCCGCGACAACGGCTACGCCGGCTTCGGCGGGCAGCCGCAGGCCGGGGGACCCGCAGCCGCGACCCAGACCCAGGGCAACCCGTACGCGCAGGGCAATCCGTACGGCGGCCAGCAGGCCCCCGCGGGTAACCCGTACGCCACCAATCCGTACGCCCAGCAGGACGTGCAGCACGGCGCCCCCCAGGCGCCCGTAAGCACGACCGGCCGTATGACGATGGACGACGTCGTCATGCGCACCGCCACCACGCTCGGCACGCTGCTGGTCACGGCGGCGCTCGCCTGGGCGCTGCTGCCGGTGGACGACGCCAGCATCGGCAAGTCGTACGGCATCGCCATCGGCGCCGGTCTCGTCGCGATGGTGCTCGGCCTCGTCCAGTCGTTCAAGCGCAAGGCCTCGCCCGCGCTGATCCTGACGTACGCCGCGCTGGAGGGCGTCTTCCTCGGCGTCATCTCCAGCGTCGTCGACAACCGCATCGCGGACGGGGCGGCCATGCAGGCCGTGCTCGGCACGATGGCGGTCTTCGTCGGTGTCCTCGTGGCGTACAAGGCGGGCTGGATCCGCGTCAACCGCCGCTTCTACGGCTTCGTGATGGCCGCGGCCATGGGCTTCCTGCTGCTGACCGCCGTGAACCTCCTGTTCATGGTCTTCGGCGGCGGCGACGGCCTCGGCTTCCGCAGCGGCGGTCTCGGCATCGTCTTCGGCATCGTCGGCATCCTGCTCGGCGCCTGCTTCCTCGCCCTGGACTTCAAGCAGGTCGAGGACGGCATCGCGTACGGCGCGCCGAAGGAAGAGGCCTGGCTCGCGGCGTTCGGTCTGACGATGACGCTCGTCTGGATCTACCTCGAGTTCCTGCGCCTGATCGCGATCCTCCAGGGGAACGACTGACGCGGGTCGCTCGACGGCTGAACCGTTACGGCAAGGGCCCGCGGACCGGAACCGGTCCGCGGGCCCTTCGTCGTGTCGGGGGGTGAAGTCCTGTCGGGGGTGTGTTCGCGTCTGTGTCGGGGGTGGGGGGTCAGAGGAACTTGCGGGCGGCCCGCCGCAGGTCGTACTCGTGGATGATCGCTTTCGCGTGGCCGTACGCGAGGTTGTGTTCGGCTCGGAGCCAGCTGACCTTCTCCTCGAAGCGGAAGAGAGAGGGGCCTTCCTCCACGGCGCGCAACCAGTCGGAGACTTCACGACCGGTGCAGTGGGGGATTCGGGCGAGCAGGTTGCGGTGGGTCTCCTCGGAGAAGACTTGGGACATCGGCGCCTCCGGACGCGTCGCGATGTGTTCCGTCCTTCCCGCCACCGTGCCTGAGCGTGCGGGCGTTGGCAACAGTCCCGGAAAGGCGCATAAGGTCGCGGGGTGCTCGATACGACGCCTTTGACAGCCGCAGTGGACCATTTCGCCGACCGCCTGCGGGCCGCGCCACAGAGCCGGCTGCAACGCGGGGCCGCGACCGAAGCGCTCGCTCTGGCCAGGGAGTTGGCGGTGCGCGCGCAGGCCATCGAGGAGCCGGGCACCCCACCGCGCGAGATGCCGGACGCGGGGATGTTCGCCGCCGCCGACCAGATCACCGTCGCCGGCCGAGATCTGGCCCTCGTACTGGAGGATCCCGAGGAACTGGCGCGGGCGCTGGAGTTGGTGGCGCAGGCGCAGAAGCGGGCCGGGGTCTGACGCCCGGGGCCCCGAAGCCGGGGCCCGGGTCGGACCGAGGGGGTCAGACCGACGCGATGACGCGGTCGGCGAGGATGTAGACGTTCTCGGCGCCGCACTCGAAGGTCAGGGCGTACGCGCCGGAGATGCCGGAGCCGCCGAGCAGGACCGGCGCGTGCCCCGCGCGCAGCGCTTCGGCGAGCAGCTCCGCGGTCTCGCGGTGGCCCGGGGTCATGCACAGCGTGGTGCCGTCCGCGAAGACGTACACGTCGAGGGTGCCCAGCGGGCCGGGGCGGACGTCGGCGAGGGCGGTGCGGGCGTCGGCCAGCTCCTCAAGGCAGGCCACCGTGCGCTCGTGGTCGCCGTACGCCTCCGACGCGGGCGACTGCACCGGCACGAAGTCCGGGTGCGAGGGGTGGCGGCGGCGGGCCGCGGCCAGCTCGGGGGAGTCCGCGGCGCTCTCGTCGGCGGCGGGGTCGGCGAAGGGCTCGATCACCGGCTCCAGGCTGTCCGCCTCAAGGCCCGCGAAGTCGGCCTGGCGCGGCAGGAACAGCTCGTCGGCGAATCCATCGGGAATGCCGGGCAGCCCGTGCAGCAGGGAGGGCGCGTCCGAGCCCTCACGGGCCTCCTGGGCGGCCCAGAAGGCGCGCGCCTCGGCCAGTTCCCGCTCCCGCTCCTCGGCGAGCGCCTCGGCGACCGCTGCGCGTATCTCGTCGGTGTCCACGGCGCTACGGGCGCCCGGCACCGTCGGGTGCGGGCGGTCGGCGGCGGCACGGCTTTCGGCCAGCTCGGTCCGCAGTGCCGTGATCTCGGCGAGCTGCTTCCGAAGGCCGTGTAGTGCGTGCAGGGCGGCGGCGCCCACGGCCGTGGCAGCGGCCGTGGAGAGCAGCAAGGCAAGAGGCAAGGCGCTCACTGACGTACTCCCGGTTTCAAGTCGACCCCCGACTTCCTACATCAGCTTGAAGCCTGCACGATCCACCTGTCAGTGCATAACGTCACTAAGTGGACAGGTCTTTTGGCCTGGTGTACCTGGCCAGATCTGCTCTGAGCTGGGCATATGCATCTCCCCCAGGAGATAGGTCACATCCTGGGGGAGATTGGGTCACGAAAAGATGCAGAAACTGAGCGTCAGTCCCGCGAACTCTGCGTCGCCGAATTCGACTCACGCGTCAGCGGATTCAGCCTTAGCTGAGGCGCTCGATGACCATCGCCATGCCCTGGCCGCCGCCGACGCACATGGTCTCCAGGCCGAACTGCTTGTCGTGGAACTGGAGGGAGTTGATGAGCGTGCCGGTGATGCGGGCGCCCGTCATGCCGAAGGGGTGGCCGACGGCGATGGCGCCGCCGTTGACGTTCAGCTTCTCCAGCGGGATGTTCAGGTCGCGGTAGGAGGGGATCACCTGGGCGGCGAAGGCCTCGTTGATCTCGACGAGGTCGATGTCGTCGATGGTCAGCCCCGCGCGCCGCAGCGCCTGCTTGGAGGCCTCGACCGGGCCGAGGCCCATGATCTCGGGGGAGAGGCCGGTGACGCCAGTGGAGACGATGCGGGCGAGCGGGGTCAGGCCCAGCTGGCGGGCCTTGGTGTCGCTCATGATCACGAGGGCGGCGGCGCCGTCGTTCAGGGGGCAGCAGTTGCCGGCGGTGACCATGCCGTCGGGGCGGAAGACGGGCTTGAGGCCCTGGACGCCCTCGTACGTGACACCGGCGCGCGGGCCGTCGTCCTTGCTGACGACCGTGCCGTCAGGGGTCGTCACGGGGGTGATCTCGCGCTCCCAGAAGCCGTTCTTGATGGCTTCCTCGGCGAGGTTCTGCGAGCGGACGCCGAACTCGTCCATGTCCTCGCGGGTGACGCCCTTGGCGCGGGCGAGGTTCTCCGCGGTCTGGCCCATCGCGATGTACGCGTCCGGGATCAGGCCGTCCTCGCGCGGGTCGTGCCAGTCCGTGCCGGTCTGCTCGGCGCGGGCCGCGGTGCGGGCCTCGGCGTCGGCGAAGAGGGGGTTGTGGGTGTCGGGAAGGCCGTCGCTGGTGCCCTTCACGCTCCGGGACACCATCTCGACGCCGGCGGAGATGAAGACGTCGCCCTCGCCGGCCTTGATGGCGTGCAGGGCCATGCGGGAGGTCTGGAGGGAGGAGGAGCAGTAACGGGTGACGGTACAGCCGGGGAGGTGGTCCATGCCCAGCTGCACGGCCACGATGCGGCCGAGGTTGTGGCCCTGCTCGCCACCGGGCAGACCGCAGCCGAGCATCAGGTCGTCGATGTCCTTCGGGTCCAGCTCGGGGACCTTGGCGAGGGCGGCCTCGATGATCGTGGCGGTCAGGTCGTCCGGGCGCAGATCCTTCAGCGAGCCCTTGAAGGCGCGGCCGATCGGGGTACGGGCGGCAGAGACGATCACGGCTTCGGGCATCAGGATCTCCTGGCGGGGGCGCCCTGGGCAGGGCGGCGGCTGGGCGGACTCCCTGGGAAGTTACCTGCACGTAGTGCTGCCGGTCACGGGGTGCGCACTGTGACGCGGGACGCATTTCTAAGCGGTTGCTCAGGCCGGCGGGGCCCTGGGCGTACGGGGGTGGGTTTTCCGGTGCGGGTGCGTTGTGGCTGGTCGCGCAGTTCCCCGCGCCCCTGGGGGGCGTTCCTGGCCCGGCGATCGAGGGGGCGCCGCCCGTAGGTCAGTGGGGAAGCGGTGACGGCTCCGGGGCGTGGATGCGGCGCCGGCGACGGCGCTTGAGGAGTGCCCACGGCCCCCGGGGGCCCACCGGCATCGCCGCGGTGACCTCCGTACCGCCCTCCGCCGCGGCCTGCGCCGCGGCCCGCGCCACCGGCAGGAAGCCCTCGCGCCGCGAGATGTCCGGCCGCTCCTCCTCGGGCCACAGCCCGAGCGCCGCGCAGAGCGTGGGGAGCACCGCCATGGCCGCCGTCGCGTACCCCTCCGCCGAGGGGTGGTAGTTGTCGGGACCGAACAGCTCCCGCGGGTTCGCCGCGAACTCGGGGCCCAGCAGATCACCCAGCGACACCGTCCGCCCGCCCTGCTCGACCACGCCGATCGTCTGCGCCGCGGCCAGCTGCCGCGAGACCCGGCGGGCCAGCCACCGCAGCGGCTGGTAGACGTTCTCCACCGTGCCGAGATCGGGGCACGTGCCGACGACCACCTCCGCCCCGGCCGTCCGCAGCCGCCGCACCGCCGCCGAGAGGTGCCGCACCGATCGCGTCGGCGGCATCCGGTGCGTCACGTCGTTCGCCCCGATCATGATCACGCAGACGTCCGGCACCCAGGCGGGGTCCGAGAGGATCAGCGTCACCTGCCGGTCCAGGTCGTCCGACTGGGCGCCCGGCAGCGCCACGTTCCGCAGGTCGACGGGCCGCTCCGCGACCGCGGCGAGCCCGGCGGCGAGCAGCGCCCCCGGGGTCTGCCCGGCCCGGTGCACGCCCTGCCCCGCGGCCGTCGAGTCGCCCAGCATCGCGAACAGCACCGGTTCGGAGCAGTCGGGGCGGCCGGAGTCCTGGCCGGCGTCCTCGGCGTACGCCCTGCCGTAGCGGCCGTCGCACCGCGGTGGCACCGCGTGGCCGCCGCCCACGGACCGCTTCGCCAGCTGCACCTCGGCGAGCACCACGCCGACCGTCGCGGCCCCGATGAGCCCGATGCCGCCGCCGCCGTACGCCGCGCCCGCGGCGATCCGCCGTGCCACCCTCGCCCTCGACATGCCCCGCAGCCACCTCCTCGTAGCCGAATCGCCGTACAGCCGTACATCCACTCATTGCCCCGTAAGCACGGTCGGCCAATCGCAACGGGAGGTGAACGGATGAGATGGACCCCCGGCCCGACCGCACCCCTTTAGGCTGACCGCACCCATTCGTTATTCGTCGCACTACATCGCAGCCCGGAGACAACGGTGCAATTCCACGACTCGATGATCAGTCTCGTCGGCAACACCCCGCTGGTGAAACTCAACAACGTGACCGAGGGCATCCAGGCGACCGTCCTGGCCAAGGTCGAGTACTTCAACCCCGGCGGATCCGTGAAGGACCGCATCGCCCTGCGCATGATCGAGGCGGCCGAGCAGAGCGGGGAGCTGAAGCCCGGCGGGACGATCGTCGAGCCGACGTCCGGCAACACCGGGGTCGGGCTCGCCATCGTGGCCCAGCAGAAGGGCTACAAGTGCATCTTCGTCTGCCCGGACAAGGTGTCCCTCGACAAGATCAACGTACTGCGCGCGTACGGCGCCGATGTCGTGGTCTGCCCGACCGCCGTCGACCCCGAGCACCCGGACTCGTACTACAACGTCTCCGACCGCCTCGTACGCGAGACGCCCGGCGCCTGGAAGCCCGACCAGTACAGCAACCCGAACAACCCGCTCTCCCACTACCACTCGACCGGCCCCGAGCTGTGGGAGCAGACGGAGGGGAAGATCACCCACTTCGTGACGGGCATCGGGACCGGCGGGACCATCTCCGGGACCGGCGGATACCTGAAGGAGGTCTCCGAGGGCCGGGTGAAGGTCGTCGGCGCCGACCCCGAGGGCTCCGTGTACTCGGGCGGCTCCGGGCGCCCCTACCTCGTCGAGGGCGTCGGCGAGGACTTCTGGCCGACGGCGTACGACCGCAACGTCACCGACGAGATCATCGCCGTGTCCGACAAGGACTCCTTCCAGATGACGCGGCGCCTGGCCAAGGAGGAGGGGCTGCTGGTCGGCGGCTCCTGCGGCATGGCGGTCGTCGCGGCGCTGCGGGTCGCGGAGCGGCTCGGCCCCGACGACGTCGTGGTCGTCCTCCTGCCCGACTCCGGGCGCGGCTACATGAGCAAGATCTTCAGCGACGAGTGGATGAACGACTACGGCTTCCTGGAGCAGGCCGGTGACGCGCCGCGCGTCGGTGACGTGCTGCGCCGCAAGGAGGGCGGCGCGCTGCCCTCGCTGGTGCACATGCACCCCGAGGAGACGGTGGGCGAGGCCATCGAGGTGCTGCGCGAGTACGGCGTCTCGCAGATGCCGATCGTGAAGCCGGGCGCGGGCCACCCCGACGTGATGGCCGCCGAGGTCATCGGCTCGGTCGTGGAGCGGGAACTGCTCGACGCGCTCTTCACGCAGCGCGCCTCGCTCTCCGACCCGCTGGAGAAGCACATGTCGGACCCGCTGCCGCAGGTCGGCTCCGGTGAGCCGGTGGGCGATCTGATGTCGGTGCTCGGCGGCGCGGACGCGGCGATCGTCCTGGTCGAGGGCAAGCCCACGGGTGTTGTCAGCCGTCAGGACCTGCTCGCGTTCCTCGCGGAGCAGCAGGGGCAGTAGAGCCGGGGCAGTTGAGGCGGGGTGCGTCGGGGGCCGTCGGGGGCCGTCGGGCGGACTTCGTGGAAGTGGTACGCGTGCGACACGTTCGCGCAGCACCCGCTTAACACTGCTGCGGCACCTTGGTGGTTGTCGGCGTCAGGAACTCCGGAGCGGCTCCCGGACCTCCACGGACGCCGGGACGTGGCCCGGCCCTGACCCGCCCACGTCCCTCGCGGGGACCGCCGTCGTCCCGCCCCCTGGGTGACCCGGGGGTGCGGCGGTCCTCGCGACGACGCCGGCGGTGGCGGAGGCCGGCAGTGCTCAGTCGTCCCACTCCGAGGTGCGGCCCTTGTCGCGGCGGGTGCCGCGCGTCGCGTGCACCGCGTTCACGCCGAAGATGCCCGCCCAGGTGACGAGGAGGCCGGTCAGGCCGCCGTTGACCGCGCCGATCGCGGAGAGCGGGACCGCGAGGATCAGCGAGATCACGCCGAAGCCGAACCGCTCGCTCCACGAGTCGAGGGGGTTGCCGGGCGAACGGGCGCCGCGGGCGGCGGCCATCTGCTGCTCGGCCAGATGACGGCGCATACGGCGGTCGACCGTGCCGTCCAGACGCTGCTCGATCTTCCCGAGGAACGAGTCGACCAGAGCGGAGTCGTACTCTTCGCCGAGGTCTCTGCGGGCGTGCAGAGTGGCGTCGAGTTCCTTCTTGAGATCGGCCTTGAGTTCGGCGTCACGGGCTTCCATACCGGTCTACGTTACGGCGCCGGAGCCTCCCCCGCGGTAGGGGTATCCCCCCTTTCCGCCCGGGTCCCAGCCCCCATCGCTGTATAACGTCATGCAGGGTTCTCGCCGACTGAATAGGGTGTCGGGGGAACGGGCGCGGTGAGGGGAACGGTATGAGTGACAGTCCTGCGGCGCGGCTGCAAGCGCTCTTCGAGGGGCACCGGCTCACGCCCACGCAGCGCCGCATCGCGCACTGCATGGTGCGGCGGGCGGCGGACGTCCCCTTCCTCTCCAGCGTCGAGCTGGCCGAGCTGGCCGGGGTCAGCCAGCCCTCGGTCACCCGCTTCGCGGTGGCGCTCGGCTTCGACGGCTATCCCGCGCTGCGCAAGCACCTGCGGGAGGTCGCGCCCGCCGAGGCGGCCGTCGAGGACGTCCTCAACGAATATCAGCAGGCCGTCGAGGCGGAGATCGAGAACCTGCGGCACTTGGCGCAGGCCCTCGCGGACCCGGGCAAGGTGGAGCGCGCGGGCCGCCTCCTCGCCGCCTCCCACCCGCTGCCCGTCCTCGGTCTGCGGGCCGCCGCCGCCCAGGCGTACGGCTTCTCGTACTTCGCCGCGAAGGTCCACCCCGACGTACGCCTCCTCGACGAGGGCGGCACGATGCTGACCGACCGCGTCGACGCGGCGGTCCGCGCCGGCGCCACGGCCCTCCTCTGCTTCGCGCTCCCGCGCCACCCCCGGGAGGTCGTGGACGCGCTGGCCCACGCGCGGGAGGCGGGCCTGACGGTGATCACGGTGGCGGACTCGCCGTTCGCGCCGGTGGCCGCGTACTCCCACGTCCTGCTCCCGGCGGCGGTCGGCACGGGCCTGGCCTTCGACACGGCCTGCGCCCCGATGCTCCTCGGCCGTGCCCTCCTCGAGTCCATGTGCGACGCCCTCCCCGAGGCGCAGGCACGCCTGGAGGAGTTCGACGCGGGGGCGGCGGCGCGCGGCCTCTTCGTGGAGTGAGCCGCAGGCGGGGGCCCGGTGGGCCCGAGCGCTCCCCGGCCGGTCAGGCGGCCGTGCCCCCCGCGTTGCGGATCATCTGCTGGAGCACCTTCACCGTGGTGACGTAGTCCGCGTCGTCGATGCCCTCGTGGAGGGCGGCGCGGATCGCGGGAGCGTTGCGCCTGAGTTCGACGCGGGCCTGCTCCCCCTCCTCGGTGAGCCACAGCCGGTCCTCGGCGTCCCGGGTCAGCCAGCCACGCCCGATCAGCACCTCGGCCTCGGCCGCCAGGTCGTCCTCGGGCCGTATGTAGGAGGCCATGGCGGCCCGCAGCTCGGCGAGGGTCACCCCCTCGCCATCGGGAGAGATGTCGTTCTTGGACAGGTTGCGCAGCAGCCAGAACTGGGGCTGGGTGTAACCCTTCTCGGCCTGCTTGGCCCGGGTGTACGCGATGAGCGCCTCGTAGGCGAGACCGGTCACGTAGGCGGCGGGCTGCGCGGCGAGTTGGGCGTCGGTGATCTGCTGGTTCGTCGTCATGGAGAGGACCGTATGACCTCAAGTGCGGTTGAGATCAAGCGTCTTATCCCTTCGGCGCCGAGAACCTCCTACCCCTTCGGCACCGAGAAGCGGAAGAGCTTGCCGGACCACGTCGCGTACAGGTGGTCGCCGGATACGTTCGTCGACCAGTGGCCGGAGCCGCCGGTGGCCCGGTAGTGCCACACCTGTTTGCCGGTGTCGGCGTGGAAGGCGTACAGGCCCTTCCTGCCCGAGGCCAGGAAGAGTCCGCGCAGGGCGCCGAGGAAGGCGAGGTCGGCCAGGCCCGCCCCGGCCGTCCAGCGTTTCGCGCCGGTCTCGGCGTCGAGCCCGTACAGGACCTTCTTGTCCAGGTAGCAGACGGTCGCACCGGAGCGCGCGTAGCCGCGCTCGCCGCGGGCGGCGGTCTCCACCGACCACAGGGTCCTGCCCGACTTGGGGTCGAAGGCGGCGAGCAGGCCTCGGGTCGAGCCGCCGAAGTTGGTGTTCGGGTAGCAGAACAGGGTGCCCTCCAGCAGGCTCAGGGACCGTGTCCAGCCGAGGATCTCGCTGTTCGTGGGCGGGAGTTCGGTGGGCTCGCTCCAGAGTGTCCTGCCGTCGTCGGGGTCGACGGCGAGCAGCTTCATCTCGGCGTCGAGGCCGTAGAGCACCTTCCCCTTGCCCGGTGGGTCGAGGGTGACGAGGTCCTTCGACCAGAGGCGCTCGCCCGTCTTGCGGTCGAGGGCGGAGTAGCCCCTGAGCATCGCGCCCGGTCTGTCCTTCGACGCGCCCGACCAGGCGAGCATCGCGCCCGCCGGGGTGGCGCCGATGATCATGCTGACGTCCTTCTCGTCGCGCGAGGTCCACCGCACGTCGCCGCTCGACGCCTCCAGGGCGTGGAAGCGCCCGCCACTTGTGATCATGACCAGCTCGCCGTCCGTGAAGTTCAGCTCGGGGGCGCTGTCCCCGGGCGGGGACGTGTCCCACAGCTCCTTGCCGGACCGGCCGTCGAAGGCGTGCACCTGGCCGTCGGTACGTACCGTGTAGACGCGCTTGTCCTCAGGGAGGGCGTCGGTGTTCTGGCCGCCGAGGTCCTTCCACAGGAGCTTGCCGGTGTCCCGGTCGAAGCAGGCACCGGAGGCCTTCTCGGTGCACAGCAGCGTGGACCGGGTCACCGCCTGGAGGGCCATGCCGGGCCGCGGGAGTTCCTTGGTCCAGTCGAGTTCGGGGGCCGCGGCCTTGTCCGCGCCGTTCCCGTCGCGCGAGAGCAGGTACCAGGCGGTGCCGCCCGCCGCCGCCGTCACGGCGAGCGCGGCGCCGCCGGTCAGCAGCCGGCGCCGGCTGAGCAGCGGGGTGCGCAGCGCGCCTTGCAGGGTGCGCTGGTCCTCGGTCACCTGGAGTTCGACCGCGCCGAGCCAGCCCGCGGTGGTCTCCGGGCGCAGCCACGCCTGTAGTTGGTCGACGGTGGGGCGGCGGGCGGGGTCCTTGTCGAGGCACGCGGAGACGATGCCGAGCAGGCCCTGGGGGACGCCGTTCAGCTGCGGCTCCTCGTACGCCGCCCGGTACAGCAGGGCGTGCGCCGCGCCGGTGCCGAAGGGCGGCACGGCGGTGGCGGCGAAGGCGAGGACCGCGCCGAAGGCGAACACGTCGCTCGCGGGCGTGAGTTCGCCGCCCCTCGACTGCTCGGGCGACATGAAGCCGGGCGAGCCCGCGACCTGGCCCTCGGCGGTGAGGATCGTCCCGTCGACGGCCCGGCTGATGCCGAAGTCGATGACCCGGGGGCCGTCGAGGGTGAGCAGGATGTTGGACGGCTTCAGGTCGCGGTGGATGAGCCCGGCGCGGTGGATCGCGGCCAGCGCCTCGGCAAGACCGCCGCCCAGTACGCGCAGGGTGGGCTCGGGCATGGGCCCGTGGGCGTCCAGGGCGTCCGTGAGGGAGGGGCCGGGGATGTACGCGGTGGCCAGCCACGGCTGCTGAGCATCGGGGTCGGCGTCCACGACCGGCGCGGTGAAGGCGCCGGAGACCGCGCGGGCCGCGTCGACCTCGGCCCTGAAGCGGCGGCGGAAGTCGGGATCGGCGGCCAGCTCGGGACGTACGACCTTGACGGCCACCGCACGGCCGCTGCGCGACGCGGCGAGGTGGACGCGGCCCATGCCGCCCGCGCCGAGTTCCCGGATCACCCGGTAGGGGCCGATGTAGGAGGCGGGGGGCGCGGGGGAGGCGGCTCGCGGGGGCGCGGACGGCGTCGGTGTGGACGGCGGCATGGGTGGCGTGGGCGGCGTGGTCACGGCTTGTCGCTCCGGAAGGCGTGGAGGGTGGTCTCGGACGCGGCGAAGAGGGTGCTGCCGGAGATCTGAAGCAGCCAGTCGCTCTTGCCGCCGGTCTTCCGCTCGGGCTGGTGCGCCCAGAGCGGCTTGCCGTCGGAGGCGCGCAGGACGACGAACCCCGGGGCGTCACCGGTGGCCCAGGTGGCGATGGCCACCACGGACGAGGAGACGGTGGGCCCCTCGGACTTCGCGCCGCCCGGGGTCGTCAGGCGCACCGGGCTCGCGGTGTGCCACACCTGCTTACCGCCGCGCATGTCCAGGGCGAACGCGGTGCCCGGACCGTCGTAGAGGTAGGCCCGCTCGCCGTGCACCCTGGCCGCGCTGATGGTGGTCGTCTCGTTGACGGCGGTCCACAGCTTCTTGCCGTCGGTGGCGCGGAAGGCCTGCGCCTTCGTACTGGTGACGAGCAGGGTCTTGCCGTCGGTGGCCAGGTGCGGATAGGCGCCCGGCTTGACGACGTCCCGGACCTTCCAGCGCTCGGCGCCCGAACGCAGGCCGAGGCCGCGGAGGGTGCCGTTGTCCTGGAGGAAGCAGAGGCCCCCGGCGGCGTACGCCTGGAAATCGCTGCCGTTGATCGGGCGCGACCACAGCACCTCGCCCGAGCCGAGGTCGACCGCGAGCACCCCGTAACCCTTGTGGCCGCTGGTGCCGACGACCGCGACCGACCCGTCGGCGGACAGGATGTCGTCGACGAAGTCGGCGGACGAGGCGCCGGCCCGCGTCTTGGTGACCGCGTGGGTGAACTTCTGCTTGCCCGCCGCGTCGACGCCGGACAGATAGCCTTGCTCGCCGCTCCAGGCCGCGGCGAACAGCGTCGAGCCGCGCACGCCGAGCCACTTCGGGTCGCTCGACACGTCGGAGGGCAGGCGCAGCGAGCCCGTCCAGCGTTGCTTGCCGGTCGCGGGGTCGTAGGCGATCGCGCGTCTCTGTTCCCAGTGCACCAACGTGTCGCCGAGCAGCTGGAGTCGGGCGCCCTCCAGCTTCTTCAACGGCACCGACCACCGCGGCTTCGGACCGGCGGGGACCTCGGGCTCGGGCCGGCCGGTGGTGCCCGCTCCGCCGCCGCCTCCCCGGGCGGGGGTCTTGTCGGGCTCCGAGCGCCACTTGGCCAGCGCCGCGGCCCCGCCGCCCGCCGCGACGGTCGTACCGGCCGCGGCGATCCACAGGAACCTGCGCCGGCTCGGCCCGTTCGGGGCGCCGGTGGCGGACGGGTCGGCGTGCGGCGCGAGGGACACCATGGGCACGGGCGGCGCGGACACCAGGACGGCGGCGTGCGCCTCCCGTCGCGCCAGGTCCTCGCGCAGGCCGTCCGTGAGCAGCGCGGCCGGGTCGGCGCTCCCCAGCCCGGCCAGGACCGACGCGGCGGACGGCCTGCGGGCGGGCTCCTTGTCCAGGCAAGCGCTGATCAGCGGCCGCAACGCCGTGGGTACGCCGTCCAGTCGGGGCGGGTGGTGGACGGCCCGGTAGAGGATCTCGGCCGTCCCGCCGGAGCCGAAGGGGCCCTGCCCGGTCGCCGCGAAGGCCAGGACGCAGCCCAGGGAGAAGATGTCGGCCGAGGGCCCGGCCTCGCGGCTCGACATGATCTGCTCGGGCGCCATGAACCCGGGTGTTCCCACCACGGCGCCCGTCCGGGTCACCTGGGTGGCGTCCACCGCGCTGCTGATGCCGAAGTCGATGACGCGGGGCCCGTCCTCGGCGATGAGTACGTTGCCGGGCTTGAGGTCGCGGTGGACGATACCGGCGTCATGGATGGCAAGCAGCGCCTCCGCGAGGCCGGTGCCGAGGGCCCGCAGACCGGTCTCGGGCAGCACGCCGAAGCCGCGTACGACGTCGTGCAGCGAGGGCGCGGGGACGTAGGCCGTGGCCAGCCAGGGCTGCGGGGCGTCCGCGTCCGCATCGAGCACCGGCGGGGTGAAGAAGCCGCTGACGCGGCGCGCGGACTCGGCCTCGCGCCGGAACCGCCCGCGGAAGTTCGGCGCCTCGGCGTACTCGGGCCGGATCACCTTCAGGGCGACCAGCCGCGACCCCGGCGACCTGGCGAGGAAGACCCTGCCCATGCCGCCCTCGCCGAGGAGCTGGAAGACCTCGTAGGGGCCGATGCGGGCGGGACTCTGCTGCCCGGGGGCCTGGCCCGGCGGGCGCGGCAGCGTGGTGTGCGTGGGCTGTACGGCGGTTTGGGTGGGCTGCATGGCGGTTTGCGTCGGCTGCACGGCGGTTTGCGTGGGCTGCGCGGCCGTGGGGCCGTCGCCTTCATAAGGATGTGTGTGCACGTCGTCGTCGCGGCGGTCAGCTCATCGAGGCGAGCACGTCGCGGGCGGCTGCGACGGCGGCGTCCTCGGCCTGTTTCCGGGTGGTGTCGGAGGATTCCTGGCTGTAGGTGAAGTCCACGGCGAGCGCGGCGTTGCCCTCACGGACGACCACCTCGCTCACGGCCAGTGACCCGTCCTGGGCGTCGATGGTGCTGACGACGACGGCCTCCTCACCGAGTCCGCTGACCGGCTTGGATCCCTCCACCTTGCGCAGGCCGTTGAGGTCGCTGAGAGCGGTCTTCTTCTTGAGGTCGTACTGGCCCTTGACGCTCGCGCCGACCGTGAGGCTCACGCTCAGGCTCTGGTAGGGGCCGCCGTAGTCATTGGGCTCCCACCTCGGCATTCTGGTGATCATCGTGGCCAGGTCCTTCTCGTCCATCAGGCCGGGCGTGCACTTGTTGCCTCCGGGTGCGATCTTCTCGATGGTCGACGCCTTGATCAGTTGGCACCCCTTGGGCACCTTGGTGAACGACTTGCCCACCGAGGGCGCCTTGGGCTTGGCGGCGCCGCCCGGTGCGCTCGGGGGCTTGCTCGCCGCGGTGTCCCCCTTGTCGTCGTCCCCCGTGGAGAGGACGACCACGCCGACGATCACGGCCACCGCGAGTGCCGCGGCGCCACCGATCAGCCAGGCGCGCCGGCCGCCGGGCGGGCCCGAGTCGCCGGGGCCGCCGGGGTTGCCCGGTGGGACGGGCTGTGACCAGGCCGAAGGTGCGTTTGGCGCATGCGGGGGGACGGGCGGGGGCGCCTGGCCGGGCATCGGGGGCGGCGCCTGGCCGGGGCCCTGGGGCCCCTGGTGTCCCTGGTGGCTCGCGCCGAAGCCCTGCCGGGGGTCCACCTGCGGGTTCTCACTCACGGCACAGCTCGCTTCCTTGACCGGGACCGGACACGACGCGCCGAACCCTCTCGCGAGACACTGCAATGCCGATGAAATTCTGCTGAAGCAGAGGATTCGGGTGCCGCAGGGGAAACGGGGAACCGCAGGGAGCTGCGGGGAACTGCGTGGATCACGGGGGGAGTTCGGGGTGCGTACGGATGGGATGGGTGCGGGGGGCGCGGCGGGGGGCCTCGCCCTGCTCGGCCCCGTCCGCGCCCACCGCGGCGAGGTGCCTCTCGACCTGGGGCCCGTGCGGCGCCAGGCGGTGCTGGCCGCACTGGTCCTGCGTACCGAAGCACTCGTCACCCATCAGCAACTCCTGGACGACGTATGGGGACTTGAACCCCCCGGCACGGGCCGCCGGGTCCTGCCCAGCTACGTCTACCCCCTGCGCAAGGCGCTGGACGCGCCCGGCACCGGCCCCGCCGACTCCGTGATCCGCGGTGAGCGCGGCGGCTACCGCTTCGTACTGGACGAAGTCCGCACGGATATCGGGGAGTTGGCCCGGCGGTCCGCCGTGGCGCGCGGCGCGGGTGCCGCGGGTGACCTCACCGCCGCGCTCGACAGCTGTACGCGGGCACTGGACCTGTTCCGCGGGGAGCCGCTGGCCGGACTGCCAGGACCACTCGCCGAGGCCGAGCGCCGGCGTCTCGTCCGGCAGTGGCGCACCCTCCACCAGGAGCGGGCGGAGTGCCTGCTGCTCCTGGGGCGGTACGCGGAGGCCCTGGACGGGCTGCTGGCCGCGCCCGCGGCGCAGCCGCACGACGAACCACTCGCCGCCCTGCGGATGCGCGCGCTGTACGGCAGCGGCCGGCAGGCCGAAGCGCTCGTCGTCTTCCAGGAGACCCGGGACCGGCTCCGCGGCGAACTGGGAGTGGAGCCCGGCGAGGAGCTGTGCCGGGTGCACCAGGGTGTGCTGCGCCGGGACGACCTGCTGCTGCTCGGCCGGGCCTCGCCCCGCGCCACGGGGCCCACCACCGCACAGGCGCCGCCCGCCGGGGCAGCGGCCCCGGCGCCGGCATCTGCGCCCACGCCGCCACCGGCATCCGAGAGTTCCCCGCCCGCCGCGTCCTCGCCCCGTGCCGCAGGCCCCACCGCCGTACAGGCGCCGTCCACCGTGGCAGCCGCCCCGGCACCGGCATCCGAGAGTTCCCCGCCCGCCGCGTCCTCGCCCCGCGCCACGGGACCCGCCGCCGCGCAGGCGCCGCCCGCTGTGGCAGCGGCCCCGGCGCCGGCATCGGCGCCCACGCCGCCACCGGCATCCGAGAGTTCCCCGTCCGTCCCGTCCTCGCCCCGTGCCGCAGGCCCCACTGCCGCGCAGGCGCCGCCTGCCGTGGCAGCTGCCCCGCCACCGGCATCCGAGAGTTCCCCGTCCGTCCCGTCCCCGCCCCGTGCCGCAGGCCCCACCGCCGCACAGGCGCCACCCGGCACGGCAGCCGCACAGGCGCCACCCGGCACGGCACCGGCACCGGCACCCGAGAGTTCCCTGTCCACCCCCGCCGCCCCGTCCTCGCCCCGCCCCACAGCCCCCACCGCCGCACAGACGCCACCCAGCACGGCACCCGCACCCACACCACTGTCA
>NZ_JODF01000065.1:0-34916 GCF_000717945.1 Streptomyces sp. NRRL S-920
GCGGGGTTCGGCGCTTCGGCGGGGGAGGCGGGGTCCGGGCCGGTGGCCTTCAGCGTGCCGTCGGTGCCCGGGGAGTTCGGGTCGGCCGATTCTTCGTACGCGGCTTCTTCGGAGGGGGCGGGCTTTGGTACGGGGTCCGCTTCTTCGGAGGGCGCGGGTTCTTGTGTGGGGCCCGCTTCTTCGGCGGACGTGGGCTCTCCCGCAGCTGAGGCCTTTTCGGCGGGCGTCGCCAGCCCTGCCAGCACTGCCTCCCCAGACGCGGGCGCCCCCGCAGGTGCTGTCCCCCCAGGCACGGGCACGCCAGGCACGGGCTCCCCAGACGCGGCTTCCCCAGGCGCGGGCCCCCCGACGGATGCCGCCCCTCCCGGGGGAGCCGCCTCTCCCGGGGACGCCGCCCCTCCCCCGTACGCCGCCGAAGCCGCCGCGCGCCCCGCCCTACCGGCGCCCCGCACGCCCGGACGCCTCTCCCTCTCGGTGGCCGCCACCTCCGTGCCCGAGGGGGCGAACGGGCGCGGGCGCAAAGTGAGTTGTACCGTCGCCCTCGCCGTGGCCGGGGCGCTGGCCGCCGTCACGGTGGGGTCGGTCTTCGTCTTCGGGGTGCTGCCGAAGGACGACGACGCGGCGGGGGGTGCCGGACAGCAGCCCCCGGCGGCGACCGGCCCGGCGAACCCCTCCGACGGGGACGGCGCGGGACGGATCCCCGAGGCCTACCTCGGCACCTGGCGCGGCAAGGCCGACGCGAGCGGCGGCACGATCCCGCTCGGCACGTTCACGGTCACCCTGCGCCAGGCCGAGCCGGGCGCCCGGGTCGGCACGGTCGTGCAGCGCGACCTGATCGGCAACACCTGCACGGACGTACTCACCCTCAAGTCCGCCTCGCCCAAGGAACTCGTGGCGACGGGCAAGGGCGCGAGCAACAACGGCGGCCAGTGCGCGCGAACGTCCCACACGGTCTATCTGCGCCCCGACGGCAAGCACCTCAAGTACACGTCGGACGATCCGGAGGCGGGGGATCCGAGGGCGCGGCTGGCACGGGTGGAGTGAGTGAGTACCTGCGTCGAGACGCTGCGGTCCCTGGACGGTCGTCCTCTCTCCAGCCCTCGTCGCCCCCTTCACTACTGTGTACGCGAACAGGAGTGCAGCGCATACCGAAGTGATGACAGGGGCGGGGAGCATGGAACCACTGCAAGCGGACGACCCGGGAGAACTCGGCAGTTATCGGCTGCTGCGGAGGCTCGGCGCAGGCGGGATGGGCCGTGTCTATCTCGCCCGTTCACCCGGCGGTCGTACCGTCGCGGTGAAGGTCGTGCGCCCTGATCTCGCCGCGGACGAGGGCTTCAGGACTCGGTTCCGGCACGAGGTCGAGATCGCCCGCGCGGTGTCCGGCCGCTATACCGCGCCCGTTGTCGACGCGGATCCGGACGCCCCGCTTCCGTGGCTCGCCACGTCGTACGTGCTGGGGCCCGATCTCACCGAAGTGGTCGACGCTCACGGGGGCCTGCCGGAACGCACCGTGGTGGCGCTGGGGGCCGGACTCGCCGCTGCGCTCACGGAGATCCACGCATCAGGTCTCATCCACCGGGACCTCAAGCCGTCGAATGTCCTGCTCGCCGCGGACGGACCGCGGGTGATCGACTTCGGGATCGCGCGGGCGATCGACGGAAATCGTCTGACGCAGACAGGAGTTGTGGTCGGATCGCCCGGCTACATGCCGCCCGAGCAGGCTGTGGGAGGAGACGTCGGAGTCGCTGGAGACGTCTTCTCGCTGGGTGCTGTGCTGGCCTTCGCGGCCACCGGCCGCAACGCCTTCGGGGAGGGCAGCTCACACGCGGCGATGCTCTACCAGGTCGTTCATGCGGAGCCGGATCTCACGGGCGTCCCCCAGCGCCTACAGGGGCTGGTGCGGGCATGCCTGTTGAAGGACCCCGCGCAACGGCCCACTCCCACAGAGGTCGTGGAGGCACTGGCTCCGAGCGGAGTGCAGAGTCTGCTGACGGACTGGCTTCCGTCCGCGGTGGCTTCGACGATCGCGACCCACGCGGCGGGCATTTTGGACCTGGAAGCGCCCGAGGGACCGACGTCCCGCCCGGCAGCGGCCTTCGGGCCGCCCGCGACAGCCGTGGACGCCGCGGGCGGGGGAGCGGGCCCCCTCCCCGGAGGGCCCTCGCAGTATGGGGTTCCCGCGCCAGGAACGTTTGGGTCTCCCGCGCCAGGAACATTTGGGTCGCCTGCGCCGGCAACCATTGCGTCGGGCCTTCCTCGAAGCGAGCGGGCGATGGCCTCCAGGAGACGGATCCTGGGGGTGGCGGTGGGCGCCCTGGGCGTGGCCGCCGTCGGCGGAGGCTCTGCCTGGTGGTTGCGGAAGGACGACGGGTCGCCCGCTTCATCCGGCGGGGGTGGCGGGAGCGTTCCTGAGCCCGAGGCGTTCGCCACGCCGCCCGACGGCGTGGCACCGCAGCCTTTGTGGCACAAATCGACGGCCGAGGACAGCATCAGTTCCACGCGACGGCTGCTGACGCACGACGGCCTGCTCCTCATCAGCGCCGACCCGTTCATCGCGTACGACGTGAAGAACAAGGGCAAGAAGCGCTGGACCAGCACGACGGATCTGCCTGTCGGATCACCACTGCTGCTGGCCGGGGGCAAGCTGTTCATGGCCAGCACCGAGGGCGACGGCGTGCTCATCGGTCTGAACCCGCGCACCGGCAGGGAGGCCTGGCGCAGCCGCCTGGGCAGGGAACTGCGGGTGGAGAAGACGATCGCCGTGGATGAGAAGAATGTGTACGTCACGGTGACGGACCTCGGTGAGTCGCGTAGTGCCACCGACTTCCGAACAGCTGTCGCTGCCATCAACCACAGCACGGGTCGGCAGACCTGGCTGCGGCGACGGGACTGGGGCACCGATGACTACGACGTCGATGGAACCGTGGTCGGCAAGCGGCTGATCTACA
This sequence comes from Streptomyces sp. NRRL S-920, assembly GCF_000717945.1. Taxonomy (NCBI): domain Bacteria; kingdom Bacillati; phylum Actinomycetota; class Actinomycetes; order Kitasatosporales; family Streptomycetaceae; genus Streptomyces; species Streptomyces sp. NRRL S-920. The sequence continues at coordinate 2,952 of NZ_JODF01000065.1, forward strand.
CCGACTCCAAGATGAACATCACCGTGCGTGACACCGCCACGGGCGAGCAGCTGTGGAGCAACAAGATCGGTGACGACTGGCAGTGGACGCCCGCGGCCGCGGACGGCCTGATCTTCCTGCCCGGCGAGAAGCTGACCGGCGTCGACATCGACTCCGGCGATGTCCGCTGGACGCTGCCGCCCAAGGGCCGTCGGGGGTTCGACAGTCCCACGTACATCGATGGAGTGCTCTACGTCCGGGACTACGACGACGGTGTGTGGGCGGTCAATGCCAAGTCGGGTCGCAAGATCTGGCTCTGCGAGGACTCGGGTGCCCGACGCGCCCCGACGGAGTTCCTGCGGGTCGGCTCGACCCTCTACGGCGCTTCGGCGATGGACGAAGGAGGCATCGTCGCGCTGAAGGCCAAGAACGGCGAAGCGCGCTGGAACTACAACGACAACAAGGCCCCCGGCGCGCCGTGGCACGTGGCGGCCTCGGGAAACCGGCTTCTGGCTACGCACGGGTCCGAGATCTACGCCTTGCCGGCCGTCTGACGCGAACCAGGCCCCGGCCGACGAGCACCAAGGATTACGATCCGCCCATGCCTGTAGATCGCCTCCCAGCGTATGAAGTCCACTACACCTGGACACCGATCCAGCTCCTGAGCGGCGCTGTGGCGCGCCGCCTCGTCGCGTTCCGCGTCGACGACCAAGGAGTGACCTTGGGGGGCGCGCCCGCCAAGTACGCGCGGCAGACGGCATTCGTTCCCTGGCGGGACATCGAGGCGGTGGTCCTCTGGCAGCAGAAGACCGCCGCGATCTCGCCCATGAACTACGTGGGTCTGCGACGCCGGCCGGGCGCGCCACAGCTGCCGGGGGCCAACTCCGCACTGAGCCGGGAGCAGACCGGTCGTCTCGCACCGCACATCGATCACGAGGTCTTCCTGGCGAGCAGGCACATCAATCTGTGGACGCTGGACCGTGGGCGTCTCGCCGAAGCCCTGGAAACGTTTGCACCCGGGGTGGCGGTAGAGGAAGTATCGAACGCCTGATGGCACGCGAGATACACGACAACTGAGCGGGAGGGGCACGTACCGATGCGAGTGCGGGCGACCGTGGTCCGGGAAGGAGCCGCGCCACAGGAAGCGTTGATCAACATCGACGAGGGATGCACCGCGGCGGAAGTGGCCGCAGCGGTCGAACGGCTGGGCAACCCGCGGGCGTTCACCCACGCGCGGTCCCCCGAGGTGGTGAACCCACTTCCCGGCCGCGCCCTGTCGTGGGAAGCGCAGAAGGCCACCACCGGTGCCGGGCTGTGGATCGACGGGCAGTTCTGGGAAGCGCGGGCACGGATCGACGGGGCACTCCGTGACGGAGTACGCCTGACCACCGACGACGCCATCGGGCCTTTCATGGTCAGCGGCGAGCCTCCGGGCCGGTACGAGATCACGGTCAGCGGTGGTGCGGGTGCGGGGCGCGTGGCCCGTCTGAACGCCGGAGTCAGCACGATCGGCTCCATGCCCGGCGTGACGCTCGCGGTCGATGACCCATATGTGGCGCAGCATGCCGTGCGGGTGACCGTCGACATCAAGGGACGGGTGGAGATAGCGCCGTACGAAGGCGTCACCCTCACCCTCGACGACGAAGCGGTGACCGGGCCACGAGAATGGCAGCCGGGCGCACTGATGAAGTGCGGAGAGTCGCTCTTCAGCCTCTCCGAAGTCGGCGCGCCGGACGCCCACTTGTCGCCGGCGGGAGAAGGCGGCCTCGCCTACAACCGCCCTCCCCGGCTCACCTCGCCACGGGCCAACCCACGCCTGCTCGTACCGGTGGAGCCGAAGAAGGACGAGGGGCACAGGTTCCAGCTGCTGTCGATGCTCCTGCCGCTGTTCTTCGGTGTGGGCATGTACTTCATGATGAAGTCGGTCTACTTCCTCCTCTTCTGCCTGATGTCGCCGCTCATGATGATCGGCCAGTGGTACAGCGACCGGCGGCACGGCAAGAAGAAGTACGGCGCGGCCCTCAAGGAGTACAAGAAGGCCATGGCCGACCACGAGGCCGAGCTGGAGCGGCTCGGCGAGGTCGACCAGCGTCGCCGCCGCGAGGCCTTCCCGGATCCGGGACAGGTCCTCCTGTTCGCCACCGGCCCGCGCCGCCGCCTGTGGGAGCGGCGGATCACAGACCCTGACGCGATGCATCTGCGGGTGGGCTTCGGTGACCTACGTGCCGAGATCGACCTGGCCCATGCCCGCGGCGCCATGGTGGAGGAGGGTGAAGAGCCACAGCCTCCGGTGGTGACCAATGTCCCGCTGACGCTGCCCTTCGCCGAGCTCGGCGTCGTCGGCGTCGCCGGGGACCGATCACGAGCCGTGTCCACCACCCGGTGGCTGGCCGCCCAGGCAGCGGTCCTGCACAGCCCGCGCGATCTCTCCCTGGTGGTCCTCTCCTCGGAGAAGGATGCGGCGGAACAGTGGAGCTGGATCCAGTGGCTCCCGCACACCAGCCCCCAACAGGGACAGAACTGCGTCGCCCTGGTCGGCACCGACGCCGACTCCATCTCCCGTCGCGTCACCGAACTCCTCAACGAACTCCAGCGCCGCCAGCAGGCGGCCAAGGACCTGGGCGGATTCAACGCGCTGCGCCCCGACTCCCAGGTGCTGCTCGTCCTCGACGGCGCGCGGCTGCTGCGCCGCGTACCCGGCGTCCCGCAGCTCCTTCAGGAAGGTCCGGCGGTAGGGATCTTCGCCCTGTGTGTGGACGCCGACGAACGGCTGCTGCCCGAGGAGTGCCGCACCGCGGTCTGCTGGACCCCGGACTCGCCGACCCATGTCCACCTGAGGGGATATGGATACGAGGCGGTCGGTCAGGTCCTCGCCGACCAGGTCTCCACCGCCTGGTGCGAACGGGTGTCCCGCGCGCTGGCCCCCGTACGTGATGTGAGCCGTGACGACGCCGACAGTGCCCTGCCCACGGCCGCCCGGCTGCTCAACCTCCTGGAGATGCCGAACCCGACCGGCGAGGACATCGCCCGGATCTGGCAGCGCGGGGGGTCGACCACGGCGGCACCGATCGGCATCGCCGCCGACGGGCCGTTCGTCCTGGACATCCGGCGCGACGGCCCACACGCCCTGATCGCAGGAACCACCGGTGCCGGTAAGTCGGAGCTGCTACAGACGATCATCACGTCGCTCGCGGTCGGCAACACCCCGGACGCCCTGAACTTCGTCCTCATCGACTACAAGGGTGGCTCCGCCTTCCTGGACTGCGCGCGGCTCCCACACACCGTGGGCATGGTGAGCGACCTCGATGCGCACCTCACGGAGCGAGCGCTCGCCTCGCTCGCCGCCGAGTTGAAGCGTCGCGAGGAGATCCTCTTCGAGGCTGAGACCAAGGACATCGAGGACTACAACGACGCCCGCAGGCTGCGTCCCGAACTCGAACCCATGCCGCGACTCATGCTCGTCATCGACGAGTTCGCCTCGCTGGTCGCCGAGCTTCCGGACTTCATCGCGGGCCTCGTCGACATCGCCCGGCGGGGCCGCTCTCTCGGCGTGCACCTGATGCTCGCCACACAGCGCCCCGCGGGTGTCGTCAGCGCGGACATCCGCGCCAACACCAACCTGCGCATCGCGCTGCGGGTCACCAATGGCGAGGAGTCACGCGACGTCATCGACGCCGCTGATTCCGGCAGCATCTCCAAGGCAACGCCCGGCCGTTGCTATGTGCGATCCGGCGCGCAGTCCCTCGTCGGCGTCCAGACCGCCCGCATCGGTGGACGCCGCCCCGGGCTCGAAGCGGCACCGCAGGTCACCGTGAATCCACTGAACTGGACAGCGTACGGCCACCCGCCTCCACGCGCGGCTCAGGAGGACGGCGACGACGGCACGCTGGTCACCGACCTCGCGGTGCTCGTGGACGCGATCGCCGACGGCGCGAAGCTGTTGGGTTGTGCCACACCCCGCAGCCCCTGGCTGCCGCCCATCCCCGACCAGGTGCAGCTCGGGGATCTCCCCGAGCTGCCACCGGAGCCCGCCGACGCCGACACGGTCCGCCCGATCGCCTTCGGCCTCACCGACCTCCCGGCCGAGCAGGCCCGGGCGGCGCTCGCGCTCGACCTGGCCGACGGCGAGCATCTGATGATCGCGGGCGGGCCGCGGTCCGGCCGCTCCACGGCCCTTCGTACGATCGCGGGAGCGATCGCGCGGAGCTGTAGCCCCAGTGACGTCCACATCTACGGCATCGACTGCGGCGCCAACGCGCTGCTGCCGCTGACCACCCTTCCGCACTGCGGCGCTGTCGTGACCCGCGACCAGACGGCGCGCGTCGACCGACTCCTCGGCCGGCTGCTCGACGAAATCGGACGACGCCAACTCCTGCTCGCCGAGAAGGGCCAGTCCAGCGCGGCCGAGCAGCGCGCGTCCGCCGCCCCGGAGGATCGACTGCCGTGGATGGTGGTCGCCTTCGACGGCTGGGACGCGTTCAGGCTCGCCTTCGAGAACTACGACTACGGGCGCCTGGTCGAGTCGGCGAAACGGATTTTCCGTGAGGGCGCCGCAGTAGGTGTCAAGGTCGTTCTCGGCGTGGACCGCAGTGGTCTCATGGGCGAGATCTCCAGTTCCTTCGCCGAGCGCCTCGTGCTGCGGCTCGCGGACGCACAGGACTACTCGTACGCGGGGATCATGCCGAAGGACGTGCCCAAGGAAGTGCCGCTGGGGCGGGCGCTCAAAGGCACCGACGAGGGGGTTCAGGAGAGCCAGATCGCGCTCCTCGCCGAGAATCCGAATGGTCAGGCGCAGGTGGCAGCGCTCCAGGAGATCGCCCGGACAGCGGCCCAGACCTGGCCCCGCCCATCCGTCGAGCAGCGCCCGATCCGTGTCGACGTGCTCCCGGCTCGTATCAAGGCATCGGAGGCTATGGCCCTCCAGCCCGACTTCACCCCGCCGTCACACCTGTGGGCGCTCATCGCGGCCGGCGGGGACGAACTGTCGCCGCTCGGCACGGACTTGGAGGAGTCCGGGCCCGGTTTCGTCATCTCCGGTCCACCGAAGTCCGGTCGCTCCAGCACGCTGATGGCGGCGGCGATGTCGCTGCTGAATCGGGGCACTGAGGTCATCCTCGTCACGCCGAGGCGATCTCCCTTGCGAGAACTCGCCTCGGAGAAGGGGGTGTTGGGGTCCCTCAACGCCGAGAGTTCGGGCGACGAGTTGGAGGCGCTGACGCAGAGCGCACGCGGTCCGTATGTGATCGTGGTCGACGACGCCGAGCTGATCTACGACACCCCGCTGGACGAGGCCGTGGAGGAGGAGATCCGCCGCGGTATGGACGGCGGTCTCGGCGTGATCATGGCGGGCGCGGTGGACACTCTGTCCTCGCAGTACCGCGGCTCGGTGGTGCAGGCACGGAAGTCGCGGAACGGCCTGCTTCTGTCGCCGCAGGGATCGGCGGACGGGGAGATGTTCAACATCCGGATCACGTCGAACAGTGCGACCGGTGGACCGACGGGACGCGGGCTTCTCGTCACGGGTGGCGAAGTGATGCCCGCGCAGGCGGTATTGCCGGACTGAGGGTGCGGACTGGTACGGAGTAACGCATCGGGGCCACACAGTCGATCGACTGTGTGGCCCCGATGCGTTACTTGAAAGCGCGCTCGAAATCGGCTTGGCCGGAGCCACGGCTAACATCCGTGGGCCCTGCTTGGCCAGGCTTACTAGTCGTTGGCGTTGTCGTTCGCCTGCGCGGCGTCGTGCGTCTCCTTGCGGGCATTCTCAAGGGAAGTCAGGAAGTTCTTCAGCTGCGGCTTCAGCTTGTCCCATTCCTCCCGGAACCGGTTGGCCCGGGGACCCTTCCAGAACTCCTCGCTGTTGCTCGTGCCCGAAGAAATGGCGCGGATCAGGTCATCGAGGTTGCCGTGCTGAGTTTTGAAGGTCCCGGAAAGCGACCGGAGCCGAGTAGTGTCTGCGCCCTTAATTCCCATGGCGTGCCTCCCCGTGTATCGAAAGCCAGGCGAACAGTCCGCCCGCCCGGGGCCGATGCTATCGCAACGCGTGGGCCCCGTCATCTGCCTTGAGACTCCCGGGAGTTCCCTTGCTCGGGGCGCTGGAGGCTCCGTATTCTCGACTGGGGTGAACCTGTGAAGATTTGCTAACGGCAGCTCGTTGCAACGCTGGAGGGCTAGTGGCGGATGACGGCAAGGGCAAGGGCAAGGATGCGGACGAAGAGCCGCAGGTCGAGAACCCTTATGTGGCCCGCCTCGAGACATTGAAGACGAATCTCGTGGATGAGGTCAAAGAGCTCAAAAAGTGCCTGAAGACGGCAACGCAGGATGTGGGTGGAGGGGGTAAGACGGGTAAGTCCTGGGTGGGAAAGACGGCTGACAAATGGCACGACGAAGCCCAGGGCAACCGTGGCCGCCTGATCCGGGAGCTTGAGAAGCTTATTCCGGCCGTGGAGGCACGGATCAAGGAGTTGCCCCCCAAGGTGTCCGCATCCACAGCGAGGATGATGCACAAGGAAATGCAGTTCATGTACAGGTGACCCGCGGGCGGTGGTCCCGGGAGGACTGATCCAGGGCCAAGTCGGAAAGGCTGACGGGGAGATCTTTATGAGTGGCAGTGGTGGGGACGGATTCTCGGGCATTGACCCGGAGAAGCTGGCGAAGACGATCAGCTCGATCAACAGGGACCAGGACAAGCTCAGGTCCAGCGTGATGTGGATCAAGTCCAGCTTCCAGCAGTACGGTGTGAAGACCGACATGCTTGCCGACATCTCTGCCATCGCGGGATGGGCCGAAAAGCAGCTCCCCATGCTACGGCGTAGACACCACCTTTCCATCGCCGAGGACCAGAAGTACGGCCACGGCTACCAAGGCATGGTGCAGATAAAGGAAAGCATGGTCGGCGCCACGAAGAAGTCGCAGGCAGACGGCAAGAAACTGGGTGAGAAGTTCAAGGAAAGCCTGGAGGGCTCTGGGGAGGTCACTCCAGAGATGTTTGCCGAGTTGCGTGCCAACAGGGCGGACGCAGACTACATCAAGTCATTCTATGACGAAGTCGGCTCGAAGAACCTGCTCCTGCTCTCCAACGAAATGGGCGACCGTTTCAACGATCAGTACAAGGATCACCCAGCACAGCGGGAGAAGGACCGTGAAGTCATCGCGGACACCTTCGGCACCTTCACGAAAGTTTCTTTTGAGGGGAAGTCGTCCAAGACGAAACAGGCGGCCTGGAACAAGTGGTTCGACGACTCGTCGATAGGCGAATACGAAGGCTTCAGGCCAGACTTTCTGACTCCGCTTCTGAAGGGTGGTTCACATGACAAGGACTTCCTGGTCGCCCTCGGCGACCGCGTGCTTCAGAAGGATAAGCAGGGCAAGACGGACGAGCTGCAATTCTTTGGAAAGGGGGGTGGGCTGGGCGAAGGAGAGTGGGGCAAGGACGGTTATCAGCAGTTGTTCGATGCCATCTCCTACAATCCCCAGGCGTCCGGCGAATTCGTCGACCATAATTACGACTTCGTGCAAAAATCGTTCTACCACACGGGGCCGTGGCAGGTGGACGAGCCGAAAGATCGTGGCGAGGCCTTCTTTGACATGGTCAACGCCGGAACGGTGACACTCAAGGAATCCAACCCATCCTTGGCGGAAAAGAATACTGCGCGGATCCTCTTCGACAATTATCAGCACCGCAACGGTAAAGACACGAAGGGCATGCATCCAATCGATGGAACGCAGGCTCTTTACGCGAGCATCATTACCGCGTACTGGAAGGACCTTCAGTACGGAGTTACCTCCCCGGCCGGCAACGGCAACTCCCTCTGGGGGAGCGACGTCGTGGCAAAGGGTGAGAAGAAGTACGGGAAAACTACCGAATGGAACTTCCAGGAATACCTGAAGGGCCAGGACACAGGGCGCCCCGGGCTTGAGGTGTCAGAAGACCTGTGGCGATCCCTGATGGAGGAGTCGGCGCGTGACCCCAAGGCGGCAGGCACGATCAGTGCCCTTTTCCAGTCGTATGACAAGCAGGCCCTCGACCACTCGTACTCTACACGCGAGAGCAATAAGGATGCCGGCTCCTTCGATTCCATGAAGCGTGGCCTGATGCAGGAGTTCTACCAGGAGACGTTCAAGACGGCGTCCACCGAGCTTGAGGGTGACATCGACAAATGGGTCGAGGACACCAACAACTTCCGCGCGGGCATTATCGATAAGGCCGGTGATGTGGCCATGGGAACCACCGGCGGAGCGGGCATCGCCGGCGCGAGGGGTGCGGCCATCGGTGTCGCGTATGGCCTCGGGCAGGGAGTCGCCACCGACTGGATTAAGGATCTGGTGAAGGTAGACGCGAACGACGCCCCGAAAGGACTCAAGGAGGCTTTTCAGGGCGTCAAACAGAACACGGCCGACTTCTCCTGGCGGACCGATTACCAGAACAACGCGGACGCGGCTCGCGAGCACAACAGAATCAAGCCCGTCACGATTGAGACCGACGGAAAGGACGGTGGCCCGAAGACGTCACGGGAGTACACGGGTGATGTCAAGGACTACGCCAAGGGTGACGGCAACTTCCTGGACGAGAAGGGCAACATCAAGAAAGTCATGACCGCTGCCGAGCGGACGGCCTACAGCAAGTGGCTCCAGGACCCCGCTGTGGTCGCGGCGATCTGGCCGGAGTATTCGACGGGGCGGAACGCGCGGGACTATCCGGGGCAGGACTCGTAGACAGTGCGCCCGAACGACTGAAACCGCTGGAAAGAGCTGAGGTGCACGCAATGGTGACACGCGCCATGAACAAGGGAATTGCTAGCAAGAGGATCGCCACATCCCTTTCCATGACCGCGGTACTGCTGTCCGCGACGGCATGCGGTGGTGACAAGGGGGCTGACTCGGCGGGCGCCGAACCTCTGACTCAGGCGAAACTCTCAAGTGCCGCACTGGCGCAGGGAGATGTGCCGGGCTACACGATCAGCGAAACAACAATCGACAGTGGGGCCTCGGCCCGTGCCGCGAAGAAGTCCTGCCAGCCCATCGTCAATGCGGTATACCCCGCAGCTTCGGCTTACGACGGGCGGCTTGTGGGCCGGAGCATCGTCAACAAGCCTGGAGACTCGCAGAAACCCATCGTGGCCCACCGTCTCATTCTGTCGAGTGCCAAGTCGGAGTCGGCGGCCGAGCAGTCGGTGAAGGACCTGAAGAGCGCGATCACCACTTGCGGTTCGGGGTTTGACACCAACCTTACTGGCCCGACGAAGAAGATCCGCACTGTGAAGACGAACGAGTCAAGCCTCGGTCACGACGTCGTGGACTTCTCCCTGGAGTATCAAACCGGCAGAAAGATCCGCTTCGTAGTAGTCCAGAGTGGAGCCTCTTTGGCCAGCATTTCAGCCGAGGACCGATTCGCGCATCGGTTTGTGGCTGTACCGAAGAGGATCGTGGAGGTACAGCAGCGGAAGCTGGACAAAGCGGCTACTTGATCCGAAAGATCGCGGTCTTCGAGCTGAACTCAGTGGTCGAGTCCCCCCCTTTGTGGCGAGCTACGAGATTCAGTCCACCCTGCCATTCGTCCCCGCCCGGAGGGTCTGCCGCCTTGATTCGGAAGCGCAGACTCTGACTCGCGGCCGCCGGCAGAGGCATACTCGTGCTGAGTATGGCGGCGTCGTCAAAGTACGAGCTGCCGGGCTCTGTCGAGGAGGTCGGTGTGGAAGTGTCGAGGTCCTTCCACTTCCTTCCGTCTCTCCACTGGACGTGGAGCGCGGAAGTTGACTGGTCTTGCCTACAGTCATGTTCAACCTCTTTGCAGAGGAAGGCTAGTGCCTGAATTTTAGGGTATTTTACCTCAGAGGTATTGTTGACTGTGAAGCTGTACTCGGACCATCCACCCTGTCTACGTACGTACTCGGCATGTGACTCCACCTCTACGTCAAGGTTGGCCAGCTCGGCCTTTCCCGTGCTGGTGGCCAATTCCTTCTTCGCGCCGCGCAGGGTGGCTGCGATGCCGATCGACTGACCAGCAGCCGTAGGGCGAGCGCCCGGAGTCAGGCGAATTCTCAGGATGTTGTGACCCTTGGGCAGCGGGGCGTGGAACGTGCCGCTCAGGGATGTGCGCCCAGCACCGCCTTTCCGTGAGAGGCGGATGTCTTTCCAGGCGTCGGATGCGGGATCCTCGTACTCGGCCGAGATGGCGCCCTGCGGCACTTGCTTGAGGTCGAAGGAAAGATCGATTTCGACCTCCTTCTGGTACGGGCCGTTGTTCTCCACTTCGAGAAGAACGTCTCCCGGCCTGCCTTTCACGAAGTCATGCGGGGTCTTGACGCTGAACTGCACTGTCCTCGTGGGTGGTTCAGTCGGATCACTTGACTCACTATCGGTGCAGGCTGCGAGGGTCGCGAGCGACATCGCCGCGATCACCACCCGAGATAGGCGCATTTCGTACCCCTTCTGGTCAGGCTGTGTTCGCGGAGGGGGGCCCCACCACCCGCAGCCCCACCGCGTCCTGCTGTTCCACGTCGCTGTCGGCGGCCACATGAAGGGGGACGAACACCACCATCCAGTAGAAGCCGAAGAGCCAGCGGCCGACCAGGCGGAGGAAGGTGGGCCGGCCCCCGTCGGAGGACCGCACGACCCTCACGCCCGTGAGGAGCTTTCCGAGGCTTGCGCGGGTCGTAAGAGTGAGCAGGACGTGGTTGAGGAAGGACAGTCCGAACGCCGCACCCAGGGCAGCGGTCCACACCGCGGTGGACTGCGGGCGGATCTCGACGACTCCGTCCAGCACCTTCACTCCTGCCGCGGCCCCGGCCGCGAGGCCGCAGAGGAGAGCCAGGAGGGCGTCCAGGCAGGCTGCGGTGACTCTGCGGGCTTGCGTGGGGGTGCGCCGGCGGTCGGCCATGATGCGGTCTACTTTCCGGCTCCGGACTTCTTCTTCTCTTCCTCTTCCTTCTCCACGCGCTTGAGAGCCCTGTCGATCGCGGCGCGGGCGTTGGCGACCGCGTCCTTGATCTGCTTCTTGTGGCCGGCGAACTCACGCCGGAAGCGCTCGCTCTTGGGACCCTTCCAGGTGTCCGTGCCACAGAGGGTCTGGACGTTGTCCAGGGAGCGCTCGAGTTCGTCTGCGTACTGCTTGAGTTTGCGTACATCCTCACGGCAGTCGCTCTCGCGTGACATCTTGTGGTTTTCCTCAGCCTTGAGTGATCAGATTGGTCATCATCTTGCGAAGGGTGTTCTTTCCGACCGGGCGCGCCTGGATACCGGTGGGCGCGTTGGGCTTCTCGACGTATACCGTCCACAGGGACTGCTGCGTCGCATAGGTGGTGAGCAGCGGGCCGGGGGTGTCGGACAACAGCACCGCCTGGCCGACCACCAAAGCATTGTTGATGGCCTCGGAGAGCGCCGTGCCGACGTCGTCCGTACTGATCTGCTCCGGAGTCAGCTCCTGGAGTCTGCCGTCCTTGTCGGCGACCTCGAAGGGGTCGACGAACAACAGCACCATGTCCGCCGCGTCCTTGGCGGAGGCGGCCAGGGTGAACATGTGCAGGCCGCCCGAGGTGACGCGCTCCACCAGGTAGAGGTCATCGCCGTGCACGTACACCAGCATGTGCGTGGTGCCGCTGGAGGTGTGCTGTTCGACAGCCAGTGCGCGGGCAGCGGTTCGGCGCAGGGTCAGAGCGAGACTGACCTCGGGGGTGATCCGCAAGTCGGCGTTCACGCCGGAGGGGGTGTCCGCCGTCTCGGGGTGCGCCTCGGCGGAGCGCAGGACCGCGTCGAGCTCCTCGATGTTGGCTATCTCCACGGCCTCGCGGGAAACGAGGGAGCGCAGGGCGGTGGCGTACGCCCACTCCCGTTCTTGGGGCGAGAGTTCAGGGAGGCGGGGGGTCGGTGCCACACAGTCGGTCAGCGAGTCCGGGTCGAGGACCGCGATCTCCTCGTCCGTGAGGCGCAGAAGGGGCTGGGTGCCGCCTTCGGCGAGCGCCTCGGCCAGGATTCCGCGGAACTCCTGGAGTTCCATGTCCAGGTCGACATTGATGCCGTCGCCGATTCCAGGAGTGTTGTTACTGTTTTGCATGATGAGGGCGTGTCCGATGCTCGCTGGTTACTGTCGAGAGTCTGTCGTTACCACAAACTGTATTTTCTGATGGTGCTGGGTACCAGGTTGGTGACCGCGCTCTTGGCGCCGTCGACGATTTCCTTACCCTTGTCCTTTACCTTTCCGCCCCACTCCTTGGTGGCCTTCCAGGCGTCCTTGGCACCGGACTTGATGTCGTCACCCCACTTGTCCCAGGCCCAGCTGCCAAGGAAATAGGTACTGGCCACACCGAGCGCCACCCACCCCACGACCGGAACCGCGGCCGCCACGGTCGCTGAGGCACCCAGCGCCGTGGCCGCACCCGCGCCTCCGAGGATGGCCGCTGCGCCGCCGGCCTCCAGGAGGCCCATGCCGCGGTCGGCGACCCCATAGGCTCCCTTGTGGTCCGGGACGAACATCTGCTTGACGCCGTGGAGGACACTCAGCGGCAGGAGGACACGGTTCGCGAGCTTGCTCGCGCCCGGCGCGTTCTTGAAGAGCTTCTCCGCGAAGGGGATCTTCAGGCGCATAGCGGTATTACGCACCGCCTGCTGCCACTTCCAGGGCTCTTTGTACCAGTTGCGGATCTTCTGATCCTTGAGCAGCTCCTTGAGGAGTTCGCCGCGCTTCGCCTTGATGCGCTCGGCCGAGGAACCGAAGTACTTGTTCAACTCCCAGACGGCTCGCGCGCCCGCTACGTTCTGCCCCTGCTGCCAACGTGAGTAGAGGTGCATCGAGGCTTCGATGGCCGTGGGAATCTTGAGGACCTTCAGGGGAGTCTTGATGTCCTTGAGGGTTCCCTCCTGGAACTCCTTCCAGGTTTCAAGGGCGCCCGCGAGGCTGGCGAAGGTGAGAACGGCCTCCGGGTCGTCCTTGGCGATTCCGAGGCGGCGCCGGATGTCCTTTGCCTCGTCCGTCGCCCAGGATGCCTTCTTGGGAAAGTCCGAGACTCCTTCGGCTTTGGCGTTCCATTTCTCCAGGATTCCGCTTATCAAGCCACCCTGGATGGTGAGGGTTCCGGCCATGACGTCGACGGCAGCCGCCAATTTGGGTGCCTGAACGTCGTCCATTCCCTTGAAGCCCACGGGCCTGCTCCTTGGTGGTTCTTGAGCTCGTCGGGGCGAGGATGTCCCCAAGGCCTCGACGTTATCCGGGCAGTTATTGGTTCCGCCAGGCGGAATAGTTGGGCAAATTCACACAACTGGGGCACATGTGCTGGGGGGATGAGGTGAAGAACACGACCCGGCAGACTCGTGTGGGCGTCGGATCGTGCCCGTGACGCGACGGCGGCGGCAGCCTGCTGCTGCCGCCGCCGAGCCGAGGGGGGAGCGGGCCGACTGAAGGGCCCGACAGACTCACCGGTTGACGGACTGGATTTCCTCGACCTTGACGGCCTGGTCATTGCCGTACTCGCCGTTGGGCAACTCGCCCTTGGCCCCGCCGGTGCCCTCCCAGGTGATTTCCCAGGTCGCCGTGGCTTGCAGGTTGTAGGTGCCTTCGCCCGAGGAGCGCTGGTAGACGACTCCGCACGGCGGGGTCTGCTCCGACTTGCCCTTCGCGTACGGCTCGCCGATCGATCCGTCGTCGTTGATCGCACACGTACCGGACGCGGGAATCAGCTGGGCGTCCTCTGTGCCGGGCTTGATGGTGAGCGAGACGGGCTTCGCGGTGGCGGTGGCCTCGATGTGCAGGCCGGGAGCGTCGAGCGAGGCGGTGACCGACACCGGTTTGAAGTCACCCTTGTCGAGCCAGGCCCACGTGGGGAGGTTCACCTTGGAGGCGCCACCTGGAGCGAGGGTGACCTTCGTGCCGGGGACCTGGATCTGGTTGTAGGCGAGGCCCGCGAGGGTTTCCGGCTTGATGACCTCAGGTACGCCTTCCGGTACCTCGCCGTTCTTGACCCAGAACGGGTCTCGGTCGCACTTCATCTGCTCGTCGAGTGGGGCGTCGGGGTTCTGCTGCGCCCCCCACCACATGCCGTCCTTCTCTTTGTCGATGTTGAAGTTGTCGTATTCGCCGCGGGCGTAGTTCTCGTTCTCGTCCGAGATCTCGGCACGGGCGTCACCGGCGTCCGGGTCGTGCGCCGCGGCGTAGTTCAGGCGCTGCCGGAAGTCCCGGAACTCGGTGGCTTTCCACTCCGGGGCGTACCAGCAGGCGGGCGGGGACCAGTTGGGGTCGACGGATGTCACCGGGCCCTTACCGGTCCCCCCTCCTCCGGAGGATGTGTACTTGATGGTGACCTTGGCCCCGAAGGTGCGGTCGGGGCCCTTGGTCGCTTCCGCGGTTCCTCGGCCGGGCCCCAGCCCGGCCATGGCCGGGCTGCTCGCCATTGCGATGAGAGAGGCGCAGAGTGCCGATACGGTGAGTGCCTTGCGCATGGTTTTCCCCGTTATTCCCTGCATTGGGCCGCTGATTCCTTCACCTGGATCGCCTTGGCCTGCCACAGCCCCTCGGTCTTCTTCGCCGGGGTCATCCCGATCTGCCAGTGGGAGTAGTCCCTGAGGCTGTCCTTGGTGCGAAGGGTCTTTCCGCTCTTGACGTCCTTGCTGTAGAACGACGAGTCGTTGCTACAGAACGAGACGACGACATCCTTGGCGCCCTCGACGGGTTTCACCTGTGGGCGTGTGTAGCGGCTCTTCCCGGTGACCGTCACGCCGGCCTTGATATTGGCCTGGATCTGCTGCTTCGCGTACTTCCACGCAGGGCTCTGAAACTCCGAGTAGAACTTGTACGCGGCGTCGTCGGCGTCCTGCTTCACGATCCCGTGGATGACGGCGCGTACGAAGTTCTGGGCGTCGCCCAGAGCCGCAGCCCCCTCGTCGGACACGGCGGCCTTGTCGAAGGCAAGCCGCACATCAGAGGGCAGCTCCATCTTCGGCCGGTCGATGCGGGGCGCTTCGCTCGACTTGTCGGCCGGTTCCGCACTTGTCTTACCGCTATCGCCCTCCGCCCCAGCGATCTTGTCGTTACCCGAGCCCTTGTCGTCCCCACCCCCGCACCCGCTCAGGATGAGGGCAGCGGCAGCCGTCAGGGAGACGGCGACGGGCAGGGTGCGACTGCGGTTCACGAGGGACTCCCGGTGGGGCGACAGTTCTTCAAGCCACCTGAAGGTACTGAAATGGACACGGGGTTCGCCAGGGGCATCCTCGCTGAGTTGCGGATGTCTCGCCGGGCGCTAACGGGTCGAGGTATAGGGCGAGTTCGTTGGTGCACCGCTGGACCGGGCGGTGTCCGCCACTGCCTCACCACCGACCTGTTGACCGAGCGGCCCGGAACGCCGTGGAACTCCTGCGTCCCGGGCCGCACACCCGGATTACGCGACGTGCGCGAAGGTCATCGCCGGAAGGTCATCGCCGCTTCAACCCCCGCTTGACCTTCCTGCCCGCCTCCGACTCATCCAGCGTCTTCCACAGCTTCGACGAGCTGAGCGACGTGTAGACGCCGGGGGCCCCCTGCGCGCCGCAGCCGTCGCCGTATGAGACGACGCCGATCAGGATCGGGGCCTCGCGGCCGGGGACCTTGCGGAAGATGGGGCCGCCGCTGTCGCCCTGGCAGGAGTCCTTCGTCTCCACGCCGGCGCAGAAGTTGACCTTCGCGTCGTACTCCTTGTAGCTCGTCCGGCACTCGGCGTGGGAGAGGATCGGGACCTTCACCTCGCGCAGCCGGTCAGGGGTGTGGGTCAGTTCCGTGTCCGTGTTGCCCCAGCCCGCGACCGTCGCCCTCTGGCCCGGGCGGATCAGCGCGTCGGTGCCCTGCGTGGGGAGCGCCACCTGGGAGATGCCGCGGACCGGCTTCTCCAGCTGGAGGAAGGCCACGTCGTAGGCCTCCTTGCCCTTGAGGTAGCGCGGGTGCACGACCACACCGCCCTTGGCGATGTTCCGTATCTGCCCCTGCCGGGACGACAGCACCGTGCGGCCCACCGCGACCTGGAGCGTCTTCGGCTTGACGGGCTTGCCCGCCTCGTCCACCAGGCAGTGCGCGGCCGTCACCGCGACGTCCGGTCCGATCAGGCTCGCCCCGCAGAATTGCCGGTCGAGCGCGCTGCCCGCGCCCTTCTCCATGACAGCCGTCATGAACGGGTACGCGTCGTTGGGGACTTCGGTGCCGCCGACGATCGCGTGGGCCGCGGGGGCGGAGGTGGCGACCATCGCGAGGGCGGCCGTGGTGGCGGCGAGACCAGCGGCGAAACCGGCCTTGCGGGTGCGGGTACGGGTGCGGGTGCGAGTGCGGGTGGGGGCGGGGGTACTCAGCGGGGACTGGGGGGACTCGGGGGACTTGCGCGTCATGGGGGGGTGCGTCTCTTTCGTGTTCTTTCGTGCCGCTGCCCGCAGCACGGGTTAACAGGGGTGCATGGGAAGGGCGTTGGTCAGCCCGCCGGCCCGTCGGCCAGTCAGCCTCTTCGCGCCCTCCGTGCGCAGTGTCAGAGGGCATAGCGGACCGGGGGGTTGCCCCAGGGGCCCCCGGGGAGCCGCCCCCCTCAGAAGCATTCGCGTACGCACACAAATGCCGCGCCCCCAACCCCCGAACGGCAGGGGAACCAACCCGTGCGGATTGCGCGTGAATAACGATGGGGCACGTGGGCTTGGCGAGATCTGACGCGCCTTGAGGGGCTTATATGCTGCTGATACGGTGCGATGACTTGACACTGAGCCTGGGGCTGAATAGCCCGCCCGAGGCGGGGCGTAGAGAGTCGCGAGTGTCGCTAATGACGGAAATTGACCGAATCTTCTTGGGCGTGCGGGGAGCAGTTGCGTGAAGATCCAGGAGCGTATGGGGGCGGGCAACAACCGTTCCGCCGCGCCGGCTCAGCCGACGGTCGGTGAGCGCCTTCCCGCGCCGCCTCGCGAGCGCAAACCGGCGCTGGCCGCACTGGCCGTACTCCTCATCCTGCTCGGCGCGCTCGGCGCCACCGTGCTCGTGCTGCGCGCGGGCGACCGCATCGAGGTCGTCAAGGTGACGAAGGAGATCCCGGCGGGCGAGTCGCCCGCCGAGGGCAAGAACATCCAGCCGATGATGGTCGCCGAGGACTCGTCGATCCACTACGTCAAGTGGAAGCAGCGCGGGGCCCTTTCCCGGCTGAAGGCCAAGAGCACCGTTCCGGCGGGTGCCATCGCCGTCGGTGAGATGTTCGGCGCCAAGGAGAGCCTGCCCGCGGGCAAGGCCTCCGTCGGCCTCTCCCTCAAGGAGGGCCAGTACCCCGCCGACCTGAAGCCCGGTGACACCGTCGCCGCCTACCCCGTGGTGTCCGGCACCGCGACCGGCAAGGGCTCCTCCGGCAGCGGCTCCTCCGGAAGCGGCAGCTCCGGAAGCGGGTCGCCCCTGGTCGCCGCCGCCAAGGTGAGCACCGTCACCACCAAGAGCGACGCCACCGTGAGCACCGGCAACCAGACCGTCACCCTCCTCGTCCCGCAGGACGAGGTCGCGGCCCTGGCGAGCGCCGCGTCCGAGAGCAAGGTCGTCGTCGTCCGCGTCACCGGCGACAGCAACTAGAGGCGAGTAGAGGAGACATGGCGCTCATCGCTCTCGCCGCCGACAAAGGGTCGCCCGGCGTCACCACCGCTGCCGTCGCGCTGGCCGCCGTCTGGCCGCGCCGCGTACTGGTCGCGGAGACCGACCCCGCGGGGGGCGACCTCGTCTACCGCAGCGCCGCCGCGCACGGCGGACCGCTCAACCCCAACACCGGCATGCTCTCCATCGCCGCCACGGCCCGCCGCGGCCTCGTGCCCGACCAACTCTGGGACCACACCCAGCCGTTGAGCGGCGGACTCGAAGTCCTCGTCGGACTCGGCAACGCCGAGCAGGCCGCCGGTCTCGCCGGGCTCTGGCCGACCCTCGGGCGCGCCTTCTCGCAGCTCGCCGACTCGCCGCACGCGCCCGCCGACGTCATCGCGGACTGCGGACGCGTCAGCGGCGACACCCCGGCCATCGAGCTGTTCCCGCAGGCCGCCCTCGTCCTGCTCGTCTCGCGCACCGAGCCCGAGGCGCTCGCCCGCGTACGCGACCGTGCCGCGGCCCTCGCCACCAAATTGCACGGCGGCGCACGGGGCGCCGCCTCGCTCGCGACCCCGCTCATCGGCGTACTCCTGATCGCCGACCCGTCGGCATCGGCCAAGCTCGTCCACCAGGTCAACGACATGCTGATGGCCGCGCAGACCGGCGCCCGCGTCGTGGGCACCCTTGCCGACGACCCGTCCGGCGCCGACCAGTTGGCCGGCCGCAAGCGCGGACGGCTCGACAAGTCGCTGCTCATCCGCTCCGCCCGCAAGGTGACCGTCGACCTGTACCAGCAGTACGGCGCCGCCTGGGCCGGCCCCGTCGCCACGCAGCCCGGAGCGGGCCGATGAGCACGCCCGTCGATCACCAGCTGGTGAAGCGGTTCCGGCAGGAGGCCGGCGACCGCATCGCCGAGCAGCGCCGCGTCGACCAGATCTCCGGCGTCACCCCGATGTCGGGCGAGGACGAGCGGCACTACGCCCGCGCCGTCATCGCGCAGATCCTGGAGGAGTACGCGCGCGCGGAGATCAACGCCGGGCGCACCCCCCTCGACGCGGAGACCGAGGAGCAGTACGCGGCCGCCGTGCACGCCGCCCTCTTCGGCGTCGGACGGCTCCAGCCGCTGCTCGACGACCCCGAGGTCGAGAACATCGACATCAACGGCTGCGACCAGGTCTTCGTCGGATACGCCGACGGCCGCGAGACCAAGGCCGACCCGGTCGCCGAGACCGACGAGGAACTCGTCGAGCTGATCCAGATCCTCGGCGCCTACTCCGGTCTGTCCTCCCGCCCCTTCGACTCCGCGAACCCCCAGCTCGACCTGCGGCTGCCCGACGGCTCGCGCCTGTCCGCGGTCATGGACGTCACGCGCCGCCCCGCCCTGTCCATCCGCCGCGCCCGCATGGGCAAGGTCTTCATGTCGGACCTCGTCGGCAACGGCACGCTCACCCCGGAGATCGGCCACTTCCTGGCCTGCGCGGTCCGGGCCCGCAAGAACATCATGATCGCGGGTGCGACCAACGCCGGTAAGACCACGCTCCTGCGCGCCCTCGCCAACGAGATCCCGCCGCACGAGCGCCTGGTGACCGTCGAGCGCGCCCTGGAGCTGGGCCTCGACCAGTTCGCCGATCTGCATCCGAACGTCGTGGCGTTCGAGGAGCGGCTGCCCAACTCCGAGGGCCAGGGCGAGATCTCGATGGCGGAGCTGGTGCGCCGCTCGCTGCGTATGAACCCCTCCCGTGTCATCGTCGGCGAGGTCCTCGGCGACGAGATCGTGACGATGCTCAACGCGATGTCGCAGGGCAACGACGGCTCGCTCTCCACGATCCACGCCAACAGCTCCAGCGAGGTCTTCAACCGTATTTCCACCTACGCGCTCCAGGCCTCCGAACGCCTCCCCATCGAGGCGAGCCAGATGCTGGTGGCGGGCGCGGTCAACTTCGTCGTCTTCATCCAGCGGCGCAACAACTACCAGTCCGGCGGCAAGCTCCAGCGCATGGTGACCTCGATCCGCGAGGTCAACGGCGTCGACGGCCGCGTCCTGTCCAGCGAGGTCTTCGCGGAGGCCTCCGACGGGCGGGTCGTCGCGCACGCGCCGATCGCCTGCATGGACGACCTGGCCGCGTTCGGCTACCGCCCCGCCGGGCAATGGGGGTGAGCACGACATGAACGGACCCGGCTCCATGGGCGGCCTCTTCTCGCTGCCCGTCCTGTACGCACTGGTCTGCGGCGTCGCCGCGGGCGGCGGCATCGCGCTCCTCGCGATCGCGATCCGCGGCCTGCCCGCCAAGCCCGAGCACGAGAAGCACAAGGCGAGCGAGCGCGCGAGCGAACTGCTCCGCTTCGCGGGCCGCCGCGGCTCCCTCGCCGCCGGTGTCGGCCTGGTCGTCCTCCTCCTCACCCGCTGGGCGGTGGCGGGCATCGCCGCCGGCATCCTCGTCTTCTTCTGGGACAAGCTCTTCGGCGGCGCCGCGGAGGAGCGCGCGCAGATGAAGCGCGTCGAGGCGCTGGCTGCCTGGACGGAATCGCTGCGCGACACCATCGCGGGCGCGGTGGGCCTGGAACAGGCCATCCCCGCGTCGGCCCGCGCGGCGGCGCCCGTGCTCCGCCCCCACCTGGACGCCCTGGTGGACCGGCTGCGCGCCCGCACTCCGCTGCCCGAAGCCCTCCAGATCCTGGCCGACGAGATCGACGACGCCTCGGCGGACATCATCGTCGCGGCGCTCGTCCTCAACGCCAAGCTGCGCGGCCCCGGCCTGCGCCAAGTGCTCGGCGCGCTCGCCAAGTCGGCGCGCGAAGAGGTCGACATGCGCCAGCGCGTCATGGCGCAGCGCGCCTCGACGCGCCGCTCGGTGCAGATCGTCGTGGCCGTCTCCGTCGCCTTCGTCCTCGGTCTGTCCATCTTCAACCGCGAGTTCGTCGAGCCCTACGGCACGCCGGTCGGCCAGCTCGTCCTCGCCATGGTCTGCGCCCTGTTCGCGCTGGGCTTCTGGTGGCTGCGGAAGCTGTCGACCGTGGAGACGCCGGACCGCTTCCTGGTCAAGGACGAGCCGGGCGTGCAGTTCGTACGGCCCCGGGGCCCGGCCACCGCCCCCGACCGGCCCCAGCAGCAGTCCCAGCAGGGCCTGCCGGGCTACGCCAACTCTCCCGAGGGGGTACGTCGATGAGCCTGACGCTGCCGATAGTGGTCGGCGCGGTGCTCGGCCTCGGCATCTTCGCCCTCGTACGCGCCCTGATGCCGTCCCGGCAGAGCGCGGTCGCCCAGGTGGCCCGCATCGACGCGATGCGGGCGCGCGGCGCGGCGTACGAGTCGCACCGGGCCACGTCGGACGTGGAGAAGCCGGGCCGCATCGGTTCGGTGCGGACCCGCATCGGCATGCGCGTGGCGGACTTCTACCTCCAGCAGGGGTGGGAGCAGCGGTCGCTGCGGGCCGACCTCGCGGTCCTCGACCGCAGCTGGGAGAAGTTCCTGGCGACGAAGATGCTGTTGGCGGCGGCCGGCGTCTTCTTCGGCCCGTTCCTCTTCGTCATCATCGGGCAGCTCGGGTTCGGCAGAAGTCCGATCATCCCGGTCTGGCTCGCGCTGATGTTCGGCGCGATCTTCTTCTTCCTGCCCGATCTGGAAGTACGCAGGGACGCGGCGGACAAGCGGCGCGATCTGCGCCGCGTCATCGGAGCCTATCTGGACCTGGTGTCGATGAGCCTCGCCGGCGGCCGCGGCCTCCCCGAGGCGCTCATGGCGGCGGCGGAGGTCTCCGACGGTTGGGCGACGCAACGTATCCGCAGCGCGCTGGCCGACGCCCGCATCACCGGCGTCAGCCAGTGGCAGGCGCTCGGCACGCTCGGCGAGGAACTGGGCGTCGAGGAGCTGAAGGACCTGTCGGCGTCCCTGGCGCTGGTGGCGGACGACGGCGCGAAGGTACGCGAGTCGCTCGCCTCCCGCGCGGAAACGATGCGGCATCGCGAGCTGGCCGAGATCGAGGGCAGCGCGGGCGAGAAGTCCCAGTCGATGCTGGTGGCCCAGCTGCTGCTCTGCGCGGGATTCCTGGTCTTCCTCATCTTCCCGGCGGCGATGCGCGTGTTCCAGGTGTAGCCGCCCTTCGACGACGGTGCCGGCGACAACGGGGCCCGGCACCTCCTCCCCCCACCACTCTGAGAGGACACACACCATGAACGGACCGAACGGACTCGACGGGCGGGACTTCAGCACCGGCAACCCCGGCCTGGATTTCGTCATCACCTTCCTACAGGGCCGCGTGCAGCGGGTCAGGTCGGGCGAGCTTGACCGCGGCGCGTCCGCCGTCGAGTGGGTCATCATCTCGGCGGTCGTCGTGGCGATCGTGGGCGCCGTGGCGGCGATCATCAACGCGGCCCTGGACAAGGGCGCGACCAAGGTCGGCGAGTGCATCGAGGGCGCGGACGCGGGCAGCACCTGCTGATCCGGCGGTGAACGGGGACGTACGGGGACGGGGACAGGGAGCGGACACGCGTGCGCGAGCGTGCAAGACGATGGGTACGTCGCAGGGTGGAGGCCGCCTCCACCCGCGGCGAGTCCGGCATGACCGCGATCGAGTTCGTGCTGCTCACCCCCGTACTGTTCTTCATGATCTTCGCGACGGTGCAGTTCGCGCTGTACTTCTTCGCGGACCATGTGGCGCAGGCGGCGGCCCAGGCGGGCGCGCGGAAGGCCCGCGCGACGGCGGACGAGAACGCGGGCGGCTGGCGCGGCGAGGCACGTGACGTGGTCGACGCCTACATCCGCCAGCTCGGCCCGCAGTTGGTGATCGACCCGGAGGTGCGGACCATCCAGCCGGAGGCGGGCACGGTCGGCGTGGAGATCACGGCGAAGGTGCCGAGGGTGTTCCCCGGGCTCGACTTCACCGTGCACGCGCAGTCCTCCGGACCGGTGGAGCGGTTCGTGGAGGACGACGGCTGATGTGTGACGCAACCCGGACTCCCCGGCCCCGGCCCCACCGCGGCGACGACCGGGGGCTCTCCACCATCGAGGTCGTGATCCTCGCCCCCGTGATGATCCTCTTCATCCTCGTCCTGGTGGCCTTCGGGCAGCTCGTCGAAGGCCGAGGCGCCATCGACGGCGCGGCGCGGGACGCGGCACGCGCGGGCTCCATCCAGAAGGAACACGGCACGGCACTGGCGGAGGCGCGCAAGGCCGCGCGGGCGGACCTCGCGGACGTCTGCTCGGGCCCGGTCAGCGTCGTGCAGAAGAGCGCCGGGTTCGACGAGGACGTCGACCCCTTCTTCACGGTCGAAGTCAGCTGCCAGGTGCGGGGCCTGGCCATGATCGGCCTCGATGTGCCGACCACCCTGAAGGCCAGCTTCAGCTCTCCGCTTGACCCCTACCGGAGGTCGGCGTGACGACGATTCCCCCCGCTGTACGCGCTTGGGCCGCCGCCCGCCGCGATGCACTGGACGACCGCGGCTCGGGCGCGGGCGCGGTCATCGTCTTCGCGCTCGTCTTCCTCGCCCTCGCCGCGTTCGTGATCGACGGCGGTCTCTCCATCTCCAAACGGGAACGCGCCGCGGACATCGCGGAGCAGGCCGCGCGCTATGCCGCGCAGGACCTCGACACCGAGGGCATCTACGAGGGTGTCAAGGGCGCCCCCATCAACTTCGAGAACTGCGGCGCCCGCGTCCAGGCGTTCGTCCAGGAGGCCGGACTGAGCGGCGCGGACGCGGCCGCGACCCACTGCGTCACGGCCAACGCCCAACAGGTCGAGGTGGAGGTCCGGATGACGTACAGCCCTGTCTTCACCGGCATGTTCTACGGCGGCGACGTCACGGTGACGGGGCGGGCGGTCGCGGAGAACGAGGTGGGCTGAAGCTCGTCACCCCGTCGTGCGGCCACGCGAATCGAGCCTTCGGCGCGGCCAGTTACCAAACGGGCGGCCCCCCACCCGCACCTCTGTTTGACCTCCGGCACCTTCCGTACCATCGCCTCAGTAGGCTCTTGGCACCGACACCATCCCCGTCAGCATCCACTTCTCCCCACCGGACACCAGGACTCCCGCCATGGCGCGCACCACCTCACGCTCGACGAGCCCGCCTGATCCGCAGGCGCCGCGGAACCGGACCCCGCAGCCGCTGCCGGGGCGTCGGCGTTCCGTCGGAGACTTCGTCAAGGCCTTCCTCGCCTTTGTCGCGCTGGCCGTGCTCCTGGTCGGCGTGCCGGGAGCCCTCGCGGTGTTCGTGGGGTGGCCGCTGCCGGACGGGGCGCCCTCGCTGAGCTGGTTGCAGCAGGAGATCACCGTCGGCACGTTCATCAACGTGCTGACCGTCGTCGTCTGGTTCGCCTGGGCGCAGTTCACCGCCTGCGTCCTCGTGGAGATAAAGGCCGCGCTCTCCGGAGTCGGCATTCCGAGCCGGGTCCCGGGAGCCGGTGGCAGCCAGCTGCTCGCGCGGCAACTCGTCGCCGCCCTCCTCCTCGTCGGCGCCACCGCGGCCAGCTTCGCGCCCGGACTCTCGCAGTTCGGGCAGTCGCTTGAGGGGAACCAGAAGCCCGCCTCCGCGGCAAGCGCCCAGCAGACTCCCGGGGGCCTCTTCGGGCAGGAGCGGCAGCAGGCCGCCGGCGCCGCCGACGCGCTCGCCGCGCAGGCCGAGCAGGCCGCCGCGCACGCCGACGGAAGCGCCAGGGACGGCGACACGAAGTACTACCGGATCCAGCCCCCCGAAGGGCGCCACCACGACTCCCTGTGGGAGATCGCCGAGCGGCACCTCGGCGACGGCCGCCGGTACAAGGAGATCTACCAGCTCAACAAGGACCGTGAGCAGCCCGACGGGTCGAAGCTCTCCGAGGCCAGCCTCATCCGGCCGGGCTGGATCATGGAGATGCCCGCGGACGCCCACGGCGGCGAGCTGGTCGAGATGCCCGACGAGGCGCCCAAGGTCTCCGAGGACGTCAAGGAGCAGATCTCCGACTACTCCAAGACCGGCGATCAGCGACAGGGCGGCGGCCAGGAGCAGGGCGGCGGCAGCTCCGTCGACCACGACACCGCGCACATCGTCCTTCCCGAGCAGCGCCCCGCCGCGCCCGGAAAGCCCGCCATGCCGCAGGCCCCGGCCACCCCCGGGGCCCCCGCGGTCGAAGCCCCCGCAGCTGAAGCCCCCGCCACCGAAGGAAGCGGCACCGCGTCCGAAGGCTCCGACTTCGGGCTGCCCGAGGCGCTCCTCGGCGCCCCCCTGCTCGCGGCCGGCCTGCTCGGCGCCCTCGGGCGCCGTCGCCGGAACGCCCTGTGGCAGTCGGCCATGAGCGCGATCGGCGGGCATCGCGGCATGCATCCGCCGACCCCGACCGGGGACGCCGCCGCCGCGCAGGACGCGCTGCTCGTGGGCGCCGACCCCGACGGCGTACGCCTCCTCGACCTGTCGCTGCGCGGCCTCGCCGCCTCGCTCGCCGAGGAGAACCGCGCCCTGCCGACCGTGTACGCGGCCTGGCTCAGCAACGGCGACCTGCACCTCCAGCTCGCCCAGCCCGCCGGACGGCCGCCCGAGCCCTGGCAGTTGGGGCAGGACCAGACGTTCTGGATGCTGTCCCGCGCCGACGCCGAGCGGTACGAGGACGCGGACACCGCCGCTCCCTACCCGGGGCTCGTCAGCCTCGGTACGCTGGACGAATCACGGCTGCTCCTCAACCTGGAGTCCGTGCCCGGCATCGTCTCGCTGAGCGGCAGCGCGAGCGACCGCGCCGCCGTCTTCGCCTCGGTCGCCGCCGAACTGGCCACCAACGGCTGGTCGGACCGCATGACCATCACCCTCGTCGGCTTCGGCCAGGACCTCACCCCGCTCGCCCCCAACCGGCTGCGGCACCTGGAGGACGTCGAGGCCCTCCTGGAGACCATGGAGGCCGAGACCCGGCAGCGGCGCGGCGCGCTCGGCGCCGCCGGGCACGACTCCGTGCTCACCGGCCGCACGGGCCCCGCCCAGCACACCCGCTGGGCCCCGCACCTCGTGCTGCTCGCCGCCGAGCCGACCGGGGAGGACGCCGTCAAGCTCGCCGAACTGGCCGCCGACGCCAGCCGCCTGGGCATCGGCTATCTGGTCGGTACGGAGTCCGGGGACCTGCCCGGCGCCGCCTGGGAGATGGAGATCACCCGGGACGGCAAGCTGCTCGCGCCGCTGCTCGGCCTCGAACTGGCGGCCCAGACACTGCCCGAGACCCAGCAGCGTGCCGTCGTCCGGCTCTTCACCGAGGCCGACCCGGACGGCTCCGGACACCCCACCGGCCCCGGCGGCGGCCCCGCTGCCGCCGCGCCGCCGTTCCTCGTCGACGTCACCGAGCAGGGGCGGCCCGCGGTCTACGCCCGTCTCGTCGGTACGTACGAGATCATCGGCCTCGACACCCCGGACAGCGAGCGCAGCGCGCTGATGCACGAGGCGCTGGCCCTGCTCCTGATGCACCGCGAGGGCGTCCACCCCCGGGTGCTCGCCTCCGCGCTGTGGCCGCGCGGGGTCACCGAGGACGTACGCGACGCGCTCGTCGAGCGGCTGCGCGCGTGGCTCGGCACCGACCCCGACGGATCGCCCCGGCTGCGGGCCGACCGGAGCGGGCGGCTCACCCTCGCCAAGTCCGTCGTCTCGGACCTGGACGTGCTGCGCTCGCTGTACCACGAGGCCACGCAGGGGCGCGGCTCCGGCAACCGCGCCGTGCGCGGACGGATGCTCACCGACGCGCTGGTGCTCGTACGCGGACCGCTGCTCGCCGACCGGCCGCAGGGGCGGTACGGATGGCTCACGCACGAGATCATCGACGCGCAGCTGCCGTTGCTCGTCGCCGACATCGGTCTCGCCCTCTCGGAGTTCCACCTGGAGAAGGGGCGGGCGGAGAAGGCGATCGAGGCGCTGACCGCTGCGCTGGGCTCGGCGCCGGGGGATGAGCGGCTCTGGAACGAGTTGCTCCGGGCTACGGCCGCGACGGAGGATCCGGCCCGCTTGCAGGGGGTCGCGGCTGATCTCCTGGCCCGGAGTGGGGCTCGGGGGTTGCCCGCTCGTACCGAGGCGTTGCTGGATGAGTTGGTGCCCGCGTGGCGCAGTGGGGTCTCGGCTGCGGGCTAGTGGGGGTCTGCCGCCGCTTCGCGGCGATGTTCCCCACCCACCCGCCCGTTTGCCCCGCGTCGAATAGGTGAACGTCTTGATCGCGCTCCTCGTCCTCCTCGGCGCCCTCTGGGGCGCCCTCACCGGGGCCCTCGTCCCCCGCGCCGCCTACCGCCTCTCCGTCCAGCCGGACGAGAGCTGGCGGCGCGAGTGCCCCGAAGGGCATCCCCTCGGCGCGTGGGTCGGGATCGCGCGGTGCGGGCACGGGGACACGTACGGACCCCGCACCGTCCTCCTCGCCACCGCTACCGCGGCCGTCTGCGTCGCCCTCGCAGCCGCCACAGGGGCCCGCCCCGAGCTGGGGGCGTGGCTACTGCTCGCGCCCTTCGGCGTGCTGCTCGCCGTGGTCGACTTCCGCGTGCACCGGCTGCCGGACGTGCTCACCCTGCCGCTCGCCGCGGGCGCGCTCGTACTGCTCGGGGGCGCCGCGCTCGCACCCGGGCACGCGGGGCAGTGGACGGGCGCGCTGTACGGGGCGCTCGCGCTGGCCGGCGCGTACTTCGTGCTCTTCCTCATCAACCCCAGCGGCATGGGCTTCGGCGACGTGAAGCTCGCCCTCGCCCTCGGGGCGGTGCTCGGCTGGTACGGGTGGGGCGCGCTGCTGCTCGGCACCTTCGCCGGGTTCGTCCTCGCCGCGCTGTACGGCATCGGGCTCGTCGCCGCCCGCCGAGCCGGGCGGAAGACGGCGATCCCCTTCGGGCCCTTCCTGATCGGCGGAGCCTTCGTGGGGCTGCTCCTCGGGGCGTACTCCGCCTGACGTCGGGGCTCCGGAAAGGCTGGCGTACGCTGGCTTGGTCCGTCCAGAACCCTTACGAAAGGGACGTCCCGGTGACCGAGAAGGCCGACCTCACGTCGTTTGATGTCACAGCCGTCCTCGACCGTGCCGCCGCAGGTGGCCGGATCACCCCCGAGGAGGCGCTCGCCCTCTACCGGGACGCCCCGCTGCACGCGCTCGGCGCCGCCGCCGACGCCGTGCGCCGCCGCCGCTACGCCGGTACGGAGCACATCGCGACGTACATCATCGAGCGGAACATCAACTACACGAACGTCTGCGTGACGGCCTGCAAGTTCTGCGCCTTCTACGCCGCCCCGAAGGACACCAAGAAGGGCTGGAGCCGCGACCTCGACGACATCCTGCGCCGCTGCGCGGAGACGGTCGAGCTGGGTGGTACGCAGATCATGTTCCAGGGCGGACACCACCCGGACTACGGCGTCGAGTACTACGAGGAGCACTTCGCGGCGATCAAGGAGAACTTCCCGCAGCTGGTCATTCACTCCCTCGGCGCGTCCGAGGTCGAGCACATGGCCCGCATCTCCAAGGTCTCCGTGGAGGAGGCCATCCAGCGGATCAACGCCGCAGGCCTCGACTCCTTCGCGGGCGCGGGCGCCGAGCTGCTGCCGGAGCGGCCGCGCAAGGCCATCGCCCCGCTCAAGGAGAGCGGCGAGCGCTGGCTGGAGATCATGGAGATCGCCCACAACCTGGGCGTGGAATCGACGTCCACCATGCTCATGGGCACGGGCGAGACCAACGCCGAGCGCATCGAGCACCTGCGGATGATCCGCGACGTACAGGACCGGACCGGCGGCTTCCGCGCCTTCATCCCGTACACGTACCAGCCCGAGAACAACCACCTCAAGGGCCGTACGCAGGCGACGATCTTCGAGTACATCCGCATGATCGCGATCGCCCGCATCTTCCTCGACAACGTCGCGCACATCCAGGGCTCCTGGCTGACCACCGGCAAGGAGGCGGGCCAGCTGACGCTGCACTACGGAGCGGACGACCTCGGCTCGGTCATGCTGGAGGAGAATGTCGTCTCCTCGGCGGGCGCCAAGCACCGCTCGAACCTGCGCGAGATGATCGACATGATCCGTACGGCGGACCGCGTCCCGGCCCAGCGCGCCACCACGTACGAACACCTGGTCGTGCATGACGACCCGGCGAACGACCCGGTCGACGACCGCGTCGCCTCCCACATCTCGTCCACGGCGATCGAGGGCGGCACGGCACACCCCGAGCTGAAGCTCCTCGCCACGAACTGAGCCCGCCGTGCTGACACTTCACGTCGCCGAACGCTCTCCGGAGGCGGCGGTCCTGGCCGACGGGGCGAGCGTCGCCGCCGTCGGCCCGTACGAGGATCTGGCCGCCGCGCACCCGTCGGCCCGGGTCCGCCGCTGGCCCGGCATCCTCACCCCCGGCCTGCTCAATCCGTACGGCCCGGAACTGCTCGAAGCCACCTATCACCCGGACCCGCGCGAGGCCGACAGCCTCGGCACGGAGCCCATCACCGGGGAACGCGCGCGGGCCATCTTCCGCGCCGACCCGGCCCGTCTCGGCGCCAGCGCCCGGCGGGGCGTGCAGCGGATGCTGGCGCACGGCACGGTGGCGGTCGCGGGCGAGCTGCGGGCCCGCCCGGTCCTGGACGCGCTCCGCAGGGCAGGCCTGGCGGTAGCGCAACGCCCACCACGCCTGCCGGGCCCCCCGTCCCTCTCACCGACCCCGTTGGTCCTCCTGCCCGCACTGACGACCGGCGGCCCGGCCCGCTTCGCGATCTTCGACGTCCCGTCCCGCCCCGAACTGGTAAGACAGGGCCCGAGAACGTGCGTGGCGACGGTGGTGGCCGGCAGATTGGTGTACAGGGCCCGCTGAGGGCCCCGTAAGGGGCGCGGGGAACTGCGCGAGCAACCAAACCGGACCCGCACGGGCCGGCAGACCGCACCGGGCAGACGAGAGGCCCCCCCAGCCCGCCGCAGGCGAAAGGCCCGCCGCAGGCGAAAGGCCCGCCGCCCGAGGCGAGGACCCGCCTGCCACAATGGCGGGGTGACCCGAGCCACCCTGGAAAAGCAGCCGCACGAAGTCGCCACGATGTTCGACGACGTCGCGGAACGATACGACCTCACCAACGACGTGCTCTCCCTCGGCCAGGCCCGCCTCTGGCGCAAGGAGGTGGCGAAGGCGGTCGACGCGCGCCCCGCGCAGAAGGTCCTGGACCTCGCCGCCGGCACCGCCACGTCCTCGCAACCCTTCGCCCAGGCCGGCGCGTACGTCGTGCCCTGCGACTTCTCGCTCGGGATGCTCCAGGTGGGCAAGAAGCGGCACCCCTGGATGCCGTTCACGGCCGGCGACGGGACGAAGCTGCCGTTCAAGGACGACACCTTCGACGCCGTCACCATCTCCTTCGGGCTGCGCAACATCCAGGACACCGATGCCGCGCTGCGCGAGCTGTACCGCGTGACGAAGCCCGGCGGCCGGGTCGTGATCTGCGAGTTCTCCAGCCCGACGTGGGCGCCGTTCAGGACGGTCTACACCGAGTACCTGATGCGGGCGCTGCCGCCGGTCGCCCGCGCGGTGTCCTCCAACCCCGACGCCTACGTCTACCTCGCCGAGTCGATCCGCTCCTGGCCCGACCAGCCCGCGCTCGCCGCGCGGCTGCGGGACGCGGGCTGGTCGCGGGTGGCCTGGCGGAACCTCACGGGCGGCGTCGTGGCGCTGCACCGGGGCTTCAAGCGGGACTGACCAAGGAGCTGGGTCCGGGAGGGAACCGGCCACCGGGCAAGATGTGTCCGTTGATACGACCCGCGCCGAAACTTATGCGGTTCTTATAGGGTCGGTCCTTCCCGCTCATGGGCGGGTTCTCCTGGACTGTGACGGAGCGTTTGATGGCGTCGTACTGCCCGCACTGCGGGGCCGCTGCCCCTGATGAGGCCCGCTTCTGCATGAAGTGCGGCAAGGAACGCCCTTCAGAGCCGACGGCTCCCAAGGCGCCGCCCGCTCCAACGAAGGCTCCCGAGGCGGAAGTTCCCGCTCCCGATGACGCGGATCCGGACGGCCAGGCTCCGGAGGATGCCGTTCCCTCGGCGCCCTCATCGCCGCCCCCACCCGCCTACACCCCGGCCCCCGCTCCCGCCCTCGCCCCCGCCCCCGCTCAACCCTCAGTCGTGGGCGCCTTCTTCGGGCGGGCGTTCCGCGGTGACTGGGCCGGTTCCGCGCAGGCCGCGCTCTGGCCCCTCGCCCTGCTGCTCATCGGCGCCATCGGCATCGCGATCCCCTCGTACGGCCAGGACGACGAGGTGGTCGTCGACTTCACCGACCGGCTGCGGATCAGCCTCGCGCTGCTCCTCCAATCGGTCGGCGGCGGCTTTGAGTTGACGGGCAGTGACCGTCGGCCGGGCCTCGGCGCGTCGGACGGCCTCGGCTCGGGCGGGCTCGGATCGGGTGGGCTCGGTTCGGACGCCTCCGGGGCCGCCCTCGAAGGCAGCGTCTCCTTCCACTTCGTCCCGCTCACCGTGACCGCGCTGGTGATCGTGGCGCTCTTCATCGGCGTACGCGTTCTCCGCAACCGCCTCGTCGCGCGGGGGCACGGCGGCCAGGGCGGCGGCGGCACGGCCGGGCTCGAAGCGGCCCTGCGCGTCACGCTGTTGGTGACCGCGGGCGTCCTGGCGCTCGCGCTCTTCGCGCAGCCCGAGATCGAGGGCTTCGAGCTGTCCTCGTCCCCGGCGCTCGCCGCGCTCGGCGCACTGGCGCTCACGCTCGTCGTCTCCTGCGGCGTGCTGCACCCGTGGGGCGCCGCGCGCCCCGGCGCGCAGAGCGCGGTCCGGGCCGTGGGCACCGCGCTGCGCGCCCTCGCCGTCGTCCTCGTGCTCTGCTCGCTCGTCGCCTTCGTCAGCCTGGCGCAGGTGGACGACCTGAAGGAGATCACCGACCTCGACGACGCCGACATCTCGCCGCTCCTGGTCGCCCTGCTCATCCTGCCGAACCTCGCGATCGCGGCGCTCGGCATCGGCTGGGGCGCGGGCGTCGAGGCCGCCGTGAGCGGCAGCAGTTCGCTGTACGGCGGCGGGTCCCAGAGCAGGTCCTTCGGCCTCTCCGAGCTGGGTGACGCCACCAACGACTGGGCGATCGTGGGCGCGTTGGCGCTCGGCCTGGTCTGCGCGCTGACCATCGGCGTCCTCGCCGCCCGCCGCTGCGTGCACCGCGGCGAGCAACTGCTCTCCGCCGCCGTCTTCTTCGGCCTCGTCCTGCTGCTCGCCGGGGTCGGCGGCACCGGCTTCGAGGCGTCCGGCGCGGCCGTCGGCGGGGGTTCGGGCCTCGGCGGGAGCAGCGGCAAGGGCGAGGTGGAGGTGGGGCTGAGCGTCCCGGAGGTGCTGCTCTTCGGGCTGCTCTGGGTCTCCGCGGCCGCACTGCTCGGCCCCTACCTGTTGCGGATGGCGGGCCAGAGCGCCCCCCTCGCCCCCGCGTACGCACCTGGAGTGCCGCACGCCCCGGCCACCCCGCAGGCCCCAGCCACCCCGGCAGGCCCCGCACCGACCCCCTCGGGGAGCACCCCCACCCC
>NZ_JODF01000066.1:0-34105 GCF_000717945.1 Streptomyces sp. NRRL S-920
CCTGACGGTCCTTCCGGCTGCGCCTCCAGAACCGTTGGGCCCGCTGGCGCGGGCCTGGCTGGCTATGAGGGGGTGGGGGTCGCTCGTTCGTGTGGGTTCTAGTGTACCGCGTGCATCCGGTAGATGCAGCATGTACTGTTGGCGGAAACACAGGACACCCCCCAACCGCCCGGGAACCTCCCCGAATTCCGAGAGGAACGACCGCAGATGACCGGTCGCCACGAATCTACCGGACCCGATCCCGAGCTGAGCAGCGATTCTCTGCGCCGGGTGACGCAGTACCAGACGGCGGGCGTCAACGCCCGGTTGAGGCTGTTCGCGCTCCTGGAGGCTCAGGGAGTGCCCGCGAGCGAGGCGGACGACCTGGTGGCCGCGCTGGAGGCCGGGGCGGTCGCCGGGGCGCAGTGCGAGGTGGTGGAGCTCGGCGGGATGGCGCCGGCCTCTCGGGGCGAGGTGTACGAAGACGGCTGGGACGAGGGCGTGGCGACGGTACGCGAGGCCCTGGTGGGCATCGCGGACCGGGAGTGGTCCCGGCGCGGCGGCCGGTCCGCTGGAGCCGCCGAGCTGGCCGTACATATCGCGGACGTGAGGCAGCGTGAACGGGCCGACCTGGTGCGGCTGGAGATGTTCGTCCGGGAGGCCGTACTGCCGGGCACCCACCCTCACACCACGGCGCGGCGGCGGGTGCTGGAGGCGCTGGGTGAGGCCAGCGGTCTGTGCACGGCCCAGACGCGGAACGCGGACGGTGACGTCGTGGTCTGCACGCTCGATGCCGGGCACTACGACCCGGACGACAGGCCGCCCTTCAAGGACGGGAAGCCGGGCGGCTGGCACAAGGCGGGTGCGTCGATCTGGAACGACTTTGGTGCGGCCTGCATTCCGCACGCGGCTATCTGAACGACCACGGGAATTCAGGCTTAGGGGAGGACAGGAAATGTCAGCGATTCAGCTCAAGGAACACCAGGTAGATCAGCGCTCCGCGTTTCGTAGGTGGGTGGGATTTCCTGCAAGGTCATCTGTGCCCCCGCAGGGTGCCCGGGGCACGATCGTGTCCGCGACCGGCTCGGGCAAGACGATCACGGCCGCCGCGTGCGCGCTGGAGAGCTTCGCGGACGGCCGGATCCTCGTCACGGTCCCGACCCTGGACCTGCTCGCGCAGACCGCCCAGGCGTGGCGGGCGGTGGGCCACCGGGCCCCGATGGTCGCGGTGTGCTCGCTGGAAAACGACGCGGTGCTGAACTCGCTGGGGGTGCGGACCACCACCAACCCGATCCAGCTCGCCCTGTGGGCCGGGTCCGGGCCGGTCGTCGTGTTCGCCACGTACGCCTCTCTCGTGGACCGCGAGGACGTCGACGCTCCCGAGGGTCAGCGGAAGGTTCGCGGGCCGCTGGAGGCCGCTCTGGCGGGCGGGGAGCGGCTCTACGGCCAGCGCATGGACGGCTTCGACCTCGCCATCGTGGATGAGGCCCACGGAACCGCCGGTGATCTTGGTCGGCCGTGGGCGGCGATCCACGACAACCAGCGGATCCCGGCGGACTTCCGGCTGTACCTGACCGCGACCCCGCGCATCCTCGCCGCTCCCCGGCCGCAGAAGGGCGCGGACGGCCAGGAGGTGGAGCTCGCGACCATGGCCGACGACCCGAACGGCACGTACGGTGCGTGGCTCGCCGAACTCGGTCTGAGCGAGGCGATCGAACGCGAGATCCTCGCCGGGTTCGAGATCGACGTCCTGGAGATCCGCGACCCCTCCCCCGTGCTCGGGGAGTCGGAGGAAGCGCGGCGCGGCCGGCGCCTGGCGCTCCTGCAGACCGCGCTCCTGGAGCACGCCGCCGCCTGGAACCTGCGCACCGTCATGACGTTCCACCAGAAGGTCGAGGAAGCCGCCGCGTTCGCGGAGAAGCTGCCGGAGACGGCGGCCGAGCTGTACATGAACGACGCCTCGGACGAGGACCTGGCGAAGGCGGAGAAGCTGCCGAAGTCGTCCATCGACGCGGAGTTCTACGAGCTGGAGGCCGGCCGCCACGTACCGCCGGACCGGGTGTGGTCGGCGTGGCTGTGCGGCGACCACCTCGTGTCCGAGCGCCGGGAGGTGCTGCGGCAGTTCGCCAACGGCATCGACGCGGCCGGGCGCCGGGTGCACCGCGCCTTCCTCGCCAGCGTTCGCGTGCTCGGGGAAGGCGTCGACATCACCGGCGAGCGGGGAGTCGAGGCCGTCTGCTTCGCCGACACCCGCGGCTCCCAGGTGGAGATCGTGCAGAACATCGGGCGGGCGCTCCGGCTCAACCGCGACGGGTCCACCAAGGTCGCCAGGATCATCGTGCCGGTGTTCCTGGAGCCCGGCGAGGACCCGACCGACATGGTCGCCTCCGCGAGCTTCAAGCCGCTCGTGGCCGTGCTCCAGGGCTTGCGTTCGCATGACGAACGTCTGGTCGAGCAGCTCGCCTCACGTGCGCTCACGAGCGGCAAGCGCAAGGTCCACGTCCGGCGGGACGAGGATGGGCAGATCGTCGGGGCCGACGGCGCGGGCGACGGCGAGGACCAGGAGGACGACGACACGCAGGCCGCCGCCGAAGCCGCCCTGCTGCACTTCTCCAACCCGCGCGACGCCGCGACCATCGCCGCGTTCCTGCGCACCCGGGTCTACCGGCCTGAGTCGCTGGTGTGGCTGGAGGGCTATCAGGCCCTCATCCGGTGGCGGGCGGAGAACGAGATCACCGGTCTCTACGCCGTTCCGTATGACGTCGAGGTCGAGGTCGGCGTGACCAAGGACTTCCCGCTTGGCCGGTGGGTGCATCAGCAGCGGAAGGCGCTGCGGGCCGGGGAGCTGGAGGACCGGCGCAAGACCCTGCTGGACGCCCCGGAGGCCGGGATGGTGTGGGAGCCGGGCGAGGAGGCGTGGGAGAACAAACTCGCCGCGCTGCGGTCCTACCGGCGAGCCATGGGGCACCTCGCGCCGCGTCAAGACGCAGTGTGGGGCGAGGGCGAGGCGATGGTGCCCGTCGGGCAGTACATGGCCAACCTCCGCCGCAACGGCACGAAGAACGGGCTCGGGAAGGACGAGGACACCGCGGCCACCCGGGCCGCACAGCTCTCCGAGATCGACGCGGACTGGAACTGCCCGTGGCCGCTGGACTGGCAGCGGCACTACCGCGTCCTGGCGGACCTGGTCGACGCCGACGGCGTTCTGCCGGCCATCGAGCCGGGGGTGCTGTTCGAGGGTGATGACATCGGGCGGTGGCTGGAGCGGCAGAAGAACCCGGGCACCTGGGCGCAGCTGTCGACCGAGCAGCAGCAGCGGCTGTCGAAGCTGGGCGTACAGCCCGCTGAGACCACGTCTCCCGCCCCGGCAGCCGCTCGTGCGACGAAGGGGCCGAGCAAGGCGCAGGCGGCGTTCCAGCGGGGCCTGGCGGCCCTCACGCAGTGGGTGGAGCGGGAAGGCGTGGACCGGCCCGTACCGAGGGGGCACGGCGAACAGATCGAGGTCGACGGCGAGGCGGAGCCGGTGACCATCAAGCTGGGTGTGTGGATTTCGAACACGAAATCCAGGAGGGACCGGCTGGACGCCGACCAGCTCGCCGCCCTCGCGAAGCTGGGCATGGACTGGGCGAAGCCGGTGACGATCCCCCAGACCGCCCCGGACACCCTCTGACCGCTCCCAGCGCCGTGACCGGACCCCGGGCCTCTTGAAAGCCCGGGGTCCGTTGCTGTTGCAGTGCGTCAGCCGATGTTCTTCCAGGTCAGAGGTGCAACGCGGCCTCTGTTGCACTCCCGTGTTGCACCCGTGTTGCACTCCGCGTTGCAGTGCCGCCGCTGACAGCCGGGCCTGGCCGTGTCACCTGCGGAAGCGGGAAAGCCAGGTTCCGCCGGCCTTCTGCTCGGGCACGGCCTGGTCCTGCTCCTGGCCCTGGTCCTGGTCCGGGCGGACCGGATCGCCAGGCCAGGCTTCCTCCCAGTCGATCTCCTGCCGCTGGTCGCAGTCCCCGCACAGCGTCGGACGGGCCTGCATGGGAACGGTGCCCCAGCCGATGCGCTCCACCGCCTTCCACCGCTCGTCGGTGAACGCCGCTTTGCACTCGGTGCAGCGTGGACGACGGGGGAAGCGCAGGAAATCCGTCTGCTGGGCCCAGTCGGGGAGCGGCTCCTGTTGCTCCTCCTGCCTACCGGGCGTGGGGACGGCGCTCGCGACGGCGCCGGCCTTGCAGCTGTCGCACAGGTGCGGGTGGGAGTCCTTCGTGGCTCCCCAGTCCTTCGGCTGTACCGCCTCCCAGCGGGCGTCGGTGAACTTCATCCCGCAGCCGGTGCACACGGGGCGGCGGGCCTCACGCTCAGCGGCCTTCTTCGCGTCGTGTTCCTGCGCCGCGCGCCGTACCTGTTCCTGGTACGCCGCCGCGCGGGCCTTGGCCTCCTCTGCCTCGCGGGCGTTGGCGACCTCGAGGCGCGGGTTGCCGATCGCCTCCAGGAGCGGCTGCGGGTGGTCGCGGCCGAAGCGGACGAACACCGGCCCGGCCGGACCGTGCTGGCGCAGCTGGTTCAGGCCGGTCGCGATGATGGGGATCTTCCGGTCGTAGAGATGGTGGCCTCCGGGCAGCCGCTCCCCCTGCCACAGGTGACGGGTCAGTTCTTGCAGGCGCGGGACGGTGCGGTTGGGGTTGCGCTCGCCGACACGGTTGAACACCAGCAGCACGGGCGGATGCGGCGCATCGCGGTACCGGCCCTCGGGGACCGTCCAGCGCGTGCGCCACATCGGGCGCTCCTTGCCGTCGGTGTCCTTCACCTTCCGCCGGAAGAACCGGGCGTACTTCTCCAGCTTGTCGGCGAGCTCTTCCGCGGTCTCGTGGCAGTTGTCGACCTCGATGAACAGCAGCGGCACACCGTCCTGCGGGGCGGTCAGCACGATGTCGGCCTGGGCGCCGCCCTTGCCGGGCGCGTTCCACGTGCCGGTCGCGGGCAGCGGGACCTCGGTCCAGAACGAGGCGATCGTGCCGATGCCGTCCGGTGAGTCGACGGCGGCCTGGGCGGCGGCCCGGACTTCGGCCGAGTCCTTGGCGAGCCTGGCCATGTTCGGCTTCGGGCGCAGCATCGCGATCACGGTCTCGTTGACGGCCATCGGGTGGGAGGCGCCACTGGAGCCCGCGCCGCGCGCGGTGGAGCCCATCTCCGTCACCGGCCGGTTCAGCTCGTAGGAGGCGGCTTGCAGGCCCTTGGGGGTGAGGTTCCGCAGGGAGTCGCCCGTCTCGGTGGATCCGCCGTTCTCGGACAGGCCGTGCTTGCGCATGTCGGAGAGTGCGGCGGTGTGCGAGGCGGTACGGGCCTGCTTCCGCTTCGACGGGGTCTCCTTGTCGGCGTGCCGGAACGTCAGGTGCGGAGCGCCGATCCGCTGGATCTGATCCGTCGTCGCGACCTTCAGCGCTCCGAGCACGCGCAGCACGTCACCGCGGTAGTTGTTCGTCGACCCCGCCGGGTTGGTGATCCGCTTCCCCGCCATCAGCTCTGCTCCCTCGTTGCTCGCGACCGGCCGCCGGCCGACCGGCGCCGCTGCGGGCGCTGGCCGCGCCCGGCCTGGGAGGGCGTCCGGGCCCCCCGGAACCCGATGCTCTCCTCCACTACGGACATGTAGAGGAGAGAAGAGGGTTGTGACGGCGCGGTTTTCGCGCCGATTGCGGCCCTGACAAGGGGTTTTCCTCCGCCCCCGGGCGCCGGGTACCAAAGGGGGTTCCCAAGGGGCTTTCGAAGGGGGCGCCCAGGGATCGCCCTTGGGCTTGCCCAGCGCGGGCCGGCCTTCCGGTGTGATCGGCCCGAGCGGTGCCGCTGCCCGGCCCTTGGATGGTTGGTCGTCATCGTCTGGTCTCCTTCGCTGCCCCGGCCGGGGTGGTCGGGGCGAAGGAGCAGCGTGCAGGGGACCCCCTTGTCCGCGGTCTAACCGTGGCCAGGTCAAGGAGAAACCCGGCGATGGTCGGGTGGTAGCAGAGGTGGACAAGGGGTCAGGGTCGGGTTCGCGGTCGGGCCGGCCACGCTGGACAAGGGGGCCGGGTTTGACCCTTGCAGTCCCGATTCATCCGGTTCGAGCTGGGGGGAGAGTTCTCTGCCTCTGTCCACAGGCTGACGCGCCGATCCTGCTGGGACGTCGCCGTGATCGGCATGGCGACCGTACGTCAGGAGCTGCCCATGTCCCCGATCATTCCCTTGCTGCCCCCGCACCTGGTCCAGCTCGGCTTCGACTACATCCTGGCGGTGGAAGCCGGAGACGACGCCACGGCGGCGCGGCTCGCGCCCGAAGTGGAACAGCTGCCGGGGCTGCTGCCGGCCATCGCGGAACTGATCGTCTTCCCCGTGACCGCACTGTCCGACCACACCGACCCCTGCCCCGACTCCTTCGTCCTGGACGAGGTCGGCGTCATCTACCTGATGGCGATCCGCGAGTGGGCCACGCACGCCCCCGCAGCTGCCGCGCCGGGGATCGCCCGCACCATCGCGCACTTCGTCAGCCAGGTCTTCGCCGACGCACCGAAGGACGTCCTCCAGGCTCTGCAGGCGCTGCGCGATGAGCAGGTGGAGCGGGCCCGTGCGGTGGTGGAGAACGTGGTGGCTCTGCACCGCTGACCGCACCACCGCACCAGGTGGGTGCGCACCGGTGCGGTGGTGCGGTGCGGTGGTGCGGTGCGGTGGTGCGGTGCGGTGGTGCGGTGGTGCGCCCGGGTCCACCCGGTGCGCACCCCGATGCGCGCCACCGTCTATCCGGTGCGCATCCACTCAGTGGGCGGTGCGCACCGCTGCAGTCGGCGCGCGGGAGTGGTGCGCATCGGGTGGGGTCGGTGCGGTGGAGTGGAGCAGCTGAGGGCGGCGCATTCCTCCTTGACACGGGCCGAGGTCAAGGAGAAACGCGGCAGGCGCGCACCGGGTGGATGCACGGCGTCGTCCCCGGCGTCCACTCCCGCACGATGTCGTGCACTCCACCGGGTGGGCTCCACTCAGTGGAGTGGATGCCGCGCACGGTGTCCTCCACTCCGGTGCGGTGGACTCCACTCCACCGCGAGTGGAGTCCACCGCATCGTCGGTGCGCACCACCGCACCGGGCGCCCGGCATCGGGTCCACTCGGTGGGCTCCACTCGGTGGGCTCCACTCGGTGGACGAGATGTACCCCTGACACCGCCGCCGGCCCCGAACCCGAAGCAGACCTCTTCCTCCGGCTATCGCGGACAAAGAGGTGTCGTTTTCCGAAGGGGGCTTGCCCACGGCACCTGACCTGCACGAATGCAAGATCATCAGATTCGGGGGGTCCCACCTCCGGTCACACCTGCGGTCCCCCGCCTAGTGCAACCGTGCAGACAACCCTCCAGCCGCCCTCCGGTGCAACCTCTCGCGAGGCTCAACGGGGCTCCCAACCTTCAGGGCCGGCGCCGTTCCACTCCCTCGTGCGGGTGGAACCGAAGCCGACGGCGAACCGCCTCCGGTCCCCCGCCGTCGCAGCGGACATGAAGCCGATCGACAAGCAGCACATCGCGGAGCCGGGCCTGGTGGTCCTGGACATCACCGGCGGGGACGAGGACACCGTCCGAGCCGTCATGGCCGCGCTGGAGGGGCGCTGGGCGACTTCGGGCATTGGCCCGATGCGCCGGGATCCCGGCGAGCCCGGCGTGCGGGCCCGGATCTACGCCGACGTCCTGCGCCCGGGACGGGAAGCCCCATAGCCACAGGCCCCTGGGCAAGCCGCCTTCGCAGAGGGCTTGCCCAGGGTCGCCTTGGGCTTGCCCAGGCGCTCAGGCTTGCCCGGCCGCCGGCGCCCACAGGGGGTGAGCATGCCCGGTGCCGTGGCAGTGGGAGCACGGTCCGCCGCCGGGCGTACCGTGCGCGTCGATGGTGGTGACGGCGTCGCGCAGGAGTTGGGTGAGGCCGTCCAGGTGGTCCGTGTGTAGGGCGAGCTGGTGGCGCTTGCCGAGCAGAATCTCCAGCGCGGTGCCCGGCGCGGCGGCGCCCAGTTCGTAGGTGATGCCGCGGGTGACCGTGGTGATCAGATCGTGGACGTGGCCCATCGTCTCTCCGCCGGACAACTCCACTCGCGCGGTGAAGGCGATGTCGTCGGGCCGGGTGAGGGAGAGCAGCGCGTCAGCGCGCTCGAAGGGGACGAGGCGCCCGACGGGTTCGGAGTGGGTCTGGCGGAGGGAGGCGAGGGCGTGCCACATGTCCCCCGCATCCCTGTGCACGGGCACGGTGTTGCTCTGCTTGGTGGTTCGTCTCATGGCTCCGGTGTACGTGCGGCGAGGAGGCGTCGGGCGGCTCCGGGCCTTCGCGTCCCAGGCGGTGACGCCACGACTTCGGGAGCCGTCCCGCCACGTGATCCGGACGCTGGGCAAGCCCTTCGTGTCGATGGCTTGCCCAGCAGAAGCCGTGACCGGTCGGCGGTCCGGCCGTGACCGATCCGTCTCCCGTGATCGGTCAACCCGCACGTCAGCGCCGTGACCGGTCCATGCAACTCTCGGCCGAGGCGGTGACCGGCCATCGGTCACCGTCATCCGTCAGCCAGCCCTGGCCGGGGTGGGCAAGCGGGTGTTCGGGCGGCTTGCCCAGGCTCCCCTTGGGCTTGCCCAGCGCCGCGCGCTTCTGGGCGGCCTCCTTCAGCCGGGCGGCGACGGCTTCGATCCTCGGGTCCGCGGGCGGCCTGGTGGTCATGCGACTCCTCCGGTGGGTGGCGTCCGGCCCGGCGCGGGCTGGACAGACTGCTGGGGGTGCGGTGGCGGGGACGTCGCCGGGGCGGGCTGTGGTGCAGGGCGGCGGGCGGCGGCTCGTTCCCGGATCCCGGCCTGGAGCCGGGCGGCCATCTCGGCGACGGCGGTCTCCAGCGTCCGGCTGGTCAGCTCCACCGCGGCAACGTCCGTCATCGGTTCCGGGTCCGGGCCGGCCTTCCGCCCCGGGCTCGGGGTGGTCGGCACGGTGAGGGTGCGCTGCCGGGTCCGGGAGTTCAGGCGGTCCGCGAGGCGTACGGCGTGGACCCGGGCGGACAGGGCGCCAGCCGCGAGGCGTGCCCGCTGGTACGGAGTGGCGGACCGGTTGCGGGTCAGCGGGCGCAGCACGGCCTGGTCCTCGGTGTCGCGGGGGTACAGGGCGCGCAGGTCGGCGGTCATCATCCGGCCCCGACCGACCGGGCGGGTGTACGCGTCGATGGCCGTCTGGACGATCTGTTCGTCCAGGCCGGGCTGGTGGGGTCGGCCGCGCAGGGCGTAGGAGAGGTGGCGGCGGGCTTCGGCGAGGAGGTGGTGGCGGTTGAAGGCGCCGCGCATCACGTACACCACGGCGACGACGTCGACGGCCGCCAGGACGACGTCCACCACCGGCCGCACCCGGGCCCACACGGCCGCGGCCGCTGCTCGGGCGCGCTCCGCCAGCCGTGCGACGACGTCGGCTCCGTACGCTCGGGCCGCCGATTCCCGCCAGGCGGCGCGCAGCTCGGACAGCGACCGCAGTTCCTTGCGCTTGGGCCGGCGCGTCTGGTCGGCGGCCTGACAGGCGAGCGCGTAGGCGGCTCGCTCCCCCGGCGGGTGTCCCTGCCGCTCCTCGTACTTGGCGGTGAGGACGGGGAGGGCGTCCTCGATCTGCTGGCGGCGGGTGGACTGCCAGCCGATGAGCCGCTGGTCGATCCCGGCGATCTCCATGACCGGGCGGCGGCCGGGCGTCACCTCGCGTGGCTCCCACGCCCACCCGAGCCGGGCGGACACCTCCTCCATGAAGTGGAGGAGGTAGAGGGTGTCGGCCGCGACGATGTGGGCCATCAGCGAGTCCGCCGACAGGTTGCCCCACTTCCCGTCGTGCGGCCGCCGGGCCCGGATCGACGCGACCGCGTGCGAGTGGAGCAGGGGCCTCGATTCCGTGGCTCTGGACTCGTAGTGCCGGAAGACCGCGACGACCAGCCCGTCCTTGACCCGGGCCCGCTGCTTGCCGCCGACCTTCGAGCGGATCTCCGCGACCGACTCCTCCAGCCACGCCAGGGTCTTGTCGCGGGCGATGTCGTCGCACAGCTCCAGCACCCGGCGGTGCTCGTCGTCCATCAGGGCCCACGCGATGTGGGCCGTCGGCGGGGGCCGGAACACCAGGTCGAAGGCCAGCCAGGGGGTGCGCTCCTTGGCCTTGTCGGTCTTCGGTGAGCGGTTGTGCTCGATGGGCCTGCCCAGCACGGTCGCCCGCCGCGCCTGCGCCGGGCTCTTGCCCTGCGCCAGGAGCTCGCGCTCGATCCGGTCGGCGTCCGGGTGCCGGCCCTCCCCCAGGAGCAGTTCGGCCTGCCGCTCGCTCACCACGTCCCCGGCCGCCAGGCCGAGCGCGGCCAGGCCCCGGCCCTTCCACACGCCGGGCGGGACACCGGCTTCGTCTTGGGCGGCGCGCAGCGGCGTGCCCGCCCGGCGGTGGCCGTCGCCGACCATCACGCCACGGAAGAGGTAGCGCACCCCGGTCCCCGGGCGAACTGGCGACATGCTGATCATCGGCCCATGGAACCCCGGCGCTGACCTGCGCAGAAGCGTGATCCGGGGTCGGTCCCGCCGGGCGGGAGCGCAGCACCAGATTTTTACCGGGGCGCCCGCCAGGCGGGCCGCCGGTTCAGCCCGAGACGGTAAGCCGCCGGTGTGTGCACAGTCCGCCGCATGACTACCGAACTGCTCCACGGAGACCTCTGCCCGCTGTGCGGCCGGCCCCTCACGCTGCGCCCGACCGTCATCGTCCGCTCGAACGTTCCGTACCCCACCCGGACCGACTACCTGCCCCACTGCACCGCCTGCGCCAACGACCTTCCCAACGTGCAGAGGTGGAACGACCTGATGAACGACCGCTACGGCCTCTGACCCGGACCGTGCGAATGCTGCGCAACGACCTCAACAGCACCACCCAGCACGACTGAGCACCACGTCACCGACGCCCTTCAACACGAACAGCCACCACCGCCCCCGGCCTACCGGCCGGGGGCTTCGTGCGTCCTGGAGGAGTTCGCCGTGCCCACCTACGAGACCACGCCCCGCTTCACCGCCGACCTTCACCGCCTCACCCCCGAACAGCGCCGCCGCTTCCGCCAGGCCGTGGCGGCCTTCGTCGAGGACCTGCGCACCGGCGGGCACTTCCGCGCCGGCCTCCGCGTCAAGCGCGTCCAGCGCGCATCCGGCATCTACGAGCTCACCTGGTCCATGGGCGCTGGACCCGCAGGACGAGCCACCTGGCAATACGGGCCTGCGCTCCGCCCCGGCGTACAGCACGTCATCTGGCGCCGCATTGGCACCCACGACATCCTCACCGGCCCCTGACCGCATCGGGCGGTGGTCACCCGCTGACGGGATCGGCGCCCGCGCCGAAGGGCGGGACGTCCGCGACGGCGACGTCCATCCGGAGCCGGGCGAAGCGCACCGGGTGCCGCCACGCCCCGCGCTCCAGCGCCGTGTCCACCAGGATCTCGGCGACCAG
Source organism: Streptomyces sp. NRRL S-920 (assembly GCF_000717945.1). NCBI lineage: Bacteria > Bacillati > Actinomycetota > Actinomycetes > Kitasatosporales > Streptomycetaceae > Streptomyces > Streptomyces sp. NRRL S-920. The sequence continues at coordinate 11,438 of NZ_JODF01000066.1, forward strand.
CTCCGGTTCGACCAGCACGACGTCGAGCGGCGTCCGCGACCCCCAGGAGGTCGTGAACCGCACGCCTTCCCAGGGATGTCCGGGCCCGGCTGGTGTCAGCCGGTCGGCCAGGTCGCGCGCCGCGTCCGGCCGCAGCGGCGTACTGCGGCCGACCGGCCGGAGCGCCCCGGCCGCGTCGAGGCGGCCCAACACGAGCGTCTGCGGCCGGCGCACAGTCCCGGTGATGGCGCCGATCACCGCCTCGGTGGAGTCCCGGCGGCGCACCTTGTAGAGCGCACGGGCTCCCGGCAGATACCGCTGTCCGCTCCCCCGGATCACGAGACCTTCGATGCCGGGCACCTGCGTCCAGGACATCAGCCACTCCTGCGCCGTCGCCAGGTCGGTCGTCTCCGGGCAGAGCGTCCACGGGGCACTCAGCTTGTGGTCGGCGAACAGCTGCTCCAGCTGCGCGCGCCGCTCGCCGTACGGGACGTGCAGAAGCTCCTGGCCGTCGATCTGGAGGACGTCGAAGGCGATGAAGTGCGCCGGTGCCTCTGCAGCGAGGCGGGCGGCGGTGCGGCCGCTGGAGACCGCGCGCCGCTGGAGCGCCTCGAACGACATCTGGCCCTCCGCCCACACGACCAGCTCGCCGTCGAGGACCAGGCCGTCGGGCAGGTCCGCGGCCGCGGCCACGAGGTCAGGGAAGCGGCTCTGCAGGAGGCTGCCGCGGCGGGACTGCACCAGCAGCGGGCCGGGCGCCGGCAACGGGGTGTAGACGATCGCCCGGTAGCCGTCGAACTTCGGCTGGAACCGAAGCTCCCCGGGCAGCGCGCCCGGCGCGGGCACCGTGTCGCGGGCCTGCGCCAGCATCGGTTCCACCGGCGGCCGAAGGACCATACGTCCGGTCTACGGGCTGCCCGGTGCCCCCGCGACCCGGCACGGCCAGCGGTGTCGCGGGCGTCATCATGTGATCAGCGCGCACGACCATGCGCGGTCACATCTCGTTGGGCGGGACATGAAGCTGACGACCAAGCCGGGCAACGTGGAGGCGCTGGCCGAGGAGGCCGTCGTCGCGGTGTGTGCGCTCGCCGACGCCGCCGGACCCGAGCGGTGGAGTGCCAGCGCCGTCGAGGATGCGGCCACGGCGCTGGAGGTGCTCGCCGGGGCGCTGTCCGAGATCAGCCCGGAGGCCGCCGAGCTCCTGGAGGTCGTCCCGGCCGCCGTCGCCGCACTCCGCGAACGCGTCGAGCACGCCCCGGCCGCAGCCGGGGCGACCCGCCGAGCCGACACCGCGACGGACCCAGCCGTGCTGAGCACCGGCCTGCGGCGGGCGCTCACCGCGCACAGCCTCACCGGGCACCGGGTCCACCAGCTCGGCCCCGCCCTGCTGACCGTCACCCTGGACCCGGCCCACGCCCAAGCCCTCGCCGTGCTCCTCGCCGCCCGCCGCGAACTGCCCCGCCAGGCACCCGCGGCCGAGGACGAACCCCGGTGGGGCGCAGGGCCGGCCGAGACAGCAGCGGCCTCACTCGCCGTGGCCCTGGCCGCCTACGGGCCGGGGACGTACGCCCGCGTCCTCGCCTCCGGAAAGGTCACCGCCGGCCTCTCCCCCACGGCGGCCGCGCAGGTGACCGGTGCGCTGAACGCCCGCCCTGCGCCCGCTGCCGGATCGTCGCGGCCCCGGCGCCGCGGGCTCGGGAACGGCTGGAAGGGCACCGACGCAGGGCGTTGACCGGGGACAGCGAAAGAGCCCGGCCGCCCAGGGGTGATCGGGCCCTCGCGTCGTTTCCATTGGAAACGGCCGTCAGGTGCGGTCCGGGAATCCGATGCTGGTCATCAGCTTCCGGTAGTCGACGGCCGGCACCGAGTTGGGCAGGAGGATGGGCAGGGGGCAGCAGTCGTCGTACAGCTTCTTGGCGTCGGCCGAGTACCGGACGTACGGCGTGAGGATGTCGCCGTACAGGGACTCGGCGAGCGCCGTCGCCTTCCTGGCCGATGCCTCGGTGTAGCTGGCGGTCGGGGTGCCGGTGAGGATCAGGTGGTTGACCGTCGGGCGGCCGGGAACCGACCTGCGGAGGCGGTTCTTCTCCCGGACGCGGTCGAGTTCCTCGAACAGCGGGACCAGCAGCTTGACGTCCTTCGGATCGGCGCGGACCGACGGGATGACGGAGTCGTCCTCGTCGAGCATCCGGATCACGGAGTAGACCATCTTCCCGTAGCTGGCCGGGAAGTCGAGCCAGAAGACGTCGTCCTCGTCTCCGTCGTAGCCGAGCAGGATCTCGGCGAACCAGTCCTGCCGGTCCGCGTCCTCGGCGATGGCGGTGTCCGCGGTGGACATCTCCTTGCAGCTGGGCACGACGCGCAGGCCGGGGATGTAGGCGAAGGCGTCGTCGTCGTAGCCGTCGCCGATGCGGTAGCGGGCCGGGAGGGCGACCTCGTCCAGGGTCGCGGTTCCGTGGATGAGGTCGAGGACGGTCTTCCGTCCCTTCATGGCCTCTTCGTCGTAGCCGAGGATCGTGGTCGTGGACCGGTTGGCGTCGAAGTCGAAGATGGTGCCCGGGTACCCCCGCAGGGCTGCCTCGGTTGCCATGGAGGTGGCGCTGGTGGTCTTGGTGGAGCCGCCGCACTCGAGGATGAAGGCGTAGATCTTGGGGTGGCGCCGCCCCCTGGGGCGGAAGCGGGGTTCGACGGTGCGCGTCACGCGTTCTCTCCTGTGGTGTCCAAGCCCAGTTCCTTCTTCTCCCACGCTGTCTCCGGGGCGTACTGCGCGTGGTCCTGGAGGAGGCGGAGGTAAGCGGCCTCTCGGCTGCCCCAGGCGTGCCTACGGGCGGCGGTGCGGAGCTCGGCGGCGGCGAGGGCACTTGCGAACGCGGCGAGTCGCTGGAGTTCAGCGTCGCCCGAGTCCTGGACGGCGTTGAAGTAGCTGCCGGCGTTCTGGTCGTCGATGCCGTGGCGTTCGGCTCGGCGGAGCCAGACCAGGGCTCGCTGCTGCGCCGCGGACTGCTGCTGCGGAGCGAGCAGAGCGCCGGTCATGGCCTTGAGGAGGAGTTCGCTGTCGGCGGTGTCGCCGACGTCTACGGTCTCCACCAGGAGCTGGCAGGCGGCGTCCCGGGCTGCGGCTGCCGTGCTGCGGTCCCGTTCGTACTGGTCGGCCGACGGCTTGGTCTGGTCCCGCTTCAGCGTCGCGCGGGGCTTGGGGGCGTTTCCAGTGGAAACGGCCGCCGACTGCGGAGCGGTGCCGTTTCCAGTGGAAACGGTCTCCTCGCTAGCCGTTTCGGCGTCGGGTGCATCGTCGGCCTGTCGCTGCCGGGCGAGGATCTGTGCCTGGGCCTCCAGCGGGCGCATGCCGCCCTGGACCAGGACCACCGCCTCCCGCTGGTCCTCGGCGCTCATCTTCTGGAGCTTCTCCGCGGTGCTGACTGCAAGGGTGCCGTCCCGGAGCGCTCCTCGGACCTCAGGTTCCAGAGCGAGCAGTTGCACGCGCTTCCACACGGTGCCCTTGGAGATGGCGCCCTTGGCGGTTTCGCCGACCCTCTGGGCGATCTGCTCGTACGACAGCCCGCTGGCCCTGAGGGCCTCGTAGTGCTCGGCCTCCTCCAGCGGGCTGAGCTGCGCACGGCGGAGGTTCTCGATGAGGGTGATGAGGCGGGCGTCCGCGACCTTGTCGTCCATCAGGACGCTGGGGATGATCTCCCAGCCCAGGGACTGAACGGCGCGCCAGCGGTGCTCCCCGAAGAGGATCACGTTGGCGGCGGTGATCTTCTCTGCCGTCTCCGGATAGTGCGCGACCCAGACGTCTGCAGGGATGTGCGCGATGTTCTGGAGGAGGCCGACTTCCGCGATCGTGGCCGCGAGCTCTTCGACGCCCGACATGGCCCGCCGGTTGAACGGGTTGGGGCACAGGTCCTTGGGGTGGAGTTCGACCGTGTCGCCGCTGCGGTCCTTGCCGCCCCGGTAGAACGCCTCTTCCTTGGGCGGAGCCGCGGGGGCCTGCTTGGTGCTCGTGCGCTTGGGCCTCGGAAGGTTGGCAGCCATAGATTCTCCAGAACGACAGAAAGTACGGCCAGAGACTAGCCGTTTCCAATGGAAACGCTGGCTCCCTCGCGCAGCCCGAGCAGGGCCAGTCGGTGTCCCGCCACGCCTGCGGTTGCCGTTTCCATTGGAAACGCCGTTGCCCTGTCCGGGGGTTGACGGAATCCCATGCGCGGACCGAGGCAGCAGCTTCTCTGCCGTTTCCATTGGAAACGGCAGAGAGACAGAACCCTGGAAACCTCCCAAAACAGAAAAAGCCCTGCCCCGGCGGTGCCGGGGCAGGGCTTCGGTGAAGGGAGTTGCGGGTCAGGCTGCCCAGCTCGCGGGCGCGCCTTCATCCGGGTTGGGGAGGCCGGCGGCGGTCGCCGGGGCGGCGGGGTGCCGCAGGGCGGTGACCGGCACGGCGCCGGGTTCAACGCCGGGCGCCCAGACCATGCGCCAGGTGTCGTCCCACTCGCATCCGCAGCCGTGGTCCGGGTGCGGGTGCCGTAAGAAGACGCCGTGGGTGTGGACCGCGCGCGGGATGAGGGGGATGAGAACGGAGGGGTCGTCGCCGGGGTAGAGGTGCAGGTTCCGCCAGCCGTGGATCCGGGCCATGTACGCGGCGGCGGCCTCGATGACGTCGGTCCACCGCTGGTGTCCGAGAACCAGGAAGCCGACCGGGTAGAGGCCATCGTCGGCGCCGCCGTCGATCCCGGCGACGAACAGGCCCTGGTGGGCGATGAACCCGTGGTCGGCCGTGCCGTCGGCGCAGGGTGTCCAGAGCTGTTCGGCGGGGTGCATGGTGCCGTCGTCGCCCTCGCTGGTCTCGATCTCGTACAGGGCCGGGGCGGTCATGCGCTCGCCCCCGCGACGGCTGCGTCCAGGAGCGCGACGGCGTCGGCCTCGTACGGATCGGCGAACAACTGGTGGTCGCTCACGTCGAACGGCCCGAACCTCGCGGAGACGCGGAACCCGGGCACGAGGGTGGTCTCCCGTCCATCCAGCGTGGCGGTGAGCCGGTCGTAGTCCTGCTGGGCGTGCCGGGTCTGGGTGTACGGACCGAGGCGCAGCAGGGTGTAGCCGTCGAGGTTGCCGTCGTCGCGGTTGCGGGCCTCGATGTAGAGGGCGTAGTGGGCGAGCTCCATGCCGAGGTCGTCGGGCAGGGGGAGGCCGGCGGCGGCGTGGGTGAGCATCGCGTAGCCGGGCTGCCAGAAGCCGAGGATCGTGGCGGTTTCGCAGCGCAGCCAGCCGCGCTCGGTGTAGCGGAGCTGGCGGCCGTGGAGGTAGGCGGCGGCGTGCGGGGTGTCGGGGTGGACCAGGGCGACGGCGATCATGTCGGGGCCGTGGTCGTCTCCGGCCCGGGTGTGCGCCCGTTCGATGAACGGGCCGACCCTGACGGCGATGTCCCGGGCGCTGCCGGGCATCCAGGGCTCGGGGTTGCGCAGGGCGGTGAGCGTCGCGCGGAACTGGTCGACGGCGGCCCGGTCCTCGGGGGAGAGGGCCCCCGCGTTGCCGCAGCGGCGGAAGAAGGATCGCTTCATCGGGTGGGCTCCTGCTCCGGGGTGAGGTAGCGGGCGCGGGCGGCCGCGCTGAGGATCTGGGCGTGGTCGAACGCCAGGCGTTCCGGCAGGTCGTTCAGGGGCCACCAGCGGGCGGTGCGGGCGTCGTCCCCGGCGATGATCGGGGTGTCGGCGGGGACGGTGGCCAGATACGCGACGGTGACGTACCGGCCGCGCGGGTCGCGGCCGGGCTGGTCGAAGACGCCGATCTCGCGCAGGTCGTCGGCGGCCACGCGGACTCCGGTCTCCTCGGCGAGTTCCCGAGCGGCGGCCTCGCGGCTGGTCTCCCCCGGGTCGACGTGTCCACCGGCGCAGGCCCAGTGGCCTTCGAACGGCGGCCAGTCGCGCTCGATCAGCAGGACGTCGCCATCGGGCGTCAGGACGATGACGTCGGCGGTGTAGCGGATGGTCTCGAACGTCTCGGTCTCGGTCATGGGCACCTCTCGGGTCGGCGAGCTAGCGGGTGGTGGTGTCGGTGACGACGAGGAACTGGTCGGTGGTCAGGTCCATCACGACGTGGGCGTCGGTGCCCTGGGCGCGCTGGGCGGCGGCGTATTCATCGGCGGGCCAGGAGCCACGGGGGTGGCCGGCGGGGAACCGCTCCAGGACAGTGCGGGGCTGCGCGGCGGCGACCATCACGCGTCACCGCCGTGCACGCGCTCGTGGATGTCGATCAGGCGGGTGATGGCGTCGGGGTTGTCGGCCAGGCCGACCCACTGCCCACTCGCGGTGAAGACGGGCACCGTGTCGGTGCCCGCGTCGAAGACGACGATGTAGTGGCCGTACCGATCGAGCACCATCTCGCCCAGGACCGGGAGCAGCGCGGTGTCGAGGACCTCCAGGACGTCCACGGTGAGCCGGGCGGGTTCGCCGGGCGTCGGCGGCTGGAGCAGGGTGCCGGTGACGCGCAGCAGGTCGCCGGGCTGTATGCCGTGCAGCAGCTCGTGGACGATCCCGGCGGCCGCGCTGGTGCAGGAGACGACCGTGTCGGGGGCGTCCTCGGGGAGGCTGTCCGCGTCGGCGGGCTGGACGACCAGGTCGAAGGTGGCGGTGTTGTGGGGGCCGGGGGCAGGGATGGCGTCGACCCATCCGTCAACGGCGCAGTGCTTGGTGTCCATCAGCTGGCCTCCGCCAGGGTCCGGGTGGTGCGCGGGGTGCGGGGTCGGGTGGTGCGCTGCGCGAGCACCAGGAGCTCGGCATTGCGCTTCTGCTGCGCGGGGGTGAAGGGCCGGGCCTTCGTGCCGCCGTGGCGGTGCCAGAGCGGGGAGGCCGGCGGCTCGGGGTAGGCGAGAGCGTGGTCGACGTCGCGGTCGGTGCTGCTCATGGGGACCTCCGTGGGGGAGGGGTTCAGGCGTGGGTGTCGTGCTTGGTGCTCTTGGTCTGGGTGTCGGAGGCGAACCGGCCCTCGCGGCGGGCCTGAACGGGGTTCGCGGCGATCCAGTCCTCAGCGCACGCCTTGTGGACGGGCTCCCCTGTGTGGGAGCGCATCGGCGTGGGCTTGTCGCACAGCACGCAGGGGCGGTCCTGCCAGCGGTCGTAGTGCTGGCTGTCGCGCCATTCGAGGAGCGCGCCGGGAGTCGGGACCAGGCCCGGCTCGAACGGCGGCTTCTTCTTGGTTCGGGCGCTGGTCACGGCCGGAAGTCGGGCAGCTGCTGGAAGACGCGCTCCAGCAGGTCCGGCTTCGGCTTCCAGGGGACGACCTGTCCGCGCGCGGGGACGGGCAGGGGGAGCTCCTGGACGTCCTGGAGCACGAGGTGCCAGGCCCCGGGGTGTGCCCACGGCGAGCAGGGCGGCGCTCCCTCGAGGTCCTGGTGGCAGTCGGTGATCCGGGCGATGCCGACGACCGCGCCGGTGACCAGCTGGTGTTCGCGGATCGTGCGGCCGATCAGCGGGAGGCGCAGGGCGGGTTGGTCGATGGTCTGGCTCGTGTGCAGCAGCACCCAGCCGGTCCGCCACCGGTTGGGCCGGTTCTCCACGGTCTTGGCCCCGGCGAGGATGCAGGCCGCGTACGGCTGCCGGATGCTGATGCCGCGGATCCAGTCGCCCTCGGGCAGGGTCACGGTGCTCATGCGGCCCGCCCCCACACCGCCGTGCCCGGACGGCCGGCCCGGCGCCCGTTGATGGACGGCACGGTGAGGTGCTGCGCCGTCGCGAAGGTCGCCCGGCCGGAGTGCTTGCCGTCGTAGAGCGCGGCGTCGGCGGCCCTCTGCAGGACGGTCAGGTCGCGGGAGCCGACCGAGGCCGGAGCCGCGGCGCCCACCGAGGCGGCGACGTCGACCGTGCGGCCGTCGTCCAGGGTGACCGGCGTGTGCAGCATCCGGACCAGCTGCTCCAGGCGCTGCGCGCGGCGGGCGGTGTCCAGCTCCAGGACGACGGCGAACTCATCGCCCCCGAGGCGGCCGACGGACGCGCGCGGGCCCGCCCACGCGGTGAGCCGGGCTCCGATCGCGGCGAGGACGGTATCTCCGGCCGCGTGGCCCATGTCGTCGTTGATCTGCTTGAAGTGGTCGGCGTCGACCATGACCACGGTTCCCTTGTCGCCGTGGCGGGCCAGGAGCCGGCGAGCGCGGGCGGTGTAGGCGTCGCGGCGCAGCAGGCCCGTCAGCGGGTCCTTCTCCTTGGCGGCGATCTGCTTGAGCAGCACGGTCGCGTGGACCGCCCAGCCGGTTAGCGGGACGGCTGCTGCGGTGATCAGGAGGGCGCGCGGGCCAAACCGGCCCATCGTGTGCAGGACGGAGTCCATACTGGTGTCTCCCTCTCGTCTCGTACGGGATGGGGAACCCGGGGCAGGCGACGGTTTCGACGCCTATGGCGCCTGCCTCGGGGCGAATTCAGATCAAGCTGTTGGGGTTGACCCACGCCTTGGTGGTGGCCTTGTGCCAGTCCAGGACCCAGTCGGGACGCAGGCCGCGCGCGGCCCATCCATCGCTGGAGTCATCGGGGGCCGGGAGGCCGGCGGACATGTGCTGCACGGCCCGGTCGTAGGCGCTGTGCGCGGCGGCCAGGGCCTCGCTCTCCCCGGCAGCACAGCCGGTGAAGACGTGAAGCCCTCGCCGTTCCTGGTCCGCCTCGTGGTGTATCGGGACGTCGACCTCGTATCGGCGCATGACGTCCAGCTCCTTTCCGTGCTTGAGGGACCACCGCGACCGCCTCGGCCTCCGTCGTGCGGAGGCCGGGGCGGCACGGAGCGTCCGTCAGGCGCGGTAGGTGGGCGGTCGGACTCCGGCCCGCAGTTCGCGGATGATCGAGCAGGGGCCCTTGGTCGCGCAGTACGCGTCGTCGGTGTCCGGGAGGGCGTTGCCGGTGGTGCCCCACATCTCGCGGGCGGCCGCGTTCACGGCGCGCAGCATCTCGCCGCCGTTGGGGCGGCAGGCGCTGTTGGTGTCGCCGACGCCGTGCCGGGCGGCGCTGATGATGTGCTGGCGGGCCTGGCGGGCGGCCCAGCGTCGGCTGCTGGGACCGGTGTTCTCGTGGACGTGCCCGCAGTCGTGGAAGGTGTCCATGTGGCAGCCGGTGCAGTGGTAGGTGATCATCTGCTGCGGCTCGCTGTCGGGAAGCCACTTGCCCTCGAACTCGAAGACGATGACCTCCGCACCCGGGATCTCGGTGTGCGCGAAGCCGGTGACGAGGCCGACGCCGTCCGCGATCCCGCCGCGCGCCTTCACGTTCCAGAAGGTGCGGGGGATGAAGTCGTCCCAGCCCTTGCCGTGGGGCCACTGGGCGTACATGACGCCCTGCGAGGCGTCGAAGGTCGCCGTGCCGTCGACGTTCTCGCGCTGGTACTGCTCGATCTGTGCGATCGACCCGAAGTACGTCGCGCTGAACTCCTCGGACTCCAGGAAGAGGACCCCGTACCCCTCGGGGCGGGTGTCGTGGCCGTTCTCCTTCAAGATCTCGACCATGTCCTCGTAGCCGGGGTTGCCCGGGACGATGGTGCCGACCAGCGGTAACCGGTACCGGTCGCAGCTGGTGACGTGGGCCGGGTTGGTCTCGCTGACGTTGTGCGCGGTGCCGTACGTGTTCGTGATCGTGATGCTCATGCGTGGGTGTCCTTCCCGGGGAAGCGGTGGGTGCCCGGTGGCCGGGCGGGTTGTGGCTGTTCGGCGGAGCGTCGCTTACTCGCGGACCGCGTCCGCGTACTGGGCTTCCAGGTCGGCGCGGCCCTCGGGGTCGTCCTCCTGGTCCTCGTCGGTGTTCGGGCCGTGGACGGTGCAGACGATGTCCTCGTCGTCGTCCAGGTCGCCGTTCAGCGCCCGGTACAGGCAGGTGATGCTGTAGGCGGGCACCCAGGCGTGGCCGGTGCATTCGGAGTCGTGCGGGCACGGCACCATCACGTCGAACCCGAGGTCTCCCTCGCCGTCGACGTCGGTGCGCAGGGCGAGGGTGAGGTGCTGCTGGCCGAGGCGGATCTCGGCGACGCGGTCGCCTCCGGCGACGTTCGAGCCGGGCTTCCACTGCCACAGCGGCAGGATCTCCTCGCCGAAGGTCCGGCGTACAAGGTTCAGGGCACCGAGGCCGGCGCTGCCGTCCAGACCGAGGTCGGCCTGCCGCCTCTCGCTCAGGCGCTCCAGGTACGGCTGGAGCCGGGGGAGGCTGTCGGAGTAGACGATCTCGGGGAAGCCCTCGGACCGCAGGGTGCGGTGTGAGGCGAACATGTCCTCGTGCTGCTGGGCGACCACCTTCTCCGGCACCGTGCGGTTGGCGGGCCTGGGTCCCTGCCGTTCGATGCAGATGCTGCCGGGCGTGGTGAGCAGGACCGCGATGGGGAGCATGTCGTGGCGCTTGGCGGCGGCGACCAGCGGCTTCCTGGCAGCCGCGGTGACGTTGGTGGCGTCGATGACCGTGAACAGCCGGCGGCGCATCCTCGCCTCCAGGAGCAGGTGCAGGGCGGCGACCGCGTCGCCGGTCGCGTCCTGGTCGCCCGCGTCGTCGCTGACGACCTCCCGCAGCGCGTCCAGGGACAGGACCTGCGAAGCGGGCCAGGTGCGCGCGAGCGTCGACTTCCCGGCGCCGGAGGGACCGATGAGGACCACGAGGCTGTGCTCGGGCATCGGCGGGTAACTGATCGGCTCGGTCACGTGAGGTCTCCTTGCGGGTGAAGTGCGCGGGCAGCCCAGTTCATGCGCTGCCCGGCGTTGTCGGTGAGCAGGGCGGCGGCCTCGTGCAGGTAGCAGGAGGCGTAGCGGTCAGGTTCGATCTGCTCCGCCCGGCGGGCAGCGGTGGAGACCAGCTGCGCGAGGGCGGGGAAGAGACCGCCGGGGACGCCGATGTCCTCCTGCAGCTCGCGCAGGATCGCGGCGAGCTCGTGGGCGTCGATGTCGTCGGCGCCCAGGTCGTCCTGGATCTGCTGGAGGGCGAGCTGGGCGATGCCGAGCGAGCCGCGCACACGGTCCAGACGCGTCCGGGAGCGGCCGGTCACCGCGTGGTGGCCTTGGTGGTGGCGACCAGGGCGGCGAGCGTCTCCCAGCCGTGGTGCCAGGCGGAGTCCAGCTGGAACGCCCCGTTGATGCCGAAGTCGGCCAGCTTGTAGAAACCGCCCTTGCCGGTCTTGGTGGCGATCTTCTCCAGCAGGCCCTTGCCGGGGACGCGGCGGTCCGCGGCGTAGTGGGTGCCGAAGGAGATGGCGAGCGCGGCCGCAGCGGCGGCCGGGTGGACCCGGATGCCGAGCGCACGGGCGCCGGCCCCGGCGACGATCGCCTGCGTGGCCGTGTAGGTCAGGCAATGATGCAGGCACGCCGAACGCCCGGCGGCCGTGCCGTGGGTGGTCTCCTTCCCGGTGACCGGGTCCTTGAAGGTGACCGGGTGCTCGTCGGAAGCGCCCTTCACCCGGGCGCAGAAGTCGTTCTGTACCCAGAAGTCGCCGATGGCGCTCCCGGCGCGGGTCAGTCCGAGCAGGGCGGCGAAGACGGCGGGACGGTGAGCGTGCATGAGGTGGTCCTCTCGGGTCAGGCGGCCAGCAGGTGCGGGGCCGGAGGAGCGGTGTAGGAGGCGGGGTCGGCGGGCGTGCCGTCGTAGCACTCCAGGCACGAGCCCAGGGATTTCAGGGGGATGCAGTGGAAGTAGCGCCGGCGGCAGACGCCGCAGGTCTGGCGCTTTGCCATCGCCTTGTCGAGCGCGGCCTCCTTGGCGAGGGTCATCGGGAACTTCTGCTTCGCCAGGTCGATCCGGTACAGCCACGCGAACCGCTTGCCGCCGCGGCACTCGATGCGGGCGACGGGCTCCTGGCCGCCGGGACGCAGGCCCATCTCCCGCAGCTGGCGGCGGGTGGCGAGCCCGGGGCCGGCCTGCCGCCACCGGAAGACCGGCAGGGAGCCGTCGCCGGGGTCGTGCGGGTCGACGTCGACCAGGTCCTCGTCGGTGTCGTGGGCGTGCACGGGTGCCTCCCCCGGAGTGAGTGGGTGGTCTCGCTCGGTGCACCACCACCATGCTGTAAAGGGGTTTACTGTGTCAACGGGTTAACGAACGAAAGACGTTGACAGGCTGGTGGGATGGCTTGATCCTCGTAGGCATGACGAATTCGGAAACCTCCGCGCACGTCGGCGTCACGGAGATCGGGGAGATGCTGGGCGTCAGCCGCCAGCGGGCGAACGCCCTCGTGGCCAGGCCGGACTTCCCGCCGTTCCTCGCGCGGACAAAGGCGGGCCGGGTGTGGGAGCGCGCGGCCGTCGAGGAGTGGGAGAAGGGCTGGGACCGCACGAACGTCGGCGGCCGGCCTCCCAGATCTGCCCCGCAGCAGTAGCAGCACACAGGCCGACCTCGAGCCGGAAGCGCGCCGCACGGAACGTCCGTGCGGCGCGCTTCTGCGTGCAGCCGGGTCGGGACGTCAACGGTGCCAGGTGCCGGGCAGTCGGTGGGGACGCTGCGGGTAGCGGGGGCCGGGGCGCTGCGGGCGGGGGCGGCCGATGCGGCGGCGCGGGCGGGGGATGAGCACGGGTGTCCTCCAACAGGGTTGATGGCGGGCAGTGCTGCGCCCCGCCGGCGGAAGGACCGTCGACGGGGCGGAAGGAGTGGGCGAGTGCGGCCGGGCGGCCTGTCCGGTCCTCGCCCGCCCCGAAGGCGGGGTGGGCGAGGGCCAGGCAGGGCGTCAGGTCAGCGGAAGGAGCGGATGCGGCGGGCGGCCCACGACCGCAGCCGGTCGAAGCGGGTGGGGTGGGTGTGCTGCCAAGCGGTGGGCCACACACCGTCCTCGGTGGGGAAGGAGCGGGACGCGCCGCACGTGCACGTCCAGGCGTACGGCTCGGGGCGGGTGTCGTCGCGGGTCGCGGTGACCGTGGCGGGGCGGCCGTCGTGGCTCCCGTGGAAGGTGCCGACCCAGAACTCGGTCTGCTCAAGCTGCGGCTTCATCAGATTCCCTTCGGTGCGCGGTGGTGGTGTGGGAGGAGCGGGCGCGGGTCAGCGCCGGGGGTGGGGTTGAGCGGGGACAGGGACGGCGCGCCTCCCGTGGGGGAAGCGCGCCGTGGTGGAGCAGCGGTCAGGCCGCCTCTTCGCCGGATACCTCCGGCCGGGGGCCCAGGGCCACCTTCGAGGTCTTGCCTTCCTTGACCCGGTGGATCTTTCCTGCCTTCTCCAGCTTGTTCAGGACGTTCGCGAAGGTCGACTCCGCGACCCCGCAGGCAACCTGGAGCTGGCCCCGCTCCACGTAGTCGATGTCCTCGGGGTCGATCTCGTCGCCCTGGTCGAGCATGTCGACGTACATGGGGTCGGACTCGTCGCGGAGAGCGGCCAGGACCTTCTCCTCCGAGGTGAGCTCTTTGGCCTTGGGGAGGTCGACGCCGGCGAACGAGGTCCCGGCCTCGCCGGTGCCGCCCTCGCCGTCCTTCTCCTCGAATCCAGGGATGGGGGTCATGGCCAGCTCCTCCATGCGGTCCTGGTCGCCCCACCAGGGCACGTCCACCGGCGCGAGGATGTTCTCCGGCCGGATGTGCTCGGTGGCGTCCTCGAGGTTGTCGATGCGCATCATGCCCGCGCGGCCGCCCGGGGCCGCGACGTAGCCGAGGCCGAAGGTGCGGCGCGGGTCCGACTCCGCCAACGAGGGGTCGTAGACCAGGGAGTCGTCCTCCTCCACCCACACCGGCGGGATCAGGGAGGGGTCGATCCCCTCGAAGCCGGGGGGAAGGTCGCCCAGGTTCACCTGGTCGCTGTCGGTGCGCAGGATGATCCAGGTGCCGCCGGCCAGAAGGTTGGCGCGGATCGCCTGCTCGCCGCCCAGCTGGTCGAGGTTGACGGTCTGGTTGATCAGGACCCAGGGCATGCCCATGGAGCGGGTCAGGGACGCGCCGTCCTTGACGATCTTCACCGCTTCCTTGCGGTTGGGTGCGCCCGGGGCCAGCATCTGGGCGGCCTCGTCCAGGATCGTGGCGCAGTACGGCCGCATGTCGGAGGGCACGAAGTTCTTCAGTTCCAGGCGGGCGGCCTCTTCGATCCGGTGCTGGAGGACCCACCAGGACAGGCGCATGGCGCCCAGGGCGCCGTACTGCGTCAGGCCGCTGTAGGCCGCCATCTTGGGGATAGCGGGGTTGCTGGCGCCCTTGGGGTCGCCGTAGATCTGGGCCATCCGGTTGGCGTGGTAGGCGAGGCTGATCATCTGGCCCGTGCCGCCCTTGCCGGAGCCGGTGGTACCGGCGATCACGACGTGGAGGGCGCCCAGCTTCGGGTCGAACAGCTGGATCTTCGCGGGGAACCCGCTCACGATCTTCCCGATGTTGACCCAGCCGCCCGGGGTGGCCTTGAGCGAGTCCAGGCCCTGGAAGTCGTGGCCGGCCTCCAGCGGGTTGTGGTCCATGACGCGGATGATCGCGCGCCTGGGGTCGCGGCGGCCCGGCTCGTAGGAGACGAGGTCGATGGAACGGCGCAGCGCACCGGCCAGCTCCCCGAGGTTGACGACGCGGGGCAGGGCGTCCAGGTCGTCGTCGGCCACGACGCGCGCCACCTGACCGCCGGTGTTCACGTCCTCGCCGACCTCCTCCAGGTGGGTCTTGGGCAGGACCCGCGCCTGGACTCGCTTCCAGGCGCCCTGGAGCGTGGAGGGATCCAGCTCGGCGCGCTGCTTGTACCAGACGGTGATGAACGCCTCCCCGGAGTGCGCGCCGTACTTCATGTCGATGTCGTCGACCGAGCGGCCGAAGAGGCTGGAGACGGCCTCCTTCGACACGTTCACGGAGTCGCCCAGCGCGGCGGTGATCCGTCCCTCCCAGCGGTCGGCGTAGATCACGACGTCGGAGAGAACCTGGTTGCGGTGGCGTCCCGACTTCGGGTCGCTGATCACGCGCCCCCAGGCCGCGATCATCTTGTCGGCCAGGGACACCGGGGCCGGGGCACCGATGTTGGCCGGGGCGGCCTGCCCGGTCGGCTGCGCCTGCTCCACCACGATCTTCCGGTGGCCGAAGACGCGGCGCAGGCGCCAGCCGGTGAAGGCGACTGCGGCCCACCAGCCCAGCGACAGGATCCCGGGAATGGTGGTCGGCTCGAAGGCGCCGGCCATCAGCGCTTCGGATGCCTCGGCTCCGCCCAGCTGTCCGAGGGCCAGGCCCATGCCGGTGGTGATGGTGGAGATCCCCATGGTGTCGCGGTGCGCCCGCGCGATGTCGATCCCGGGCAGCTGGTTCGCCCAGCGGCCCAGGCGGTTCATGTAGTTGGCCCCGGCGAATGTGGCACCGGCCAGGAAACCGGCGCCCACGTAGGCCGCGGCGTTCGGGTCCAGGTAGGGGGCCAGGATGCCCACCCCGACGGGGAGGGCGATCTGGAGCGCCGCGGCGGCGCGCTCCGCAGGCTCCGCGTTCGGCACGGTCTTGGTGATGGTGGACATCGGGGGCTACTCCTGTCTGGGTACTGGGCGGTCCGCAAGGGCGCGGCCGGCCCGCAGGGATCCGATCCCCGGGGCCGGCCGCGCCGGTGTGGGTGGTGCTATTCCTGCTCGAACCAGTCGCGGCTGACCTTCTCCAGGTCCGTCACGTCGGAGCGGTCGAACGCTTCCTGGAACCCGGCGTGGGTGGTGCGGGCCTGGTCGCCGGCTGCCTTCGCGGCCTTCGCGGTGTCGGACGTCTTCGACGCGTAGGTGAGCGCGGCCTCCGACACGCCGCGGATGATTTTCGCGAGCTCCTGGCACTCCGCCAGGGAGTCGCGGTCCACGCTCTTAGCGCCCAGCGCGTCCGCGTCGGAGGCCGTGTCGTCGGCCAGTTCCTTGATGTTCTCCGCGGCCGTCTTGACGCCCTCCGCGTTGCGGGCCAGGGCCTTCTCCTTGTCCTGGGTCCTTTTGACGAGGACCTTGTACGTCAGCTCCGCCATGATCTTCTGTCCTTCCTGGTGCTACGCGGCAGGCGCGTAGGAGCCCTTGTCGTTGTAGAACCTGAGCTCGGCGGGCTTCGTCTCGTCGCTGTCGACCACGGCCTTGTACAGCGGCGCGTACCGGGTCCCGATGTTGGTCAGGACGACCTTGCACATCTCCGCAGCCCGCTTCGCGCGCTTGTGGAGCTCGGCGGCCTCCGTCGCCTGGGCCTTCGCCGCGTCGGCCAGCTTCGTCAGCTTCGCGGCCAGCTTCTCCCCGCCTTCGACGGCCTTGGCCTGCTCGGCCAGGTCCTGGCAGTCCTTCGCCTCGTCCTCCGCCGCGGCCTCAAGGGACTTGCACGCGTCGGCCACCTTGATCAGGTGGTTCTCCTTGGCCTCCAGCTTCCGCTCGTACTGCTTGAAGTTGCGCAGCTCCTTGCGGCTGATCGACCCCCGGGCAGCGCCCCCCAGGGTCAGGGTGTTCGCGTCGATCTCCTTGACCAGGAGGGGCTTCACGTCCGTGCTCACTCCGTCGTCTCCTTCGTCCGGCGGGGCGATGACGATCGTGTGGCCGCTGGGCCCGGTCACCGCCGTCCCCTGCTGCTTCGGGTCGTCCTGCTTCGGGTCCTGCGTCTTCGCCTTGTGGTCGGTGCGCGCCTGGTCCAGCCGGGCGTGCTCCTTGGCGTTCTCCTCCTTCTTGTCCTGGTAGCCGTCCTTCGTGCCCTGCGCGTACGCCTTCACGTGGTCGACCGCGTTGCGGACCGCGGAGCCGTCGCCGTGACCGACCTCCCGCGAGCGCTGGAGCGGGGTCCGGGTGTCGGTCCCGTTCGAGCTGTGGCCGGAGCCACCGTTCTTGCCGGAGCCGCCGCTCGAACCGGAGCCGCCGCCGCTCCCGGATGCGCCGCTCGTGCCGGATCCGCCGCTCTTCCCGGAGGAGCCGTTCTTGCCGGAGCCGCCGCTGCTCCCGGAGGAGCCGCCCGAACCCTGGCCGCCGCCGCCGTCCTTCTTCAGGTCGACCTTGTCGCCCTTGCCCTTGTCGGCCTTGTCCTTCGAGCTGCCGGACGAACCGCCCGACGTCGATCCGCCGCCGCTCCCGGAGGCACCGGCCTTTCCGTCCTTGCCAGCCTTTCCGCTGGATCCCGCGTTTCCCGAGGAGCCGTCTTTCCCTTTGCCCCCGGAGTCCTTCGCACCCTTGGGGCTCGTGTCCTTCGGCGACCCGCCGCCACCGTTTCCGCTGGTGCCGCGCCCGCCGCCGGATCCGCCGTTTCCATTCGACCCGGACGAGCCACGCCCGCCGCCTCCGGTGGCGCCGCCGCGTCCGGTCCCTGTGGCGCCGTTCCCGGTGGAATTACGGCCCGAATTCCCGCCACTGCTTCCGCCGGAATTGCGGCCCCCTCCTCCGGTCCCTCCGGAGCCGTTTCGGGTGGGAAGTCCCGGTGATTTCGTGACCGTGGTGGTCCGGGCTTCTTTCACCTGATGCGCGCTGGCCTTGGCTTTCTCCAGGTCGAGGCGCTTGTTAGCGGTGCCGCCGCCCTTTGCCCAGCGGGTCGCGCCCGCCCGGATCAGGGTTTTGAAAACGCCTTCCTTGTGCTGGGCGCCGGCGGCGTCGGATCCGGCCCCGGTCAGGTCCTGCGGGGCCTTGAACTGCTCGCTGGTGACGCCCGGGGAGGAGCGGTCCACCACCCCGTCGGGGTCTGCCTTCGCGGCCGGGTCGTCCCCGTCCGGCCGGGCCCCGGCGCCGGTCGCGGTGACCGGTCGGGCGGGTTCCACCGCGGCCATCAGGGCGGCCATGATGCCGGTGTCCGCGGCGGGTGCCGGTGCGGTGCTGGCGGCCGGCGCAGCGGGCGGTTCGGGGGATCCCGCGGGGATCGGGGGCGCCGTATCGGTCGCCATGATTTCCTCACTCTCCGTGGTCGCGGTGGTTCCTTACTCCTTACCTCCCAGCGGAGAGCAGCCGATCAGGCGGCCCATGGGGGTCCGATTCCGGCGCTCTCCGCCAGGAGGGAGGGAGTAATTAATCACCGTGCGTGACTAGGCGTCGGCCTTCTTGCCCTTGCGGGCGAACACCGCGACGGCCAGGGCGCCACCGGCGACGAGACCCAGCAGGGCGGGGGAGTTGATCCCGCCGCTCCCCGCGTTCGCGGTGTCCTGGGTGCTGCCGGCGGCCTGCATGCCGGACCCGTCGGTGGTCTCGTACTGCTGCTTGCAGTCCGCCACGACGGCACTCCTCGGCGGCACGTACCCCTTGCCGCGCTGGTCGGAGGAGTCCTCCACGCACTTGTCGATGGCCGCCTGGATCTTCTCGGCGGAGGCGGTGGCGGCCTTCTTGTCGCTGCTCGCCTGCTCGTTGCGGATTTTCATTTCCTCCAGCTCCAGCTTCTTCATCTGGATCTGGAGGGCTGCGGCCTCCTTCTCGTCCTTCGCGACGGCCGCCGAATGGACCTGGAACCAGATGGTTCCGCCACCGGCGATCGCCACTCCGGCCACCGCGATGGCGACCTTTCCGCGCCGGGTCAGACCGGCCTTCTTGTGCATGACCGGGGTTCCGTACGGCCCTTCGTCGGCGTACGGGGAAGCGTCCGGCGCGCCGTTCCCGAAGGACATTCCGGCCGCCATTCCGGCCTGAATTCCTTCGAATGCCCTCTCTTCGTCCGGCGTCATTTCAGTCTCCGTTCTTACGCGCCAGGTCAGAGGCCGCAGAGATCATGGCCTCCACACCCCGGAAAGTGTTGGTGGAAAGGTCGTTCCACTCCCAGAACCGCATGTTCACGCCCTGCCGGACCAGCTGGGACTGGAGGTAATTCACGGCCTTCCCCCGGTCGATCGCGGTGACGTGCCCGGTGGATTCCAGAAAGGTCTGGGCACCCCTGATGCACATCCGTCCGGTGGGGGAGAAATCGAAGGACTGGCACCAGCCGTAGCGGGTGAGGACTTCGATCACCTGGACCAGGTGGAACGAGGGCTTCAAGGGGCGCGGCTCCTGCCAAAGCCCCAGGTCAGCCATCGCGGACCGGACCCCCTTGGGGATCAGTCGCTGGCCCCAGGTCGGGGGGTCGGGCGCCCAGATCTCCAGGGCCGGCGGGATCACCGCGGGGGGTGCCAGCGCGGGCGCCGGCGGGGTCGTCGTACGGGGGAAGCGCCCGGTCGTCGTGGGCATGCTGTGCTCCTTTCTTGCGTGAGTCGACAAGGCGAGGCCCCCCGCTGATCACGCTCCAGCGGGGGGCCTTCGTGCGCCTGAACACGCGTCGCGGATCTCCAGCCGCTCGGGGCGGTGCCCGAGCTGGATGCAGGGGAGACGGATGCGGTGGTGGCGCGGGGCGGGTGGTGCTCGGGTTGTGCCTGGCCCGCTGTGTCCGCGCTCGGGGCGCGGTGCGGGCGAGCGGCCTGCCGGCCGTGGCCGTCCCCGGTCCGTGCTCGGTGGCGAGAGCGGACCGGGGGCGACTATGAGCGGCAGGACGGTGGTGCGGGCGGTCCGGTCAGCGGAGCGTGTGCTGCTTGAGGGCGACGGCGATCTGTCCGGCGCGGTCCGTGGCGATGGTGCCGCCCTCGGTCCGGACCGCCTTGGCGATGTTGGTCCGGTTCAGCGGCTCGCCCTCGGTCCGGAGCCGGTCCAGTGCGGTCCGCTCCTGGTCCGTGAGCGTGATGACCGTGAGGTCCGGACCGCCGCCCTCTTCCCGGTCCGGACCGGCAACACCCTCCGGGTCTTCCTGGTCGGCCGGTCCGGTGCGGTCCGGCTCCTGCGGTCCGGCAGCGGCATCGGCGGTCCGGACCGTCACGCCCCGGCTGGCCGCCGGGCCCTGGGTGGCGGGCACGGCCCGGGATCCACGGTCCGGACCGGGTCCGGTCCGCAGGTCAGCGCCCTGCGGTCCGGCCGGACCGGCCTCCAGGGCGAGCGCCGGTCCGCCGGTCCGGTCCGTGGCCCCGGCGGTCCGGACCGGACCGTGGACCGCGTTCCGGTCGCTCGGACCGGACCGGACCGGGTACCCGCCGTGCTGGACCGGGCGGACCGGAACCAGGCTGTCCAGCGGTCCGGACCGGTCCATGCGGGTCAGGGTGAGGACGGTGGGGATGGCGGCCGGTCCGTGGTCGTCGGCCGCGAGGCGGGGGACGACGACCCGGTGCAGGGCCAGACCGGTCCGGGCCGCCTTGCGGTCCGCGAGCTCCGCGCCCGCTGCGGTCCAGGCCCGGTCCAGCGTGGTCAGGCGCGGGTCCGTGATCGCGAGCGACCAGGCGGTCCAGCTGTGGCGCGGGTAGCGGATCCAGCGGACCGCCCCGATGGACGGGCGGGCCTTGGCGACCTTGCCGTCCTCACGGAGCTTGCGGCGGTGGATCAGGGAGGCGTACAGCTCCCACAGCACCATGCCCACGATGCTCATGGCGGCGAAGGCGACCGCCTTCGGGGTGAAGTGCCAGTAGGTGATCTGCTCCGTCCAGATCTCCTTCTTCGCGTCCCAGACCCGGCTGCCGGGCACCGGCTCGCCGGAGGCGTGCCAGAAGTTCATGACCGCCGCCCCGAGGGCGAAGATCCAGGTGCTGACGCGGTAGAGGGTTCCGGCGTCGCCGCCCTGGCGGGCCTGGTGGTACATCCAGCCCACGAACGCCGTGCTGAGTTCCCAGGCGGCCGCGAAGAGGATGGTGAAGGGGACGACCCAGCCGAGGATGTCCTCGGCGAAGCCGGCCTGTCCCGTCCACGCCACGGCCATCGGTGCGGTGATCGGGCCGATCACCATCAGCCGCTCCGCGTTGACCTTCACGAACTTCTTCACGCGGTCGGCCACGGACGGCTTCCCTGCGCGGTCCGCGGCCCGCAGCTCCCGCAGCTTCGCCCTGCGGGCCTCCTTCGCGTCCCGGCGCTGCCCCTTGGCCTCGAGCTTGAGGCGCTTGCGCTCCAGCGCCCGCTCCGTGCGGTCCATGGCACGCGCCATCCGCGCCCCGGCCTCCGCGACCAAGTCGTCGGCGGCCTTCAGCGTGACCTCCGCGTCCGCTTCCCTCAGCCGGGCCTGCGCCAGCGCCTGCTCGGCTTCCTTGAGGTCCGCGTCCCGCTTGGTGCGAGCGGCGGCCAGGATGCGGTCGGCCTCCTCGCGGGCGGTGCGGGTCAGACGGTCCGCGTCCTCGGCCGCCGTCGCCCGCAGCCGGCCGATGTCTTCCTTGGCCAGCGTCCGCGTACGCGCCGCATCCGCACGGGACGCCTCCCGCTCGCGGGCGGCGTCCTCGCGCAGCTCGGCGGCCGCCTTCTCCGCCCCGGCCTTCACCTGCGCGGCCTGGGCGCCCGCGCTCTCACGCAGCCGCTCCGCCTCGCCGCGCGCCTGCTCCAGGAGCTCGTCGGCGTCAGTGGTGGCGCGGGTGCGGGTCTCCGCCGCGGTGCGCTCCGCAGCCGTCAGCAGCTCGGTGCGCACCGTCTCCGCGTCGGCGAGGGCCTTCGCGGCACTCTGCTCGGCCTCGGTGCGGACCTGCTCCGCCTGCGCGGTCGCCGTGGCGGCGACCTCCTGCGCCTGGCGGCGGGCGTCGGCGAGCAGCTGCTCGGCAGCCGCGTTGGCGGCGGCGAGGACCTGGTCGGCCGCACCGGCCGCCGTCGCCGTGACGGTGCCGGCCTCCGTGCGCGCGTCGGCGAGCAGCTGCTCCGCCGTGGCTTCGGCGGCGGCGCGGACCTGGTCGGCGTCGGCGGCCGCGGTGGTGGCGGCCTCCGTGCGGACCCGGTCGGCGTCCGTCTCGGCGGCTGCCAGGAGGCGGGACTGCTCGGCGTGGGCGGCCTCGGTGATCGAGGCCGCCTCGGTGCGGGCGCCGTCCAGCAGCTCGGTGGCGAGCGCCTGGCCGTCGGCGAGGATCCGCGCGACGTCGTTGGCGGCCTGGTCCCGGAGGTCGGCGGCGCGGTCGGCGGCGTCGGCCAGGACCGGGTCGGCCTCCGGGAAGACCAGCGGCACCGTCTCCTCGGGGGCGGCGATCTGGGCGGGAACGGACGTCGGCGTCGCCGGTGCCTTGGCGCGCCCGTTGCGGGGCTTCGGGTTCGCCGCGGGGCGTCGGCGGCGGGCGGCGGGCTTGGTGGCCACGGAATGTCCTTTCTCTTCCGGGCGCCTCCGCGAAGGGGCACCGTGGATCTGCGGCGGTGGGTAAGGTCGTCACCAGGCCCTCTGGGGCCCCGGCAGCTCAAATGCCGGGGACTCGGAGGGCCGTCTGCGTGGAACAGGCGGTCAGCGCTGGGCGGGCAGTTCCGGTCGGCGGTTGGCCGTCGCGGCCTGCTGGGTGAGCCAGGCCATGGCGGCCGCCGTCATGTCGTCGGCCGTGTCGGTGTTCAGCGGGGCGGTGTCGATGTCGCGCATCGCGTCGATGGCCGGCAGCAGGCGCATGTAGTCGGGGCTCACGGCGGTGATCTGGCGGCCCGACGGCAGCGGGGTCAGGTCGTAGGTGGTGCCGCCCACGCAGATCCGCTCGACACGACAGACGAAGGTGTGGCCCTCCTGCCCGGTCCAGAACATCTCCGGGTTGCGGTAGAGGACGTACTGACCCCGCTTGTAGGCGGTCGCGGGGGCGGTGCTCTGGGTGGTGTCGCGCACGGCAACTCCTCGTGTCGGGTGGTGGTCCGGGCTGTCCGGCTCCCCGTCATCGCCCGGACCGGCCGCCGATGTTCGGCGGTCGGTGCGGGCGGATCAGGCAGCCGTCAGACCGTGGCGAGGGACCGGTGCGGGGCGATGATCTGGCCGTCGGGCAGCAGCTCACCGGTGTCGTCGAAGACCACCAGGGCGTTGCACAGCAGGCTCCTTCTCTGCACTTCACTCGATTGGGAGTCGGTGTTGATCATTCGTTCTCCTCGGAGCGAGGTGTGGGCAGGGGGAGGTCGATGACGGGCCTTTGAAGG
>NZ_JODF01000067.1:0-41668 GCF_000717945.1 Streptomyces sp. NRRL S-920
GCCCTCCTCCGCCTTGCATCTCGACGCACCAGACCCCGCTCACCCGCGCAGAAAGGTGACCGCCACCCAAGTACGGCCTGATCCGCCGGACAGGCCCTAGCCGCCCAACTGCGCGGCGCGCAGGGCCGCCTCCATCACGGCCTTCGCGATCGGGGCCGCGCTGCCGCCGCCGCTGATGTCACCGCGGTCCGCCGACGCGTCCTCGACGACCACCGCCACCGCCACCGACGGCTCCGGGTCGCCGGCGCCCTGGGCCCAGGAGACGAACCAGGCGTACGGCGTACCGGCGTTGTCGACGCCGTGCTGCGCGGTGCCGGTCTTGCCGCCCACCGTCGCTCCCGGGATGGCGGCGTTCGTGCCGGTGCCCTTCTCGACGACCTCCCTCATCATCTCGCGCAGCCGCACCGCCGTCCCCGGGGTCATCGCCTGGCGCAGTGTCCTGGTGCCCGTCGTGTCGACCACGTCGCCGTCGGCCCTGGTCGTCCTGTCCACCAGGTGGGGCGCCTTGACGGAGCCGCCGTTGGCGACGGCCGCCGAGGCCATCGCCATCTGCAAGGGCGTCGCCCGGGTGTCGTACTGGCCGATGGAGGAGAGCGCGAGCTGCGCCTTGTCCAGGGAGGCGTCGAAGGTGCTGGCCGCGACGGACGAGGGGATCCGCAGCTTGCGGTCGTTGAACCCGAAGTTCCGCGCGGTCTCCACCATCGCGCTCAGGCCCGTGTCGACCCCGAGCTTCGCGAAGACCGTGTTGCAGGACCATACGAAGGCGGTGCGGAGCGAGGCGTTGGTGCAGCCGTCCACCTCGTTGGTGAGCTGGGTGCTGGTACCCGGCAGCGTGTAGGGGCTCGGGGACCTGGTCGGCTCGTCCGGATCGGTCACGACCCCCGCGTCCAGCGCGGCGGCGGCCGTGACCACCTTGAACGTCGAACCGGGCGGATACGTCTGGCGGATCGCGCGGTTCAGCATCGGCCTGCTGGGCCAGCCGTTCAGCTCGGTCCAGGCGTCCGCCACCGTCCGGCTGGTCCCGGAGAGCCGCTCCGGGTCGTACGAGGGCGCGCTGACCAGCGCGAGGATCTTCCCGGTCGACGGCTCGACCGCCACCACCGCGCCCCTCTTGCCGCCGAGCCCGGCATAGGCGGCCTGCTGCACCGGGGCCTTGATGGTCGTGACGACCTTGCCGCCGGGGTTCCGCGCGCGCGTCACGTCGTTCCACAGCGGGAGCGGGGCGAGCATCGGGTCGGTGCCGGAGAGCAGGTCGTCCTCGGCCTCCTCCAGGAAGGAGGTGCCGTACACCTGGGAGGCGAAACCGGTGACGGGGGCGTACAACGGCCCGTTCTTGTACGTACGTTCGTAGCGCAGCTGCTCCCCGGTGTCCTTGGAGCCGGTGATCGCGCGGCCGTCGACCACGATGTCGCCGCGCGGCTGCCCGAAGCGGACGATGGCCTGGCGGCGGTTGGCGGGGTTGTGGTCCAGGGAGCCGGACTGGACGACCTGGACACGGGTGGCGTTCACGAGGAGGGCGAGGAGCAGCAGCGCGCAGAACGCGGCGGCGTGCCGGATGCAGCGGGTCACCGGGCCACCTCGCCGACGGGCTGGCTGCGGGCCGAGTCGCTGACCCGGATGAGCAGCGCCACGATGATCCAGTTGGTGACGACCGACGAACCGCCCTGCGCGAGGAACGGCATCGCCATGCCGGTGAGCGGGATGAGCCCGGTGACACCGCCGGCGATCACGAAGACCTGGAGGGCGATGATCGAGGCGAGGCCGACCGCGAGCAGCCGCCCGAAGGGGTCGCGCAGCGCGAGCCCCGCGCGGTAGCCCCGCTCGACGAGAAGGGCGTAGAGCAGGAAGATCGCGCAGAGTCCGGCGAGGCCCAGCTCCTCGCCCGCCGTCGCCAGGATGAAGTCGGACTTCGCGGCGAAGCCGATGAGGATGGAGTGGCCGAGCCCGAGGCCGGTGCCGAGCATCCCGCCCGCGGCGAACGCGAAGAGGGACTGGGCCAGTTGGTTGGGGCCCTCGCCCGCGTCGATGGAGGCGAAGGGGTGCAGCCAGTCCTGGACGCGGCTGTGCACGTGCGGTTCGAGCGAGCCGACCGCGAACGCGCCGGACGCGGCGAGGAGCAGGCCGACCGCGATCCACCCGGTGCGGCCCGTGGCGACGTACAGCAGGATCACGAAGAGGCCGAAGAACAGCAGCGACGTGCCGAGGTCGCGCTCCAGGACCAGGACGCCGACGCTCAGCAGCCAGATCGCGACGAGGGGGCCGAGGACGCGCCCGGTGGGCAGTTGGAGGCGCCGGAACCTCCACAGGGTGCGGCCCGTGTGGGCGAGCGCTGTGCGGTTGGCGGCGAGGTAGCTGGCGAAGAAGACGGCGAGCAGGATCTTGGCGAACTCGCCCGGCTGGATGGAGAACCCGCCGAACCTGATCCAGATCCGGGCCCCGTTCACGGCCGGGAAGAAGATCGGCACGATCATCAGGATCAGCGCGGTGACCACGGAGAGATAGGCGTAGCGCTGGAGCACGCGGTGGTCGCGCAGGAGGAGCACGGCGGCGGTGAAGAGCGCGACGCCGACGGTCGACCAGACCAGCTGGGCGGGCGCGGCCTCGTCGTTCGGGGTCTGAAGGTCCAGGCGGTAGATGAGCACCAGGCCGAGGCCGTTGAGGAGGACCGCGATGGGCAGCAGCAGCGGATCGGCGTAGGGGGCGCGGAAGCGGACGGCGAGGTGGGCGAGGAGCGCGAGCACACCGAGCCCGGCGCCGTAACCGGCGGCGCCGGGCGGGACGGTGCCGTTCCTGGCGAGGCCGACGTCGCAGTAGCCGTACACGGACAGCAGTACGGCGACGACCAGCAGGGCCAGCTCGGTGCCGCGGCGCCGGGGGACACGGACGGCGGGGACCGCGGGGGGTGCGGTGCCCGCTCCTGTTCCGGTCATGCCCGGAACGTAGCAAGCAACCCGCCCTCAAGTCCGTTTATGTCGCCTATGTCGGCCGCGCCGAAGGGCGGGGCGGCGCGGGCTCTCAGCAGCAGCGTGCACAAGTTCACGTACCGCTTCCGGGCCCCGCCGCCTCGTCCCCGTCGGCGCACTCCTCGAAGGGCAGCCGCAGCGTCGCCACCGCCCCGCCGTCGGAGGCGTTGGTGAACGTCAGCCGGGCCCCGAGGACCGCCGCCTGGCCGAGCGCGATGGTCAGCCCGAGGCCGTGCCCCTTGCTGGTGCCCTCGGTGCGGAACCGCTGCGGGCCGTGCTCCACCAGGTAGTCGGGGTAGCCGTCGCCGTGGTCCCGCACGGTGACGACGGGCCCGTCGACGGTCACGAGCACCGGCGCCCGCCCGTGCTTGAGCGCGTTGGCGACGAGGTTGCCGAGCACCCGCTCCAGGCGCCGCCGGTCGGTCTCCACGCAGACATCGCGTACGACCACCAGCTCCGTGCCCTCGCCGGCACCCCGCACCACCCGCTCCGCCAGTGGAGCGAGGTGATGGGCGTCCAGGTCCACCCGCTCGCTCCGCGCGTCGAGCCGGGAGATCTCCAGGAGGTCCTCGGTCAGCGTGCGCAGCGCGGCCACGCGGTCGCGCACCAGCTCCGTGGGGCGCCCCGGTTCGAGCAGTTCGGCCGCCGCGTGCAGCCCGGTCAGCGGCGTCCGCAGCTCGTGCGCCACGTCGGCGGTGAACCGCTGCTCGCTCAGCAGCTTGCCCTGGAGCGAGGAGGCCATGGTGTCCAGCGCCCCGGCGACCGCCGCCACCTCGTCCTGGTGCCGGGTGGGGCCCTTGGTGCGCGGGTCGTTGACGCGCGCGTCGAGGTCGCCGCCGCTGATCCGCCGGGCGACCTGCGCCGTCAGATGCAGCCGCCGCGTCACCCGCGTCACCGCGAACGCGCCGACCAGCAGCGTCGCGCCGATCGCGAGGACGGCGGAGCCGAGGATCGCCCGGTCGAGCCCGTCGATGGTGCGGGCGCCCTGGGCGTAGTCGACCCGCACGGCGATGGCGCGGTGCCCGTCGGCGGGCCCCGCCGCCCACATCGTCGGCCGGGACTCGTAGGTGGCGACCATCGTGCCGCGCTCCCCGTCCAGCGCCAGCTCGCGCAGCGCGGCCGGCAGGCCCGCCGGGTCCACGCCCACGCCGGGACCGAGCCGGTCGCCCGCCTCGTAGCGCTCGGTGGCCTCCGTCAGGCGGTCCAGGGCCTGCTCGCGGGCCTGGCCGACGGTCTGGTTGGTCACCGAGACGTGCACGAACGTGCCGAGCAGGGCCGCGAGCGCGCAGCACATGACGGTGATGAAGACGGCGGCCTTCCAGGTGAGCGTCGCCGTCCAGGCGGGAAGCCGCGGCCCGCGCGGCTGTCGGTGGCTCATCGCCCGGTGCTCGCGGACGGGGAGACCCGGGGCTTCTTGGGACGCGGGCCGTGCGAGGAGCGCACGATCTCGTCCCGCTTGGGCATCATCGTCTTCTGGTGCGCGTCCCAGGACCAGACCGTGTGGTACTCGTACCCCGGCAGGCTGGAGACGGCGCGGATGATCAGGTCGCGCCCGGCCAGCTCGACGCCGAGCACGGCGTCGCTCATCTCCATGATCTGCGTCAGCTGCCTCTCCTCCTCGGCGTAGACGCGGATGTCGAGGTTGTCGTCGGGTGTGGAGACGCCGACGATCAGGTCGTCCTTGCGGTCCCCCGTCAGATCTCGGTAGTACGCCTTGAGCACCGGGCACCGCTCCCGCGCGCCGGAGTCGTCCTCGGCGCAGTCGTCGAGCCGCTCGACGGTCTCCTGGTACGAGGCGTCCGAGGGGTCGTACGTGCCGGGGTTCTGGTCGAAGTCCGCGCGGACGACGTCGGCCGGGTTCACCTTGCGCAGGTCTCCGCCGGGCACCTTGACCCCCTTGACCCGCACGCTCTCTATGGCGCCGTAGTCCTCGGCGGGCGCGGACGGCGGGGGCAGGTCGGGCCAGAGGTGCGTCGGGCCCTGGGCGGTGGGTGTCGCACCGGCGCCGCGCAGCCCGCCGGGGTCGCCGCAGCCGCCCGCGAGCGCGGCGGCGAGGGCCGCGAAGGCGGCGGTGAGCGCGAGCCGGCTGCGGTTCACTGCACTCCTGCCTGCCGCGGGCGCGGCCTGTCGTGGTGCCCGGCGCGCTGTCAGGACACCAGGTCGGCGTAGAGGATGATGTTGTCAGACCGGTGGCCGCCGACGATCGGCCCACCGCAGGTCAGCAGGCGCAGCTCGGGCCGCCCGGTCGCCCCGTACACCTTATGGGTGGGGAAGTCCTTCTTGTCCACCTGTTGGATCTCCCGCACCTTGAACGTGGCCGTGTCGCCGTCCGCGCGCGGCACCTGGATCCTGTCGCCGACCCCGACCTTCGCGACGTTCCTCATCAGCGCCGGGCCGTTCGCGGTGTCGTAGTGCGCGACGATCACGGCGGCGCCCTTCTCGCCGGGAGTGACCCCGCCGGTCCACCAGCCCGGCTCCTCCGCCTTGTCCACCGGCGGCACTTGTAGTTCCTGGTCGGCGCCGATGCCGAGGTCGAGCATCGACGTCGCGTCGACGCCCGCCGCCGGGATCCGCAGGCCGGTGGGCCTGGACTCCTTCAGCGGGGCCGGGGCCCGGCCGGTCTGGGCGGTGGCGGCGTTGTCCACCGTGACGTCCGGGGCCGGATGGCCGCCGCCGCCCTGGCCGCAGGCGATCAGGCCGATGCCGAGGGCGGCCGTCAGGGCGGCGAGGACCGCGATACGGCCGGTGCGCGGACGCCGCCGGTCCGGCTCGCCGTGGGGGCGGGGCCCGAAATCGGTGGGGGTGCTCACGGGGACTCCTGGGGCAGTGGGGGCGGGGAGAGGGTCAGGAGTCCGTGCGGCCGCGGCGCAGCATCGCGAAACCGAGGCCCGCGGCACCGGCCGCCGCCATGGCGCCCCCGGCCACCAGGAACGCCGGGTCACCCGTGTCGCGCACCCCCTCGGCGCCCGCCTCGACGCCGCCCCTCGGGGTGCCGGGCCCGGCATCGCTGCCGCCCGCCAGGTGCGTGATGCCGATGTGTCCATTGGACGGATACAGCTCGTAGCGCACACCGCTCTCGGTCACCGTGGGGTGCCGGGCGGAGAGGGTGGCGATCTGCTCGCCCTTGACCGAGATCGTCGCCACGTACGCGCTGTCGCGGTGGCGCACCTGCGCCTTCGCGCCGTTGCCCAGGGTGACGTCGTAGGTCCCGGTGGCCGGCCGCGTCGCCGTCGCCGTCGACTCCCGCGCCGGGGTGTCCGCGAGAGCCACGGCGGCCGGCGCGAGCAGCGCGCCGCCGACGAGCACGGAGAGGGCGGCGGTGCGGACGAGGGCCTGGCGGTGGGTGCTCACGGACGTTCCTCACGGTCGGGCGGCTGGGCGGCAGGACGCTTCGACGTTAGGTGTCCGCCATTGCGGCGGCTCGGCGGCCGCGTAACAACGGGCCATAGCTGTGCGGGCGATGCTGTTACGGAACCGCGGGGAGGCCGGCCGCCGGGCTTGCGGGGCGGACGGGTTCTTGCCCCCGGCGGCAGCGGGCTGGTCCCATGGACGAGGGGTGATGCGGCATGAGCGGACTGCGCGTCGTACCGGCCTGGCGGCACGGGCAGGAGCGGTTGTACGTCTGTCTCCCGGGCGGCGGGAACGTGGCGTGGTACGACCGTGACTCGTCCCGCGTGAACCTGCTCAGCGAGGACCGCGAGGCCGAAGTCCTGCGCGCCCTCGCGCCCTTCCTCACCGGCGCGGTCACGGTGGGACCGCCGCCCGTCCCCAGCTCCGTCGAGCTGACCCGCCTCGCCCTGCACCCCGACGACGACCTCGCCCCGAACCGCCCCGGCGAGGCCCTGCACATCGCCCTGGACCGCGACCGGACGCCCGCGCGCAGGCTGCGCCCCGACCCCCGGCAGCGCGCCCTCGCCGCGGAACAGGCGGTGGGCGACGCGCTGGACGGGCTCGAAGGCGCGGGCTGGCGCGTACTGCACTCCCTGCCGCTGCCCGGTGGCGCCCGCATCCACCATCTGCTGATCGGCCCCGGCGGCCTGTTCTGCGTGGCCGCCCTCGCCGTGCGCAGGCAGCGGGTCCGCATCGCCGACCCGATGGTGACGGTCGGCCGCGCCGCCCCCGTCCCCCTGCTGCGCACGCTCCGCGCCGACGCGGGCCGGGCCTCGTTCGCGCTCACGGCCGAGGTCCGCCCCGTCCTGGCGCTGGCCGGGACGGGGGCGGCGGACCCGCCCGTCACGCCGCCGCGCGATGTGCGGGTGCTGCGCGAGGCGGACCTTTCGACGCTGACCCGCCTGGGCGGCGTGCTGAAACCGGCCGACGTGGAGGCCCTGCACGCCCTGGCCAGGGACCGCCGCACCTGGCAGCGGGTCTGAGAGCCCGCGTCAGAGGTTGTCCCCCCAGCCGCCCTGGACCATGGTCTGGAAGGCCCAGGAGCCGCCGCGCCTGATCAGGATGTCGGCGTAGCGCAACTGCTGCGTCTCGCCGTTCGCCGTCATCACCGAGTCGGTGAAGACGACGGCCATGGCGGGGGAGAGGAAGACGGGCGTGCGCGTGGACTCGAAGGTGATGTCCTCGCTGCCGTCCCCCATCACGTGGGTCATCGTCTGGACGAACTGCTCCCGGTCCCACTGCGCCGACCGCCCGTCCCCCGCGGAGTCGTCGCTGACCAGGTTGAGCGGGAAGACGGCCAGGTCGGCCATGCGCTCCACATCGCGCTTCGCGCTGTGCGCGTCGTACTCGGCGAACCAGGCGTCCAGGCTCGCGCGGTCCTCGTCGGTCGGGACGTAGCCGGTCTCGGGAAGGAAGGTCACGGGTTCTCCTCGTTCGTTCTGCTCGAGCGACCAGCTCAAGCGACCTGCTCAAGCGGGAAAGCGGGAAGCTCATCAACTTTGACTAATGACGAGGAGGTTATGCCTTCGCGGCGAACTAGTCAAACTTGATTAGGTGTGACGCCAGTCACATTATCCCGAGGGGTCGATCCTCACCGGAAGCGGACCACGACCGCCGTCGCGTGCCGCGTCGTGTTCTGCCGCACCTCGACCAGCACCACCGGCTCCGCGGGCAGCGCCGCGTACGTGACGTCGCCGATGCCGATCGCGGTCGCCACACCCTCGCCCACCGGGTCCGGCAGCGCCCCCGCCGCGGCGGACCGCACGGCGGGGGACAGCGGCGACGACACGACCGGGGTGCCGTCCCCCGGCAGGGCGAGGACCAGTGCCTGCGGCCGGGCGGGGCTGCCGGTGCAGCCGACCACCACCGCGTCCCGGGTGTCGCTGTGCCGCAGCTTCAGCCACGCGCGCGTGCCGCCCCGGTACGCGCTGTCGAGCCGTTTGATCACCAGGCCCTCGACGCCGGTCGCGGGGAGCGTCTCGTACCAGGTCAGGGCGAGGTCGCGGTCGGTGGTCGACGGTACGGCCTGGAGCGGTGGCCCCCAGGGCGCCAGCAGCCGTACGAGACGCGCGCGCCGCTCCTCGTACCGCAGTCCGCGGCAGTCCTCGCCGCCCTCCGCGAGCAGGTCGAACGCCGCGTACGAGGCGGGCAGGGTGCGCGCGAGGACGGCGGCACGCGCGCGCGTGGCCGCCGCCCGCTGCTGCACGGCGGCGAAGTCGATGCGGCCGCCGGACCACACCACGACCTCACCGTCCAGGGCGGTGCCTTCGGGAAGGCGGGCCGCGGCCTCGGCGAGGTCGGGGAAGGCGCTGGTGACGGTCCGCCCGGAGCGGGCCTGGAGGGTCACCCGGCCCCGCTCGTCCCGGAGCACGACCAGGCGGTGCCCGTCGAACTTCGGTTCGTAGGCCCAGCCGCCACCCTCCGGCAGCGCGCTCACGGCCTCCGCGAGGGCCACCCGTACGGGCGTCGGCAGGCTCATCGCGCGGCCTTCGCGGGGGGTGCCGGCGAACTCATCGCGCGGCCCGCGCGGGCAGGGGTCTGGCGTTGTTGAGGTTGATCAGGGGGCCGAGCAGATCGCCGTGTGCGCGCAGCCGGGGCGCGATGTCGTCCGCCGTGAAGACCAGCCGGTCCGGCTCCTCGCACGCCTCGATCTCCGCCCAGGTCACCGGCGTGGAAGCGGTCGGCTCGGCGCGGGCCCGCAGGGTGTAGGGCGCGGCGGTGGTCTTCGCGGCGGCGTTCTGGCTGAAGTCGACGAAGACCTTGCCCGGCCGCAGGCTGCGGGTCATGCGGTGCACGACGAGGTCGGGCAGCTCCTTCTCGGCCTCGACGGCCAGCGACTTCGCGTACGCGCTGACCCGTTCGGAGGGCGTCGGCTCCAGCGGGACGAGCAGGTGCAGGCCCTTGCTGCCGGACGTCTTCGCGTACACGGGGAAGCCGTCGGCCGTCAGCCGCTCGCGCAGCCAGAGCGCGGCCCGGCAGCACTCCACGACGGTGGCGGGCGGGCCGGGGTCCAGGTCGAGCACCAGCCGGTCGGCCTGCCCCGGGGCGCCGGCCCGCCACTGCGGGGTGTGGAACTCGGTCACCAGATTGGCCGCCCACATCAGCGACGCCAGGTCCTGTACGAGGATCTGGCGGGTGGGACCCTCGGAGCGGGGCACCTCGGCGGTCCGCACCCATTCGGGGGTGCCCGGGAGGACGTTCTTGGTGAAGAAGCGCTGGCCGTCCGGTCCGTCGGGATAGCGCAGGAAGGACAGGGGCCGGTCCACGAGGTGCGCGAGCAGGGCGCCGGCCGTACCGGCGTAGTAGTGCAGCACCTCGCCCTTGGTGAAGCCGCTCGCGGGATAGATGACCTTCTCCAGGTTGCTGAGCGAGATCCGTCGCCCCTCCACCTCTGTGATCGGCGTCATACGATGAGAGTCCCATAAATCGCCCTTAACGCCATGAAACAGCCAGATCACCCGCAATCCCCCAGTGAGAGGTCCCGGACGTGCGATCCATATGGAACGGTGCGATCTCCTTCGGCCTGGTCAGCATCCCGATCAAGCTCGTGAACGCCACCGAGAACCACTCGATCTCCTTCCGTCAGATCCACACGGAGGACGGCGGCCGGATCCGCTACCGCAAGGTGTGCGAGCTGGAGGACCGCGAGGTGGCCTCGGCCGAGATCGGCAAGGGGTACGAGGACGCGGACGGCTCGATCATCCCGATCACGGACCAGGACCTGGCCGCGCTGCCGATCCCGACCGCCAAGACCATCGAGATCGTGGCCTTCGTCCCGGCGGACCGCATCGACCCGCTCCAGATCGACGCGGCGTACTACCTCTCGGCGAACGGCGTCCCCGCCGCCAAGCCCTACACGCTGCTGCGCGAGGCGCTCAAGCGGAGCCGGAAGGTGGCCATCGCGAAGTACGCGCTGCGGGGCCGGGAGCGCCTCGGCATGCTGCGCGTCGTCGACGACGTGATCGCCATGCACGGCCTGCTGTGGCCGGACGAGATCCGGGAGCCGGAGGGGGTGGCCCCCGAGTCCCACGTCACCGTCCGCGACGCCGAACTCGACCTGGCGGACGCCCTGATGGACACCCTCGGTGACGTCGACATGTCCACCCTCCACGACGACTACCGCTCGGCGGTCGAGGAACTCATCGCCGCGAAGGTCGAGGGCGGCACACCCGCGGAGCAGACCCCGGCGGCCGAGGCGGGCGGCGGCAAGGTCATCGACCTGATGGCCGCCCTGGAGAGCAGCGTCCGCGCGGCCCGCACGGCCCGGGGCGAGTCCGACGAGGGCGGCCGGGGCGACGAGGGCGCTGAGAGCGGGACGAAGGCGAAGGTCACCCAACTCCAGTCGCGCCGCGCCAAGTCGGCACCGGCGTCCGCGCGCACGTCGTCCCCCGCGACCCCCAAGCAGGTCGGCGGCAAGAAGTCGACGTCGGCCTCGGCGAAGAAGAAGGAAGCCCCCGCCAAGAAGTCGGCGGCGAAGACGACGGCGACGAAGACGACGGCGGCGAAGGCCGGGGCGAAGTCCACGACGGCGTCCCGCAAATCGACGGCGAGTAAAGCGACGGCGGGCAAGGCGGCCGCGAGCAAGACGGCGGCCAAGAAGACGGCGCAGAAGAAGACGGCGTCGGCGAAGAAGACGACGGCGAAGCGCCGGGCCTCCGCTTGACGCAAAAGGACACAATGCAAATCTCGGCCACCGACGGGGTGGGCATGGAGGACACCTTCGTAAGGCGGCCGCATAAAGTCATCAACTGAATACGGTCAAACCGCCCCCTCTCGCCCTTTTGCGCCCTGTGAGCAATGTCACAATCGCTTGATGGAATTGCATATTCCGCGCAATGATCTCTGCGGACACAATGGGATTCTTTGGGATTTCCGGGGGGTTTAAGGTATATGGCCAGTAATCCATTTGAAGATGATGGCGCGGATTACCTGGTACTCGTGAACGACGAGAACCAGCACGCTCTCTGGCCCGCCGGGCTCGACATCCCCTCCGGCTGGACCGTCGCACAAGAGGCGAGTTCACGGGCCGATTCCCTGGCCTACGTCGAGGAGCATTGGACGGATATGCGTCCGGCCCGCCTGATATCCGGCTCCTGACGTGAGTGACAGCGAAAAAGCGGCCGGAAAAGCGAAGGCGCGGGGCGCCGGGAAAACGGGGCCGGGCCGCTTCACCGGTGCGGGCCCCTTGCTGCTCGTCTGGTCGGGACAGGCCGTCTCACTGGTCGGAAGCGCCGTTCTCAGATTCGCTTTCATTATCGAGGTCTGGTCCACCGGGGAGCAGGCCACCGCCGTCACCGCGCTGTCTCTCTGCGCCCTGCTTCCCCAGGCGCTGTTCAGCCCGTTCGCGGGCGCGATAATCGACCGCATCCGCAAACGGTCCGCCCTTCAGATCGCCGACGCGGGCGGACTCCTCACCGTCGGCCTGCTCGCCCTCGTGCACTTCTTCGGCGGCGGCCTGGAACCGTGGCAGGTCTACCCGGCCACCGTCCTCCTCGGCATCAGCGCCGCCTTCCAGCTGCCCGCGCTCACCGCCGCCGTCCCCCTTCTCGTCCGCAAGGACCAACTGGGCCGCGCCAACGGCCTGTTGGCGGGAGCCCGAAGCGCCGCGGGGATCTGCGGCCCGGCGCTCGGCGGTGTCATGGTCGCCGTCTCCGGGATCGGCGCCGTCCTCGTCATCGATCTGGTCAGCTACGCCTTCGCGCTCATCGGCATACGCGTCGTACGGATGAAGGGCGACAAGGTCCCCGTAGGCGCGGGCGCACCCCGCACGAGGATCATCGCGGAGGCCGTGGAGGGCCTGCGCTACGTCTTCCGGCAGCCGAGTCTGCGCGACATGACCGTGAACTTCTGCACGGTCAACCTCGTCATGGTCTTCGGCTTCGCCGTCATCCAGCCCATGGTCCTGATCAAGGACGGCAACGGCGCGCTCGCCGCCGTGAACAGCGCGATCGGCGTCGGCGGAGTCGTCGGCGGTCTGCTGATGGCGGCCTGGGGCGGGCCGAGGAACCGCGGCCGCGGCATGATGCTCGGCATCGTCGGCATGTGCCTCTCCGCGCAGATCGGGATGGCCCTGGTCGGCGGGGTCGTCGCCTGGTGCGCGGCCATCCTCGTCGGCGCCCTGCTCATGACGCTCGTCAACTCCTCCATGCAGGCGATCGTGCAGACCAAGGTGGACCCCCAGTGGCAGGGCCGGGTGTTCGGCGCGGTCATGTTCCTGTCGCAGATCTCCGTGCCGCTGGCCACGGCGGTCTCCGGGCCGCTCGCCGACGGCGTCTTCGAGCCGCAGGCCGCCGACGGGACCGGCGTCTTCGTCCTCCTGGGCCCCCTGTTCGGCGACGACCCCGGCAGCGGCATGGCGGGGATGCTCTTCCTCGCCGGTGTCGCGGGCCTCGCGGTCGCCCTGTGGGGCCTCGCGAGCCGCTCGATCAGGGACATCGACGTACTGCTGCCGGACATCGACGACGAGGACGAACAGCAGGCCGACGACGGCACCGACGGCAGGGGCGGTGAGAAGGATGACGCGGTGCGTGCATGAACTGTTCGAGGAGCAGAGCGCACGGACGCCCGACGCGACAGCCCTCGTATACGAGGGCGAACGGCTGACGTACGCCGAACTCGACGCCCGCGCCGCCCGGTTGGCGGGCCTGCTCGCGGCGCGCGGGGTGCGGCGCGGCGACACCGTCGGGGTGTACCTGGAGCGCTCCGCGGAGCTGGCCGTCGCGGTCCTCGGCACGCTGAAGGCGGGGGCGGGGTACGTGATGCTCGACCCCGGTTTCCCCGCCGGGCGCCTGCGCGGCATGGCGGCGGACGCGGGGATCGCCGCGGTACTCACGTCGGCCGGTGCGGGGCTCACGCGGGCCGGGGCGACCGAGGAGCCGCCGGAGTTCGTGGACGACGTGCCCGTGCTGCACGTCGAAGACGCCGCCCACGCCCAGCCGTTGGCGCGCGGCGCTGTCGCGGTGCGGCCCGACGACGTGGCCTGCGTGATGTTCACCTCCGGGTCGACCGGCAGGCCCAAGGGCATCGTCGCCCCGCACCGCGCGGTCACCGCCACGCTCACCGGCCAGGACTACGCCTCCTTCGGGCCAGGCGCGGTCTGGCTCCAGTGCGCGCCCGTGTCGTGGGACGCGTTCGCACTGGAGCTGTGGGGGCCGCTGCTCGGCGGCGGGACATGCGTCCTGCACCCGGGGCGGCGCCCCGACCCGGTGGTGATCGCGCGGCTCGTCGCCGCGCACGGGATCACGTCCATGTACCTGTCCGCGTCCCTGTTCAACGTCATCGTCGACGAGTACCCGCGCGCGCTCACCGGACTGCGCGAACTGATCGTCGGCGGCGAGGCGCTGTCGCCCCCGCATGTGGCCCGCGCCCTGGAGCGCGCACCCGGGCTGCGGCTCGGCAACGGCTACGGACCCGTCGAGTGCATGGTCTTCCTCACCGTCCACCCCATCACCCCGCAGGACGTGCGCGACGGCCGTCCGGTGCCGATCGGCCGCCCGCTGGCCGGCAAGCGGCTGTACGTGCTCGACGAGCGGCTGCGACCGGTCGCGGACGGCGTCACCGGCGAGCTGTACGCCGCCGGGGCGGGCGTCGCGCGCGGCTACAGTGACGCGTCGCTGACGGCCGAGCGGTTCGTGGCCACACCACCCGGCCTCGGGCGCCCCGGTGAACGCATGTACCGCACGGGCGACTTGGCCCGTCGGCGGGCCGACGGCACCTTCGAGTACCTGGGCCGGTCCGACAGCCAGGTGAAGATCCGGGGCTTTCGCGTGGAGCCCGGCGAGGTCGAGGCCGCCCTCGCCCGCCACCCCGGAGTCGAGCGCGTCGCCGTGGTGGCCACACGTGCCGCGGCGGACGGCGAGCGGCAGCTCGTCGCGTACTTAGTCCCCGGCAAGCGGGGCGAACAGGCGCCGACGGCAGCGGAGTTGCGCGTGCACGCGGAGCGCGAACTCGCCGAGTTCCTGGTCCCGGCCGCCTTCGTCGTGCTCGACGCGCTGCCGCTGACCGCCAACGGAAAGCTGGACCGCGCGGCGCTCCCCGAACCCGCACGGGCCGCGTCCGAAGAACCCCGTCCGGGCGCGGGCGACGCGCAGAGCGAGACGGTCCGCGCGCTGTGCGCCCTCTTCGCCGACGTCCTCGGTGTCGCGTCGGTCGGCCCGCACGACGACTTCTTCGTCCTGGGCGGCCACTCCCTGCTCGCCGCCCGGGTCCTCGGCCGCGTCCACGCGGCGCTGGGCGCCGAGCTTGACCTGCGTACCCTCTTCGAGGCGGCGACCCCGGCGGGGCTCGCACCGCACGTCGACGGCGCCGCCAAGTCACTGCCGCCGTCCCGCACTTCGCCTCCCGGCGGTTCCGCACCCCTGCCGGTCTCTCCCG
This sequence comes from Streptomyces sp. NRRL S-920, assembly GCF_000717945.1. Taxonomy (NCBI): domain Bacteria; kingdom Bacillati; phylum Actinomycetota; class Actinomycetes; order Kitasatosporales; family Streptomycetaceae; genus Streptomyces; species Streptomyces sp. NRRL S-920. Next base: position 14,727 of record NZ_JODF01000067.1, read on the forward strand.
CCCAGCACCGGCTGTGGTTCCTCGACCGGCTCGGCGCCGGAGTCGCGTACAACCTGCCCGTGCTGGTGCGGCTGCGCGGCGAGGTGGACCCGGACGCGCTGGCGGACGCCCTCGGCGATGTCGTCGCCCGGCACGACGTGCTCCGTACCGTCTTCGACGAGGTGGACGGGGCGCCGGTGCGGCGCGTGCTGAGCGGCGTCGACGCGCGGCCGCCCTTCCGGCATCTCACCCTGGCCGAAGGCGAACTGGTAGCGGCGGTCGAGGACGCCGCCCGCCACCGTTTCGACCTGCGCGGCGAACTTCCCGTGCGGGGCGCCCTGTTCAGCGTCCGGGACCGGCCCGACGAACACGCCCTGCTCGTCCTGATCCACCACATCGCGGGCGACGGCTGGTCCCTCGCGCCCCTCTTCCGAGACCTCTCACGCGCGTACGCCACCCGAGCGGTGTCCGCCACGGGAGCGGAGGCGGAGGGCCGTGGAACGCTGCCGCCCCTGCCCGTCACCTACGCCGAGCACGCCCGCCGCCAGGCCGACCGGCTCGGGCCGCCCGACGACCCCGCCTCCCTCGCCGCCCGCCAACTCGCCTACTGGACAAGGACACTGACGGGCGCCGGCCCCGAGGGCCCGCTGCTTCCGCGGCGCCCGGACCGGCCCGCCGTGCCGGGCCCCGCCGCCGCGACCCTCGTACGCCGCCTCGACGCCGCCGCCCACGCACGCCTCGTCGACGCCGCCCGCGACCGGGGCGCCACCCTCTTCATGGCCCTGCACACCGCGCTCGCCGCGGTGCTCGTGCGAGCCGGTGCGGGCGAGGACCTCGCGATCGGCGCGCCCGTCGCGGGGCGGGCGGGGGACGGGAGCGTCGAGGACGCCGTCGGGTTCTTCGTGAACATGCTCGTACTGCGCACCGATGTGTCCGGCGACCCGGGCGCGCGGCAGCTGCTCGCCCGCGTCCGGGAGGCCGACCTGGCCGCCTTCGCCCACCAGGACGTGCCGTTCGAGCAGGTGGTGGGCGCCCTGAAGCCGCCGCGGACGCGGGGGAGGCAGCCGTTCACCGATGTCGTCCTCGCCCTCCAGAACAACGCGCGCGCCGAGGTGGACCTGCCCGGCGCCGACGCGGGCGTCGAGGTGGTGCGCACCGGCGAGGCCCGCTTCGAACTGCTCGTCGACGTCACGGACACGACAGGACCCGGCGGGAGTCCCGAAGGCCTCACCCTGACCTTCGAGTACCGCGCCGCCTCCGTGGAGGCGCCCTTCATGGAGTGGCTCGCGGACGCGCTCCCGCAGGTCCTTCAGGCGCTCCCGCGGGCCCTGGACACGACGGACGGCGCACCGGACACACCGGTCAGCGCCCTCGTCCCCGCGGGCCCCCCGCGCCGCGCGGACGCCGGTGACAGGATCGCGGCCCCGGCCGTGACCCGTGCGGCGGGCCCCGTCACCCCGCTGGAGCGGGACATCGCCGCCGTGTGGAGCGACGTCCTCGGGGTGCCGGACCTCGGGCGGGACGATGACTTCTTCGCCCTCGGCGGCAACTCGCTGCGCGCGGTGCGGGTCGCGGCCCGCCTGACCACCGGGGCACGGACCGTGACGGCCGCCCAGCTCTTCACCGCACCGACCGTCGCGGCCCTCGCCGCCGAACTGGCACGGGCGCCCATGGACCAGGGCCCCGCCCCGGCCCCCATTCCGCGGCGGCCGCGCGTGCCCCGCCAGCAGGATCAGCAGAGCCACCTCAGCAGGGAACAGGAGGAGAGGCCGTGGACCTCAGCGTGATGTTCTTCGGCGCGGACAGCGGTACGCCCGCCGAGGGCGAGGGCGCCCCGCACGCGCAGAGTTACGACGACATCCTCACCGTCGCCCGTACCGCCGACCGCCTCGGCTTCCACGCCATCTGGACCCCCGAGCGCCACTTCCAGCAGGTGGGCCAGGTCTTCCCGAGCCCGCCCGTGCTCAGCGCGGCCCTCGCCGTCGCCACCGAGCGCATCGGGATCCGCGCGGGCAGCGTCGTCCTGCCCCTGCACCACCCGCTGAAGGTCGCCGAGGACTGGGCGGTCGTCGACAACCTCTCGCACGGCCGGGTGGGGCTCTCCGTCGCCACCGGCTGGCACTCCACCGACTTCACCCTGGCCCCCGACCAGTACGAGGACCGCAGGGAACACACCCTCAAGACCATCCCCGAGCTGCGCAGGCTCTGGGCGGGCGAGGCGGGCACCTACCCCGACGGCACCGGGCAGCCCGTCTCCGTCATCCCGCAACCCAGACCCGTACAGCGCGAGTTGCCGCTGTGGATCACCACCTCCGGCAACCCCGCGACCTGGGAGGCCGCCGGGCGGCTGCGCGCCGGGGTGCTCGGCGCGACCGTCGGGCAGAGCAGGGACGAACTCGCCGAGAAGATCGCCCGCTACCGCGCGGCCTGCGCCGCCGTCCCCGACCAGGCGGGCACCGACGCACACGGCCGCGTCACGCTGATGGCACACACCTACGTCGGCGCGGACGACGCCGAGGTGCGGCGCCTGGCCGCCGAACCCCTCAAGACGTACCTCGCCTCGTATCTGCGCCAGACCGCCGCCAACCGCGCGGCGGACACACGCCAGAGCGCGGAGCTGAGCGGCGAACAGACCGCCATGCTGGCCGAGTTCGCCTTCCGGCGCTATCTGACCTGGGGCAGCCTCCTCGGCTCGCCCGGCACCTGCGCCAAGATGCTCGCCGACCTGCGCGACCTGGGCTGCGACGAAGTGGCCTGCTTCATCGACTTCGGCATCGGACGCGACGAGGTACTCGCGGGGCTGCACCGCCTCGCCGAGCTGAGAGAGGCCGCCCTGTGACCCCGAACCAGCCTTCCATGGCCGACCGCTTCAGCGCGCTCAGCGGTGAGCAGCGGATCCGGCTGATGCGCCGACTCGTCGAGGCGGGCAGGGCCCGGGAGATCCCCGCGGTCGTACCGCCCCGCGACACCGGGGGAGCCGTGCCGCTCAGCCCCGCCCAGCGGGACCTGTGGGTGTACGAGTCGCTGTATCCCGGCACCCCGGCCCTCAACCTCTGCTGCGCCTACCACTTCGACGAGCCCGTCGACCCGGCCCACCTGGAGGCCGCGCTCACCCTCATCCAGGCCCACCACGACATCCTGCGCACCCGTATCTCCGGTACGGCCGACGATCCGCGCGTCGACTTCCCCGACGAGGGCCCCTTCGTCCTGGAGCGCGAGGACCTGCGCGGCACGGACACCACCATCGAGCAGGCCTTCCGCGCCTTCCGCCGCCGCCCGTTCGACCTCACCGCGGACCGTCTGATCCGCGGCCGATTCGTACGCGTCGACGACACCCGTACGACGCTGATGCTGAGCCTGCACCACATCATCACCGACTGGTGGTCCTTCGACGTCCTCCAGAGCGAGTTCGCCGAGGCGTACCGCGCCGTGCGCGCGGGCACCGAGCCCGAGCTGACCCGCCCCGCCGTGCAGTACGCCGACTTCGCCTCCTGGCAGGGCGAGCTGGCGGCCGCGGGGGTCTTCGACGCGCGCCTGGACTTCTGGCGCCGCTATCTGGCCGACCCACCGGGGCCGCTGACCGTGCCGGGCCACGGGAGCCCGGACGTGGGCGGGGAGGACTCCGGTGACGAGGACGGCATCGTCCAGATCCGCTTCCGTGTGGACGAGGCCACCACGCGGGCCGTGCGCGCGCTGGCCCGTGAGCGGGGCGCCTCCGTGTACGTCGTCCTCATGACGGCCTTCGCGGTCCTCGCGCACCGCGTGTCCGGCGCCCGTGACCTGGTGCTCGGCACACCGGTCGCCAACCGCTCCGCCAAGGGCCTCGAACACGTCATCGGGTACGTCATGAACGCCGTACCGACCCGCTGGCGCATCACCGAGGAGGACTCCTTCGCCGACGTGCTCGCCCGCTTCGGCACGGACTTCCCCGCCCTCATGGCGGGCGCCGACCTGCCGGTGGGCCGCATCGTCTCGGCGGCCGCCCCCGAGCGCAGCGCGGGCCGCTCCCCGCTGTTCCAGTGGGTGTTCATGCACCTGACGGAGCAGCCGAGCGTGTCGGCCGTACGGGAGTTCGCCCAGCCCGAGCGCATCCACACCGGGGGTGAACACGACCTCGTGGGCGTCGTGCGGGACAACGGCGACGGCATGGACGGCAGCTTCGAGATCCGTACGGACCTCTTCGCGCCCGCGGCCGTCACCCGCTGGGCGGACAGCTACCTCACCCTCCTGGAGCAGGTCACCGCCGACCCGGCCGTCCCCGTGCGGAACCTCGACGTGGTTCCCGCGGCGGAGCGCGACCGCCTGCTCGCCCTCTCCCGCGGCCCGGCCGCGCCCGCCCCCGAGTCCCTGCCGGACACGGTGGCCCGGCACGCCGCCCGCACCCCGGACGCGCCCGCCCTCGAAGCGGACGGTCTGCGCCTCACGTACGCCCAACTCGCGGACCGCGTCGACCGGTTGGCGGGACTGTTCGCCCGGCACGGCGCGGGTCCTGACCGGACCGTCGCTCTCGCCCTCGGGCGCGGCGCGGACCTCCCCGTGGCCGCGCTCGCCGTGCAGCGGGCCGGGGCCGCCTATCTGCCGGTCGACCCCGACTACCCGGCGGACCGCGTCCGCCACACGCTCGCCGACGCGGCGCCCGTCCTGCTGGTCACCGACGCCCGCACCGCCGCGGCCGGTGTGCTGCCGCCCACGGACCTGCCCCGGATCGTCCTGGACGACGACGCGTACGCGGGTGAGCCCCTGACCCCCGCGCCCCTGACCCCCGCGCCCCTCGACCCGTCGCACGCCGCCTACGTCATCCACACCTCCGGCTCCACCGGCACCCCCAAGGGCGTCGTCGTCACCCACGCCGGGATCGCCGCGCTCGTCCACAGCCTCGTCGGCCGCTTCGCGCTGGACGCGAGGTCGCGGGTCCTCCAGCTCGGCTCACCGGCGTTCGACATCTCCGTCGCCGAGATGTGCATGGCCTTCGGTCCCGGCGGCACCCTGGTCGTGCCGCCGCCGGGCCCCCTCGCCGGGGACGGCCTCGGCAGGGTCCTCGCCGAGCGGCGCATCTCCTGCGCGATGGTGCCGCCGTCCGTCCTCGCCACCGTGCCCGAGGGCCCGTACCCGGCGCTGCGCGCGCTCGCCGTCGGGGCCGAGGCGTGCCCGCCCGCGCTCGTGGCCCGCTGGGCCGTCGGCGGCCGCCGCTTCCACAACGCGTACGGGCCCACCGAGGCCACCGTCGCCGCCACCCTGTCCGCCCCGCTGCACGGCGACGGCACCGCCCCGCCCATCGGCACGCCGGTCGCGGGCACCACCGCGTACGTCCTCGACGCCCGGCTGCGCCCCGTGCCCATCGGAGTCGCGGGCGAGCTGTACCTGTCCTCGCCGGGCCTGGCCCGCGGCTATCTGAACCAGCCCGCCGCCACCGCCGAGCGCTTCGTCCCCGACCCCTACGGCGCCCCCGGGTCCCGCATGTACCGCACCGGCGACCTGGCGTACCGCGACGACGACGGCACCCTGCACTACCTGGGCCGCACCGACGAGCAGATCAAGCTGCGCGGCCTGCGCATCGAACCGGGCGAGGTCGCCGCGGTCCTCACCGCGCACGCCGCCGTCGCCCACGCGGTCGCGCTGGTACGCGAGGACGGCGAGGGCAGGCCGCAACTGCTCGGCTACGCGGTCCCCGCCCCCGGGCACACCCTCGACGCGAACGAACTCCTCGCGTACGCCGCCACCCGCCTTCCCGCGCACATGGTGCCGTCGGACGTCGTGACGCTGCCCGAACTCCCCCTGACCCGCAGCGGAAAGCTCGACCGCGCCGCCCTGCCCGCGCCCCGGGCCGCCGCGTCGACACGGGCGCCCGCCTCCGCCCTGGAGAAGGAGCTGTGCGACCTGTTCGCGCGGATCCTCGGCGTCGAGGAGATCGGCGCCGACGACGACTTCTTCCGGCTCGGCGGCGACAGCATCATGGCCATCCAGCTCGCCGGACAGGCCTCGGCGGCGGGCCTCGTGCTCGCCCCGCGCGACGTCTTCACGATGCGCACCCCCGCCCAACTGGCCCTCCACGCAAGCACATCGGCTGCCGCGGGGCAGGGCGGGCCGGACGGTTCGGACACGGGTGTCGGCCGCTTCCCGCTGACACCCGTCATGCGGTGGTGGCGCGAGCAGGGCGGCGACTCCTGGGCGTTCACGCAGTCGATGGCGTTCCCCGTGCCGCCCGGCACGGACCGCGAGCGGATCGAGGCGGCGGTACGGGCGCTCATCGAGCGGCACGGAGTGCTGCGGATGCGGCTGCTGACCGACGAGGCGGAGATCGAGGTGGCCGAACGGGCCCCGGCCGGGGCGGCCGCACTCGAACGCGTCGAGGTCCCCGGCGAGGCCGAGGCCCGCGCCAAGGCCGCCGAACTGGCCGCCAGGATCCGCCTGGCCCCCGAGGACGGCGAGATGCTGAGGGCCGTGTGGCTCGACGCCGGTCCGCGGCGGCGGGGCGTACTGCTCCTGACCCTGCACCACCTGGCGGTCGACGGCGTCTCGTGGCGGATCATCGGCCCGGAACTGGCCGCCGCGCTCTCCGGGGACGGCACCCCGGCCCCGGCCCCGGGGACCTCCTTCACCCGGTGGGCCGCACTGCTCGCCGAAGAGGCGCTGAGCCCCGGCCTCGCCGCCGAACTCGACTGGTGGCGGGGCAGGCTGGCAGCCGCCGCCGATGCCCGGCTCGCCGGGGGGCGGGGCGCGGGGGCGAGGCGGGCGACCCTCACCGCCGAGCTGCCCGCGGACCTCACCGAGGCCGCGCTCACCACGCTGCCCGCGGCCTTCAACTGCGGTCCGGACGCGGTGCTGCTCACCGCACTGGCCTCGGCGGCCGTACGCCACCGCGGCTCGGGCACCGGTCTGCTCGTCCACCTCGAAGGACACGGCAGGGAGGTGCTGTCCGTGCCGGTGGACGTGTCCCGCACGGTCGGCTGGTTCACGACGCAGTACCCGGTACTGCTCGACGCGGGGAGCGACCGGCGGACGGAAGGCGGTGCGGCGGTCGAGGCGCTCAAGACGGTCAAGGAGCAGCTGCGGTCCGTCCCCAACGGCGGCATCGGCTGGGGCCTCCTGCGCCACCTCAACCCGGAGACCGCCCCGGTCCTCGCCGAACTCCCCGTCCCGGACGTGCGGTTCAACTACCTCGGCCGCTTCACCGCCGAGGACGCGGCGGGCGGCGAGCTGCTCGACGCCGGCCCCGGTGCCGTACCGCTCGGCCACGCGGTCGAGATCGACGCCTTCGCCAAGGAGACCGCGGACGGCCTGCGCCTGGAAGTGACCTTCTCGTACGCCGAAGGGGTCCTCGCACAGGAGGACGTGCGGGAACTCGCCCGGCTGTGGCGCGAGGGCATCGCCCTCCTGGCGCGGGAGACCGCGGCGGGCGGCCCGGTGGGCGCGACCCCCTCCGACTTCCCCCTGGTCGGCCTCTCCATGGACCAACTGGCCATGCTAGAGGGGGATCTGGCGGACCTGCCCGGCCCCGACGCGGAAGGGGACGGTAGTCGATGAGCGGGCGGATCGCGGACGTACTGCCGCTCACCCCGGTGCAGGAAGGGCTGTACTTCCATGCCGTGCGGGACGCGGAGGGGCCCGACCCCTACCTCGTACAGACCCGCTTCCACATCGGGCCCGCGGTCGCCGCCGACACGGTACGGGCCGCGCTCGGCGCCCTCATGGAGCGGCACCCCAACCTCCGCGCCTGCTTCCGCCACGAACGGCTCGACCGCCCCGTGCAGGTGATCCCGCACACCGTCGCCGTGCCGTGGACCGAGGCCGACCTGACCGGTCGTGACACGGCCGAACTGGAGGCCGCGACCGAGCGGTTGCTGGCCGAGGACCGCACCCGCCGCTTCGACCTGGCCCGCCCGCCCGCCCTCCGCGCCCTGTTCGTACGGCACGACACCGGCGGCGAACTCGTCCTCACCTTCCACCACATCCTGCTCGACGGCTGGTCGGTCCCGGTCCTGGAGCGTGACCTCGCGGCCCTGGTCACCGGCCGGGCCCTGGCGCCCGCCGTGCCCTACCGGCAGTACGCGCTGTGGCTCGGACGCCAGGACCAGGGTCTCGCGGAGACGGCCTGGCGCGAGGCGCTCGCGGGCCTGGAGCGGCAGGCGCCGCTCGCCCCGCCGGGGGAGGTTGTTCAGGGGGCGACGGGCGAGGGGGATCGCGCGGACGAGCCCGACACGGTCCGCCTGCACCTCACCGCCGAGCTGACCGCCGCCCTCACCCGCCGCGCCGCCGAGGCGGGCGTCACCCTCAACACGCTGACGCAGGCCGCCTGGGCCCTGGTGCTCGCCCGGCTGACCGGCGGGCGGGACCTGGTCTTCGGCGGTGTCGTCTCGGGCCGCCCGCACGACCTGCCCGGGGCGGGCGAGATGGTGGGCCTGTTCATCAACACGCTGCCCGTGCGGGTCCGGCTGCGCGACGGGGAGAGTGTCGGCGAACTGCTGGCCCGCGTCCAGGACGAGCAGTGGCGCCTCGTCCCGTACCACCATGTGCGGCTGACGGACGTACAACGCATGGCGGGCCACGGTCCGGGTGCGGGGCGTGGGGCCGGGGCGGCTGCCGGGTCCGCGTCGCCGGGGGAACTCTTCGACTCGGTCCTCGCGTTCGAGAACTTCCCGCGCGGGGCGCGGCAGGCGCGGGGCGACGGCCCGGACGCCGTGCGCGTGACGGACGTACGGGACGCCACGCACTATCCCGTGACGCTGGCCGTCGTCGCGGGGGAGCGGATGCTCCTCGCGGTGGGCTGCCGGCGCGGCATCCCCGCGGCGGCGATCGCGGCACGCATGGTGCGGGCCTTCGAGCAGCTCGCGGGCGACCCCGCGACGCCGGTGGACCGGATCGACGTACTCCCCGAGGAGGAGCACAAGCGCCTGCTCGCCCGCTCCGAGGGCGCCCCTGCGGCGGTGGCGGGGCCCGCCACGGTGACCGGACGGTTCGCCGCGCAGGCGGCCCGCACGCCGGACGCGCCCGCCGTCGAGAGCGGCGACGACGTCCTCACGTACGCCCGGCTGGCCGCGGAATCCGACCGCCTGGCCGCCCGCCTCGTCGCGGCGGGCGCCGGGCCGGGTGCCACGGTCGCCCTGCTGCTCGGCCGCTCACCGTCCCTGGTCGTGGCGCAACTGGCGGTGCTGAAGGCGGGGGCGTGCTGGCTGCCGCTGGATCCGGCGCAGCCGGCGGAGAGGCTGGCGCGGCTGCTGGCCGGGGCGTCGGCGGGGCTGGTGCTGACGGAGGGCGAGCAGGCGGTGCGGCTGCCCGCGTCCGTACGCCGGATCGACGTGCGCGGGGAGGCGCCCGAGGGCGTGGAGGTCACCGCGCGGTCTCACCCGGAGTCGGCGGCGTGCGTGATGTACACGTCCGGTTCGAGCGGTGAGCCCAAGGCGGTCGTGATCCCGCAGCGGGCCATCGCGGAACTGGCCGCCGACGCACGCTTCCACTCGGGGGACGGGGGCGGTGAGCCGGACCCGGCGGGGGCGCACCGCCGTGTCCTGTTCCACAGCCCGCACACCTTCGATGCCGCCACGTACGAGGTCTGGGTTCCGCTCCTGAACGGCGGCACGGTGGTGATCTGCCCCGACGAGCCCGTGACCCCGGCCCTGCTGGCGCACGTGCTGCCCGAGCGGCGCGTCACCGCGCTGTGGCTCACGGCGGAACTGTTCCGCCTGGTCGCGGAGTTGGCGCCGATGTCGCTGCGCGGGCTGCGTGAGGTGTGGACCGGGGGTGACGTGGTGGACCCCGAGGCGGTGCGCCGCGTGCGGGAGCACTGTCCCGGCACGGTCGTGGTGAACGGTTACGGCCCCACGGAGACGACCGTGTTCGCCACGGCCCACCGTGTGCCGGGGGCCGTCCCCGGCGGCCCGCTGCCGATCGGGCGCCCGCTGGACGGCACGCGCGTCTACGTCCTCGACGCCCGTCTGCGCCCGGTGCCGGACGGCTGCGTGGGGGAGGTGTACATCGCCGGATTGGGCCTGGCCCACGGCTACTTGGCCGCTCCCTCCGCTTCGGCCGAACGCTTCGTCCCCGACCCGCACGGCCCGCCCGGCACCCGGATGTACCGCACCGGAGACCTGGCACACCGCACCCCCGACGGCACCCTCGCCTTCGCGGGCCGGGCCGACACCCAACTGAAGATCCGCGGCTTCCGCATCGAACCGGCGGAGGTGGAGGCGGCCCTGCGCACCTGCCCGGGCGTATCCCGCGCCATCGTCGCGGCGAGGCCGGCACCGGACGGCGGAAAACGGTTGGTGGCCTGGCTGGTACTGGAACCCGCCGAGCCCGCTGGCCCGCCCGGCACCCTGCCGCGGGCAAGGAACGGCCTCGGCGCTCCTGCGCTCGGTGCCCCGGCACCTGGCGCCCCTGCGCTCGGTGCTTCCGTGCCCGCTGCTCCCGCGTCCGACGCCCCCACCCCCGACCCCCTCTCCCCGATCCGTGCCGCCGCCTCCCGGATCCTCCCCCCGCACCTCCTGCCCACCGCCTGGGCCCGTATCGACGCCGTGCCCCTCACCCCGCACGGCAAGACCGATCGGGCCGCGCTGCCGGAGCCCCCGGTCCCGGCCGCGCCAGAGGCTTCGCGGGTGCCGCGTACCGCGAGGGAGAAGGAGCTGTGCGTCCTGTTCGGCGAGGCGCTCGGCGGGGTGGAGGCCGGGCCCGACACCGACTTCTTCGCGTCCGGCGGGCACTCGCTGAGCGCGCTGCGGCTCGCCGGGCGGATCGAGGCCGCCTGGGGCGTACGGATCCCCGTGGCCACCCTCTTCGCCGCGCCGACGCCCGCCCGCCTCCTCGCCCGCCTGGACGGCCCCGAGCCCGCCCCCGCCGACGCCGACGCCGACGCCGAGAGCCTGGCACCGCTGCTCACGCTCCGCGCCGACGGCGACCGTGCCCCGCTGTTCTGCGTGCACCCGGGACTCGGCGTGAGCTGGGCCTACGCCGCGTTGCTGCCCCACCTCGCCCAGGACCGCCCGGTCTACGCGCTCCAGACGCCCGCCCTGTCCGCGCCCGACCGCCCCCTGCCGCGGACCACGGGCGCGTTGGCCGAGGCGTACGTCGAGCTGATCCGCGCCGTCCGCCCCCACGGCCCCTACCTCCTGCTCGGCAGGTCCTTCGGCGGCCCCGTCGCCCACGAGATGGCCGTACGGCTGCGCGCCGCCGGCGAGGAGGTCGCCCTGCTCGCCGTGGTGGACGCCATGCCCAAGCCGCCGGACATCGCCCGTACCCCGCTCGACCCGGCCGTCGTCGACGCGGAGGCTCGGCGCATCCTCCGGGAGGAGGGAGCCGCGCTCGACGGCATCGGCGAACGCCGCCTCGCGGCACTCACCGACGCCATCGCCCATCACGTCACGCTCGGCAGGAGCTGGCAGCCGTCCCCCTACGACGGCCCCGTGACCCTCTTCGCCGCGACCCGCGACCCCGAGGCCATCCCCACCGAGGAGAAGGCCGCGGCCTGGCGCCGCGCCGCCGCGACGGTCGACGTGCACGAGCTGGCCTGCGCCCACGCCGACGTCCTCGACGCGGCACCGGCCGCGCGGATCGCCGCGGTACTCGAAGCGGTACTCGAAAACGTCCTTGCCGGCCCCCAGGCCCCCTCCAAGGGAGAGTGAACCCAGTGGACACACCACACCCGGCGGACCCGGCGCACCCGGTGGACCAGGCGCAGCCCGTGGAGGAGTACGAGTTCCCCGTCTCCGACGCCCAGAGCCGCCTCCTGGTCCTGGACCGCATGAACCCCGGCACCGCCCAGTACAACGTGCCCGCCGCCTTCGCCGTGCACGGCCCCTTCGACGTCGGTGCGCTCACCCGCGCGCTGGAGGCCGTGGTGGCCCGCCACGAAGCCCTGCGCACCGTCTTCCGCACCGCGGCGGACGGCACCCAGACGCAGATCGTCGCCGCCACGGGCCGCGCGCACCTCACGGTCGAGAAGGACGTACGCGCGCACGAGGTGGACGACCGGATGCGGGCGGACGGGGCCCGCCCCTTCGACCCGGCGACGGGACCGCTGCTGCGCTGCACGGTGTACGCCGTCGACGACGGCAGCCACCGCGTGCTGCTCGTGGCCCACCACCTGATCTGCGACGGCTGGTCCCTCGGCGTCATCCTGCGCGACCTGTCCACCGCGTACGAGAACGAAACCGGCGGCGACGACCCGACCCGCCCTCTCCGCCCGCTCCCCGAACTCCCGCTCCAGTACCCGGACTTCGCCGCGTGGCAGCGCGAACGCCAGGCGGCGGGCGGCTACGCCGAAGCCGTCACCCACTGGGCGGAGCGCCTGCGCGGCGCCCCCGAGGTGGCCTCACTGCCCCTCGACCGCCCGCGCCCGGCGGTCCGTTCGGCGGCGGGCGCCGAGGAGCGCTTCCTGCTGGACGCCGCACTCCACGCCCGCCTGGGGGAGGCGGCGCGCGCCCGTGGCGCCACGCCCTTCATGGCGCTGTTCGCCGCGTACGTCGCGTTCCTGGGGCGCCTGTCGGGCCGCGACGACCTCGTCATCGGCTTCCCGGTGTCCGGGCGCGACCGGCCCGAACTCCAGGAGATGGTCGGCATGCTGACCAACACCCTGGCGCTGCGCGTCGACCTGTCCGGCGACCCCTCCTACGGCGAGTTGATCGGCCGTATCCGCGCGGAACTGCTGGCCGGCCAGCCGTACCAGGACGCCCCGTTCGAGACGGTCGTGAACACCCTCGCCCCGGTCCGCGACACGAGCCACGACCCCGTGGTGCAACTGGTCTTCGCCTACGACGACGACACGGAACTCTCCCTCGCACTCGCGGGAGCCCGCGTCGAGCGAGTCGAACTCGCCCTGGACACCGCGAAGTTCGACTTCCATCTGCACGTCGAGCGCTGGACGGACGGCCTCGGTCTCGCCGCCCACTTCATCTACCGCACCGCTCTCTTCGAAGCCGGGACCGTCCGCGCCTGGGTACGGAACTTCCAGACCCTCCTGGACGCCGCCCTCGCCCACCCCGACGCCCCTCTCTCCACCCTCGACACCGTCCCGGCACCGGAGCGCCGCCGCGCCCTCGCGGCCGCCGACCGCACGGCCGAGGCGGCGCCCACCGACCGCCTGGTGCCCGACCTGATCGCGGACAACGCGGCCGCCCGCCCCGACGCCACCGCCCTCGTCTGCGGCGACGTCCGGCTCAGCTACCGCGAACTCCTCGACCGGGCGGACGCGTTGGCGGCACGGCTGCGCGCCGCGGGAGTGCGCCCCGGCTTCCGGGCCGGCCTGCTGCTGCCCCGCTCGGCCGAGATGGGCATCGCGGCGCTCGCGGTGCTGCGCGCGGGCGGCGCGTACGTACCCCTGGACCAGGCCCACCCGCACGCCCGCCTCACCCACATGGTCGAGACGTCCGGCACGGGACTGCTCATCACGGCGGCGGAAACCGCGGCGCAGGGGGAGCGGCTCGGCGTCCCCTGCCTGCGCGCCGACACTCCGGAGGGCACCGGGCCCACCCCGCCCCCGACGGCGACGGGCCCCACGCCCCAGGACCTCGCCTACGTCCTGTTCACTTCCGGCTCCACCGGCGTCCCGAAGGGCGTCGCCGTCGAGCACAGGGCCCTGCTCAACCTGACCCGGGCCGTGCGCCCCGCGTTCCCCGTCACCGCCGACGACCGCGTCCTGCAATTCGTGTCGTTCGGCTTCGACGTCGCCGTGTCCGACCTGTTCTTCCCCTGGATCGCGGGCGCCGAGCTGCACATCGCCCGCGACGACGAACGCCTCGGCGAGGCCCTGTACGCCCGTCTGCGGGACTCCCGCATCACGTACGTGGTCCTGCCGCCGTCCGCCGCGATGCTGCTGCCCGACATCGACGGACGGCTGCCCCACCTGCGTACGGTCGTCGTCGGCGGCGAGCCCTGCCCCGCCGAACTCGTCGAGCGGCTCAGCGAACCCGGCCGCCGCATCGTCAACGCGTACGGCCCGAGCGAGGCCACCGTCTACGCCACCACCGCCGACCTCGAACCCGGCGAACCCGTCATCATCGGCCGCCCCGTGCCGGGCTCCCGCGTGTACGTCCTCGACGCCCGCCTGCGCACGGTCCCCACCGGCGTCACCGGTGAGGTCTACATCGCGGGCGCCTCGCTGGCCCGCGGCTACATCGGCCGTCCGGCCCTGACCGCCGAGCGCTTCGTCGCCGACCCGTACGGCCCGCCCGGCTCCCGCATGTACCGCACCGGCGACCTCGCCCGCGTGGACGCGCGCGGCCGGATCCACTACCTCGGCCGCTCCGACTCCCAGGTCAAACTCCGCGGCATCCGCATCGAACTGGGCGAGATCGAGGCCCTGTTGGCGGGGCACCCGGACGTCGCGGTCGCGGCGGCCGCCGTCCGCGGCGGCACGGGCACCGACGCCGAGCAGCGCCTCATCGCGTACGTCGTGCCCCGCGAGGGCACCGCCCCCACCGACGACGCCCTCCGCGCCCACCTCGCCGAACGCCTGCCCGGCTACATGCTCCCGGAAGGCTACGTCCGCCTCGACGCGCTGCCGCTCAACCGCTCCGGCAAGATCGACCGGCCCCGGCTGCCCGAACCGACCGCGCGGCGGCCCGAGACGAGTCGCCCGTACGTCGCCGCGCGCACCGCGACCGAACGGCGCGTGGCGCGGGTGTGGGCGAGCGTGCTGACCCGGGACCAGGTCGGCGTGCACGACAACTTCTTCGACTCGGGCGGCAATTCGGTGCGGTTGCTGAGGGTCCTGGACGCCCTGCGCGAAGCGGCGGACGGGACCCAGGACCACGGGGCGCCCGACCTCACCCTGGTCGACCTGTTCCGCCACCCCACCGTCGCCTCGCTCGCCGCGCACCTCGACAGGACGCACGCCCCGACTCCCGCCCCGGCCCCCGACCGGGCCTCGGACGAACCGCCCGCCACGGCGCCGCAGGAAGCCCCCGCCACCGCCACCGCGGCCGAGCGCCGGGGCAGCGACCGCCGCGCACGACAGACCGCCGCCGCACAACGGCTCCGTTCCAGAAAGGGCACGTCACGATGACCGAGCCAGCACCCCGGGCCACCGACGCCGACGCCACCCGCGAGCCCGACACGGCCATGCCCGGGCCCGACGCCGACTCGGCGATCGCGATCGTCGGCATGAGCGGGCGGTTCCCCGGCGCCCCCGACCTGGACACCTACTGGGCGAACCTCCGCGACGGCGTCTGCTCCATCGCCGACTTCACCCGGGACGAGCTGCTGGCCGACGGCACGGACCCGGCCGACCTGAGCCGCCCCGAACACGTGCCCGCCAAGGGGTACCTGGCCGACGCCGACCGCTTCGACACCGATCTCTTCGGCTTCAACCGCACCGAGGCCGCCGCCCTCGACCCGCAGCACCGCCTCCTCCTGGAGACCGCCTGGGCCGCCCTGGAGGACGCGGGCCAGGACCCGCTCGCCGTGCCCACCCGCACCGGCGTGTACGTCGGCGGCAGCCACACCGAGCACATGCTGGCCGCCCACACCGACCGCCGCCTGGCCGCCTCCCTCGGCGCGATGCAGACCCGCATCCTCACCGACCGGGAGTTCCTCGCCCCCTGGATCTCCTACCGCCTCGGCCTCGAAGGCCCGAGCCTGACCGTGCAGACGGCCTGCTCGACCTCGCTGACCGCCGTGCACCTCGCCGCCCAGGCGCTGCTCCTCGGCGAGTGCGACACCGCGCTCGCGGGCGGCGTCAGCGTCGACACCGTACGCAGGCAGGGATACGTCCACTACGAGGGCGGCATCTTCTCGCCCGACGGCCGCTGCCGTCCCTTCGACGAGCGGGCGGGCGGCACCGTGCCCGGCAACGGCGTGGGCGTCGTCGTGCTGCGCCGCCTGTCCGACGCGCTCGCCGACGGCGACCCGATCCGCGCGGTGCTGCGCGGCAGCGCCCTGACCAACGACGGCGCCACGAAGGTCGGCTTCACCGCCCCCGGCGTCGAACAGCAGACGGCGGCGATCGTCGAGGCCTGGGCGGCGGCGGGCCTCGCCCCGTCGGCCGCCCAGTACGTGGAGACGCACGGCACGGCCACGGAGCTGGGCGACCGCATCGAACTGGCGGCGGCCAAGGAGGCGTTCGCCCCCGCAACAGGCACCCCGGACACCGGCGACCGTCCCCGCGTCGGCATCGGCTCCGTCAAGTCGAACATCGGCCACCTGGACGCGGCCGCGGGCGTGGCCTCGCTCATCAAGACGGTGCTGATGCTGGAGCACGCCACCCTGGCACCCACCGTCAACCTCTCGCGCCCGCACCCCGAACTGCGCCTGGACGCCACCCCGTTCCAGGTCATCGACCGCCCCGCTCCCTGGCCGCGCCCCGCCGAAGGCCCACGCCTCGCCGGCATCAGCTCGCTGGGCATCGGCGGTACGAACGTCCACGTCGTCCTGGAAGAGTCCCCGGACCGCCCCCGGCCCCCCGCCCCGGCCGACCGGCATGCCGCGAACCCGGCGAGCCTGACGGACGCGGCGGCCCAGGCGAACCCGGCGACCGAGATCCTCCCCCTCTCGGCCCGCACGGAGACCGCCCTCACCGCGCTCGCGGCGAAGCTGGCGACGGCCCTGCGCGCCCCCGGTGCCCCGTCCCTCGCGGACACCGCGCACACTCTGCGCACGGCCCGCACCCCCATGGACGTACGCGCGTACGTCCTGGCGTCGGACCGGGCGGAGGCGGCCGACAGTCTGACGGCGCTCGCGGAGGGCCGCCCCTGTACGGGCCAGGGAGAGGGGCCCGACGCGGACGGTCTGCGTGAGCTGGGTGAGCTGTGGCTGAAGGGCGACTCGGTCCCGTGGCCCCGGTCACGGGACGGGGCGCGCAGGGTGAGCCTGCCGACGTACCCGTTCGAGGGGGAGAGCTTCGGCGCGCTGACGCTCCCGACCGCGACGGCGGCCCCCGGCACCGAGGAGACCACGGATCCCGCCGGGACCGGTACGAGCCCCGACGACCTCACCCCGGCCGTCTCCGCCATCCTGGCCGAGGCCCTGGGCCTGGCCGAGAACGCCCCCATAGCCCCGGAGACGACGTACTTCTCGGCGGGCGGCGACTCACTGACGGCCGTCCACCTGGTCGGCCGGCTGCGGGACGACCTCGGCATCGACGTACCGATCACCCTGTTCCTGGAGGAGCTGACCCTCCAGGAACTGGCGGTACGCATCGTCGAGGCGAAGGAGCCCGACGCCGCGGAGGACTCGCTGGACGCGCTCCTGGCGGAGTTCGAGGCGGAGGAGTAGAGAGCCGCGCGGCGGCGAACCGCCCCGGCCCAGGGCTTAGGGGCGGGGCTACGCGGCGGTCATCGCCTCCCGATCGGATCGGGAAGGGAGGAGGCGATGACGTCGGCGACGTACGGCAGATGGTCGTTGAGGAAGAAGTGCCCCCCGGCCAGGACGTGGCAGGAGAAGGCGCCCCGCACCTCGCGCTGCCAGGCCCGGGCGTCCTCCACGCCGACGCGGGGATCGCTGTCGCCCGTGAGAACCGTGACCGGGCAACTCAGCGGCTCCCCGGGGCGATACACGTAGTCGTCGACGATCTGGTAGTCGGCGCGCATCGACGGCAGGAAGAGCGAGAGCAGTTCGGGGGAGGCGAGGAGTTCGTCGGCGGTGCCGGACAACTTCCGCATCTCCTCGACGAGTTCGGCGTCGGACATCTCCCGCACGGGCCGCATCGCCCCGGTCCGGCGCGGCAGCGAGGGCGCCCGCCGACCGGACAGGAAGAGCGCCACCGGAGGCCGCCCCTGTGCCTCCAGCCGCCGCGCCGCCTCGAACGCCACGGTGGCGCCCATGCTGTGCCCGAACAGAGCGAGAGGCGCGGAACCGCCCCCCGAATCCAGCTCGCCCAGCACGGCATCGACGATCTCGTCCGCCCCCGCGGCGAACGGCTCGCCGTACCGGTCCTGACGCCCCGGGTACTGCACGATCAGCGGCTCCACGACCCCCGCGACCGCCCCGGACAACGCGTGATAGGCGCTGACGGAACCCCCCGCGTGCGGGAAGCAGAGCAGACGGACCCCGGCGTCGGGAGCGGGGTGGCAGCAACGTATCCAGTCGCCCACGAGCGCGCCCTCCTTTCCTCAACCGCAGGGGACCGCCGACCGGCCCCCTGCCGCAGGCCAGCATGCCGGACGGACCTTCGTCGGGGCGACCACAATCACCATCGCACCGATGGACCGGTAGATCGCCCAGGGCCGGGTACCGGTATCGCTCAGGTAGACCCCAAGGGAAGAAGCAAGGAGAACACATGTCGTCCTCACTGCTCGAAGCGGTGGACATCAAGGCCCCGGTAGCCGTGAGCTGGGCGCTGTGGGAGAACGTCGAGCGATGGCCGTCCTTCCTCAGCCACGTCAAACACGTCCAGCGCATCGACGGCAAGACCTTCGCCTGGCAGGTCGCCCTCCCCGGCGCGGACAAGGGCTTCGTGGCCGAACTCACCGAAGTGGTCCCGCAGGACCGCATCGCCTGGCACACCACGGAGGGCGTCCACCACGCGGGCGTGGTCACCTTCCACCACCTGAGCGCCACGGAGAGCCGGGTAACCCTCCAGATCGAGTACGACCCCCAGGGGTTCATCGAACACCTGGGGGCCCTCACCAACCTCGACGCCACCCTGGCCAACTACGACTTGGGCGAATTCAAGAAGATGGCGGAACGAGCTGTCTCCGAAGGCGCCGGAGAGTAGTCCGAAGGGGCCGGGGGCTAGGGCCTGTCCGGCGGATCATGCCGCGGGCCGCGGGGTCTGGCACTTCCCCAAGCTCTCGGCTTCGCTCGAGCAGGGGGCGCCCCCATCGCGTTGCACGGCCGCGGCCAGGGTCGCGATGATCGCCGTGAGGACGGCTCCGCTGTCCAGACGCAGACCGACATCGGACGACGTGGCCTGCGAGAGGCCGGAAGCCATGCCCGCCAGCGGGGGCAGCGTCACCAGGACACCCAGGCCCGCGCCGACGGCCACCAGTACCGCGGTCTCGGCCGCCGCCAGCCTGAGGAGCTGGCGGACGGTGCCGCCCGCCGACTTCATCACCGCGTAGTCGCGGCGGCGGCCGTGGGCCGCCATGGCCATGCTGTTGGCGACGGCGATCACGCTGTAGCCGACGGCGATCACGATGAGCATCGTGGCCAGGGAGTCGGTGAGCTTGGCGTCGGTGTTGTAGTCATCGAGCGCGTACCGCATGGCGTCGTGCAGAACGGTCCCGGGGACCGCGGCGGAAGCCCTGCTTCCGGCTGGGACGAAGATGTCGTCGGTGAGCGCGGCCGGGTCGTGGGCGCGGACCAGGTCACGGGCGACCACGAAGTCACCGCGGGCCGGATCGTCGGCCAGGACCTCGCTGATCCTCAGGGTCACGCTCGCGCCGTCGGCGAACCGGACGCGGACGCTCTGGCCCTCCTCCAGGCCGAGGCCGTCGGCGGTGCGCCGGCCGAGCACGGCCTCTCCCGGCTTGTTCCACCGGGCGTCCCGGGTGCCGAGTACGTCCAGGACGGTCCGCTCCTCGCCGACGAACGCGCGGGTCGGCAGGGAGGCCTTGCCGACGGGGTTGGCGGCGACGACCTCATCGGTGTTGCCGGGGGTGCCGTCCGAGGTGACGATCGTCTGGCCGGCGACCTTGCGCGCCTCGCCCGCCGGGTAGGCCGCCCGCATCGTCTCGACCGCCCCGCTGAGCAGGACCGCGAAGCCGACGGCGGCGATCACGGGAGCCACCAGGGACGCGGCGCGGCGGGAGTTGGCGGCGAGTTCGGAGCGGATCAGGACGGGAGCGGCCGAGCCGCGCTTGTGGAACGGGGCGGTGAGGAGGCGGCCGACGGGGCCGACGAGGGCGGGCGCCAGCAGCGCGGCGGCGACGATGAGCGTCATCGTCGCGAGGAGCGCCATGCTGACGCGGTTGTCGGCGCCGGTGGTGGCGGTGCCGACGGCGAGGACGGCACCCAGGCCGAGGACGGACAGCCCGGCGATCCAACGCCCGCGCCCCATCCCGTCGTTGGCGGAGCGGCTGTCCAGGAGGGCCTCGATGGGGGCCACCTTCGCGGCCTTGCGGCCGGCGGCCCAGGCCCCGATGACGCTCACGCCGATGCCGACCGCGGAGGCGGTGAGCAGCGGCCAGGCGGCGACGGTGACCTCCATGCCCGGCGGGGTGACGTCAAGGCCCTTGAGGATGTCGCGCAGGACCGGGGTGGCGGCGACACCGGCCAGGCAGCCGACGAGCGAACCGAGCAGGCCCACCACGGCGGCCTCACCGAGGATCATGCGGCGGATCTGGCCGGGTGCGGCGCCGATGGTGCGCAGCAGGCCGATCTCCCTGCGGCGCATGCCGGTCGACAGGACCAGCATGGAGGCGACGACGAAGACCGTGGTGAACAGGCCGAGGGCGGCCATGGCGCCGATGAGCTGGACGCCGAGATTGCGCTGGTGCTCGACGTACTGGGGCTGGAGTGCGGAGCGGGCGTCACCGGCCAGGACGTCGCCCCGGTCGCCGAGCGCCTGCCGCGCGCCGGACGCGATGGCGGCGGCGGACGCTCCCCTGTCCGCGATGAGGGCGAGGGCGCCGACGCCGGGCTGCTGCTCGGCTGCGAAGGCGTCGCTGAAGTAGTAGCCGGGGCCGTCGACGGTGCCGACGACGGTGAACCGCTTGCGGCCCTCGGTGATGTTGACGGTGAGTTCGCTGCCCGCTGCCACGCCCAGGGCGCGGTCGACCACGACCTCGCCGTTCCCGCCGGGGGCTCGGCCGGAGACGAGCCGGTAGGGCGCCATCCGCGCGCTGCCCCAGCCGTGCCCCGCCTCTGCGGCACCCTCGTCGGCGACGGGCTTGCCGCCCTTCAGGGCCTGGGCGTAGAAGGAGCGGTCCACCACGACGGTGGCGACTCCGGGGACGGCGTCGAGCCCGGCCCGGATCGGAGCGGCCTCGGCCCGGCTCCACGGCATCCGGTCCTCGGGGCTGCCCTCCTGGTCGAGGGCCTGCCGGGGCAGGGCCAGGGCGGCGGCGCCCGCGTAACGGTCCTGGACGTCGGGGCGGGAGGAGTCGTAGATGACCAGGGTCGTGGTGATGAGGGCCACGCCGACCATGACGGCGAGGAAGGCCCCGAGGAAGCCCGACCAGCGTTCGCGTACGTTCGCGAGGATCAGCATCACGCCTCCAGCCGGGCCATGTGGGCGGCGACCGCGGCGGCGTTGTCGCTCTGGGAGTCCCCGTCCAGCGGGATACGGTCGGCGATCCGGCCGTCCTTGATGAAGACGACGACGTCGGCCACGGAGGCCGCCACCGGGTCGTGGGTGACCATCAGCGTGGTCTGGCCCTCCTGGTCGACCAGCATCCGCATCATCCGCAGTACTTCCTTGGAGGTGACGGTGTCCAGGGCGCCGGTGGGCTCGTCCGCGAAGAGGACGTCGGGGCGGGTGACCAGGGCCCGGGCGAGGGCCACGCGCTGCTGCTGGCCGCCGGAGAGCTGACTGGGCCGGTGGCTCGCACGGTCGGCCAGACCGACCGAGGCGAGCGCGCCCGCGACCTGCTCGGGTCCGACCTTGCGGCCGGCGAACCGGGAAGGCAGCTCCACGTTCTGTGCCGCCGTCAGCGACTCGACGAGGTTGAAGGCCTGGAAGACGAAGCCGATGTGCTCGCGGCGCAGTTCGGTGCGCTGCTTCTCGCTCTGCCCGCCGATGTCGACACCGGCGAGAACGATCCGTCCTTCGGTCGGCTGCTCCAGTCCGGCCGCGCACTGGAGCAGGGTCGACTTCCCTGAACCGGAGGGGCCCATGATCGCGGTGAAGGTGCCGCGGGGAAAGCCGATGGAGACGCTGTCCAGCGCGGTCACCGCGTGGTCGCCCGAGCCGTGGACCTTGCGCACGCCGTGGAGTTCGACCGCGTCCTGCACGGAGGCCTGCCTCGCAGTGGTAGTTGCTGCCGCTGTCCCCGCTGTCCCCCCTTTCGTCTGTGTCGCTGCTGTCGCCGTTGTCGCCGCTGTCGTCATGCGTCGATCTCACTGCACGAGGGGACCCGCGGGCACTGGCCCGCTCTCTACTTCCGGGGTAGTGCCAGCTCTACCTGGATCACCCGAACTCCCGGGCTACGGTGACCACATGCGTCCCACGACGGCCTGGCAGGCCATGGCTCAGCGTCCCCTGAGCTTTCTGACATCGAGCTGGCCCTGGAGGTCCCTGGCCTATCTGAGCAGCGGTGTTCTGGTGGGTACGGCGGCGGTGGTGATCTTCGCCGTCGGGCTGGCGGCCGGGCTGGCGCTGCTGCTGGTGCTGATAGGGATCGCCCCCCTCGCGGGGCTGGTCACGGCCTCCACGGTGGTGGCGAGGCTGGAGCGCCAACGGCTGCGGCTGGTGGACCTGGACCGGCTGCCGGACCCGCACCGGCGCCCGGACGGGCAGGGCACCAGGGCGTGGGTGGCGACCCGGATCAAGGAGCAGGTGACGTGGCGGGAGCTGGTGTTCACGCTCATCTCGTCGGCGGGGCTGTGGTGGGTGGACCTGATGGTGCTGCTCTTCTGCTTCGGGCTGCCGGCCGTCTTCCTCAGCTCTCTGGACGGCGAGACCTGGCCCTGGGCGATCTTCTCGGCGGTCGTGCTGCTCGCCTCGCCGTACACGGTGACCTCGTGGGCGGGGGCGCGGGCGGCGATGGCCCGCACCTTCCTCGCCCCGCGCGACCGGGAGCTGGCGGAGGAACTGCGCGAGGTGCGCGCCTCGCAGGTACGCCTGCTGGACACCTTCGACGCGGAACGGGTACGGATCGAACGCGATCTGCATGACGGGGCGCAGCAACGGCTGGTGTCCCTGGGAATGACCCTCGGGATGCTGCGCCTGGAGACCCCTCCCCACTCCCCGCAGGCCGAACTGCTCACGCAGGCGGAGGCCCAGCTGTCCACCGCCCACCAGGAGCTGCGGGCCCTGATCCGGGGGCTCAATCCGCCCGTACTGGCCGATCACGGGCTGGTCGCGGCGATCGAGGACTACGCCGCCCGGTTCCCGATCCCGGTCACGGTGGACCTGCGGCTGCCCGAGAAGCTGCCCAGGAAGATCGAGACGACCATGTACTACCTCATCAACGAGGCCATGACGAACATCGCCAAGCACAGCGGGGCCGCGAGGGCGCAGGTGCGCGGTCGCTACCATGCCGATCTACTGATCTTCGACATCACGGACGACGGGCACGGCGGCGTGGACCCGGCAGCGGGCAGCGGCGTGACCGGCCTCGCCGACCGGGTCAAGGCGCTCGACGGCCGTATGCGGGTGTCGAGTCCGGTCGGTGGTCCCACCCTGTTGCACGTGGAGGTTCCGTGTCGCTTCGCCTGATCGTGGCAGAGGACGCCGTCTTGTTGCGCGAAGGCCTGGTCGGGCTGTTGCAGCGGGTCGGGCACGAGGTGGTGGCGGCGGTCGGCGACGCCGAGGCCCTGGTCGCGGCCGCGCGCACCGAGCGGCCCGACCTGATCGTCACCGACGTACGGATGCCGCCGACGCTGAGCGACGACGGGCTGAGGGCGGCGGTGCAACTCCGGGAGGAGTTCCCCGGGTTGCCGGTGCTGGTGCTCAGCCAGTACGTGGAACGCTCGTACGCGCTCGGCCTGTTGGACTCGGGCGGCGGCGCCGGCGTCGGCTACCTGCTCAAGGAACGGGTGGCCGCGGTCGCCGACTTCACGGCTGCCATCGACCGGATCGCCGTCGGCGGGACGGTGGTGGACCCGGAGGTGATCCAGCAGCTCGTACGGTTGCGGAAGGACCCCCCTGGAAGGGCTGAGCCCCCGGGAGCGCGAGGTGCTCGGCCTGATCGCGCAGGGCCGCACCAACGCGGCCGTCGCAGGGGAGTTGTTCATCAGCGAGGCCGCCGTGAACAAGCACATCGGCAACATCTTCGCCAAGCTCGACCTGCCGGTGGCCACCGAGGGGCACCGCCGGGTCCTCGCGGTCCTCGCGTTCCTGCGGTCCTGAGCGGCTTCCTGCCGCCCCGAGCGCCTTCCTGCGTCCTGAGCGGCCCGCGTCGACGGCGAGGTCGCGGATGGGGATGTAGTCGCTTCCCCGCTGGTGACGATGGCGAGCAACTGCGTGCCGTCGCCCGCGGCGGCCCCTCGGCGATCGGCCGCCCGCTCGGCCAGGCGAGCAGGACGTCGACGGCGCCGCGGCGCAGGGCGGAGAACGGATCGTCGTAACCCATGGCGCGGATCCGTACGTGGCAGCCGGGGCCGCGGGACGAGAACGCGGCGAGTACGGGCCGCAGATCCTCGCTGTTGGTGGCCGGCGAGACGCGCAACCGCTCGGCGGTCCGCCCGAAATGCAGCCTCGGCACCCACCCCTCAACGGCATTAACCGCAAGGTTAACGCGCCCTACAGGAAAGGCGGTTGCCGCGAATCGTACGGTGATCGATAGTCGAGGCCGCGCCGTGGCGACGCCAGAGCCGTGGCGGCGCCAGAAGTGCACCGCGTCGCCGACGCGATCCGGAACCCAGCCGGAACTTCTGGGACGCACTCAAGAAGGTAGGGCAGTATGAAGCACCTACAGACCGGCGTGTTGCTCGCCGTCACCCTCTCCACCGGGCTGATGGCCGGACTCTTCGCCGCCTTCTCCTACGCGGTCATGCCCGGCCTGGCCCGATCGTCCGACCACACGCTCGTCGAGGCGATGCAGAGCATCAACAAGGCCATCATCAACCCGGCCTTCATGCTCCCGTTCATGGGCTCGCTCCCTCTCCTGGGCCTGGCGGTGTTCCTGTCCTGGCGAGAAGAGGGCCGCCCGGCCCTGCCCTGGCTGATCGCGGCCCTGGCCCTGTACCTGGCGGCCTTCGTGGTCACCAGCGCCATCAACGTCCCCCTGAACGACCAACTCGCGAACGCGGGAGACCCCGACCACATCAGACACCTGGCGGAGACCCGCGCGGACTTCGAGAACAAGTGGGCCACCTGGAACACCGTCCGAGCCGTGCTGCACATAGCGGCGTTCGCGGCCCTGCTCTGGGCACTGGTCGCGCACGGCGCACACCGCACAAACGGAAGCGACACCACTGAACGGCCGATGCCCAAGGGGAGCCCGGTGAGACTGGGTTGAGGGTTACGGCAGCTGATTCGCCAGCCAGTCGAGACCAGCTTCGCATCCGGCGCCCGCATACGCCCCAGCCAGTCCACCAAGCGTCCAGGCGCTGGTCGCGAGATTACTCAGGAGAGCACCCCGGGCTTTCTCTCCAACCCCTTTACCGACTTCGTAAGCCGCTTTCTGCGCGAGCAATCCCGCAGACGGAGCGGCCACGGCCATTGCGGCTTGCTGACCGGCTACCCAAGTCCCGACGTTGGCTGCGGCAGCAGTCGCGCCGAGGTAGGCGACACCAGCACCGGATGCGACAGTTAGTGCGACTCGACCTGTGACTTTTCCGACCTTGGCGGCCGTCTCATGCTCATTGAGGAATTCGGACTCCTCAAGATGCCGCTCGGCTGCCTGTACCCATTTCCATTCCCCCACGTGCATTCCCTCCCCCGGCACCTGATATGCCAGGTCGCGCCGCTCAGCAGGTGCCTGCTTCGCCTGTTTTAAGGCTATGGCGAGGGCTGCTTTGAGCACAAGTACTGGAAACAGGACAGTGTTATGCCTTTTGTCAAGTGAGATCACGTGAGGCAATCCAGAAACAGGGATACCGGGCTGACCAAGCAAAACGATTCTGCACGGGCCGGCAGTCGATCAGCGCCTATTCGATAAGGGTCTGCGGGCGGGCTGTACCTGGGTATTGCTTGAGCCGGACATGAGGCCGTTGGCCCACCGTGCCGGCGGTCCACCGGTGGATGGTGCTGTTCGACGGGCGGGCGACCATCTACGGCGTGTGCCCGCCAGAGGGCCCTGGTTGACGAGCTTGCGGGGCGAGAACGAGCGCCGCGCAGGGTGCCAGTCCGAGCCGGAGCCACCTGAGACCTGGCCGGAAGTCGGGTTCCACGGACTCCGGCATACGGCCGCTGCACATACGCGAAGACCCCACCCTCAGCGTTTCCGCTGATGACGGGGTCTTGGGCACCTCATACAAGGTGCCCCCGGCAGGAT
Source organism: Streptomyces sp. NRRL S-920 (assembly GCF_000717945.1). Taxonomy (NCBI): domain Bacteria; kingdom Bacillati; phylum Actinomycetota; class Actinomycetes; order Kitasatosporales; family Streptomycetaceae; genus Streptomyces; species Streptomyces sp. NRRL S-920. Next base: position 40,676 of record NZ_JODF01000067.1, read on the forward strand.
TCGAACCTGCGCACACGGCTCCGGAGGCCGTTGCTCTATCCCCTGAGCTACGGGGGCGTATCGTCGCGGTTGCGCGGCGGCGGGTAGAACCCTACCAGCTCTCCGGGGCTGCCCATGAACAGGTATTTCCACGCTCCGGGGGCAGGGAGGTGAGGGCCCGCGGGCGGCGGCCCGCACGTGCGGGTGGGGCGGCTCTCGTGGGGCGGAAGTGGGGAAAACCGGGACGCGGCGGCGGGCGGAGACCTACTCTCGAGTTGTGTCAGCCGTGCCCGGCCGCGTGCTTGTTGTGGACGACAACAAGGTCATTCGGCAACTGATCAGGGTCAACCTCGAGCTGGAGGGCTTCGAGGTCGTGACCGCGGCTGATGGTGCCGAGTGCCTGGACGTCGTCCATCAAGTGCGGCCCGACGTGGTCACCCTCGACGTCGTGATGCCCCGGCTCGACGGTCTGCGCACCGCCGAACGGCTGCGCGCCGACGCGCGGACCCGGGATCTGCCCGTCGTCATCATCAGCGCCTGTACGCAGTACGAGGTCGAAAGCGGCCTGGAGGTCGGCGTCGACGCCTTCCTCGCCAAGCCCTTTGAACCGAGCGAACTCGTGGACGTGGTGCGGCAATTGATGGGGCGTCGGGTTGGTCCCGATGGTCGCGGGGGTTTGACCGGTCACGCGAAGCCAGCCGGTCAGGCTAGCCAGGCCGGTGAAGCAAGTCAGGCCGGTCACGGGCTCGATCCCGTGGGGAGCCGCTGCCCCGGCGGTGACGGTGGCGGTGGTGGTGGCGGCAGCAACGGCCTCCCCGGCGAAGCCGAGCCCGTCGCCCGCCCGGGCGGCTGACCCAGGCCCCCAGCTCCCCGCCCGCCCGCCAGCCCGGCCCCGAGCCCCCAGGCCCAGCAGCCGACCTCCGGGGAGGCGGATGCCCCGACGCCCTCCCCGCGGGGGATCGCGAACCTAGCCCCCCACCCCGCCCCCACCCCACCCCGTCCACATCCCAAGAC